>DASRJR010000057.1:0-3942 GCA_035649395.1 Vicinamibacterales bacterium
GCGCAACATCGCCTCCTGAATCTCGGCCTCGGCCCAGCAGTTCATCGGATCGATGAAGGGATTCGGCGCGCCGGCTTTCACGCGCGCGTATTTCGCCGCCATGGTGTACTGCGCGGGGTGATCGCCCAGCGGCACATCGCACGGCAGCGACCGCAGGAGCGTGAACGTGCGGTTGAACTCGCTCTCGACGTCCGCGGTGACCATCGCCGGCGCGCGGTAGCTGCAGGCGAACACGACGTTGTAACTGCGGCCGCCATCCTGCGCCGTCATCGTCCACGTGGTGCATCCGCGCGTGTGGCCCGCGGTCAGATGCGCGACCAGCGTGGTCCCGCCCAAGGTCACCTGGTCGCCATCTTTCAATTGGCGATCGATCGGGTGCGCCTTGCCACCGGGCTTGATCGCCTGGAGCGCGGGGACGTCCTCACGCATGACCATCACCTGTGCCCCGGAACGCTCCTTCACCAGCGCGTCGCCCTCCTGATGGTCGCCATGCGCGTGCGTCCCGAGCAGGATGCGAATGTCGCTGAACTTGAAGCCGAGCTGTGCGACCGACTTCTCGATCGTCGGCACGTTCCGCTCGTAGGTGCTGTTGATCAGGATGTGACCGTCGGGAGTCGTGATGAGAAACGAGCTGAGCGTTCGCGTGCCGACGTAGTAGACGTTGCCGATCACCTGGTGCGGCGTGAACGCCGTCGTCTGATCAGCGTCCGTCCCCATGTTGCGCTCGAGGATCGACCGCGGCGTATACGTCTGTCCGCGCACGGTGACCGCCGGCTGATCGGGCGGCGTCGTTTGAGCCGCCGCGGCCGTCACGCCGACCGCGAGAAGCACGGTCCCCGCAATCCCGAGGCTATTGTTCCAGTTGGGCGATCTCCTCATACAAGTACGCCGATGCGATGATGCCGTTGTGGAAGTTGCCGAGATCAAGTCGCTCGTCCGGCGCGTGCGCGTTCTCGTCGGGAAGGCCGACGCCGAACAACACACTCGGGAGGCCGAGCTCCTGCTGGAAGGTCGACACCACGGGAATCGATCCGCCCTCACGATTGAACACCGGCGCCTGGCCGAAGCCACGTTCGATCGCGCGGCCGGCCGCGCGCACGAACTTGTTGTCGAACTCGGTCATCCACGGCTTGCCGCCGTGCATGCGCGTAATCTTCAGCTCGACCGTCTTCGGACAGATCTTCTTCACGTACTCCTCGAACAGATCGCCGATCTTCGCCGGTTCCTGATCGGGCACCAACCGCATGCTGACCTTCGCCATTGCGGCCGCGGGCAGCACCGTCTTCGCCCCTTCGCCGGTGAAGCCGGAGAGCAGTCCGTTGACCTCGAACGTCGGGCGCGCCCAGACGCGCTCCAGAGTCGAATAGCCGGTCTCGCCGAACAGCTTCGGCGCACCCAGTTCCTTGCGGTACTTGGTCTCGTTGAACGGCAGCTTCTTCCACTCCGCTCGCTCGGCATCGCTCAACGGACGCACCGCATCGTAGAAGCCCGGAATCCTGATGCGGCCGCTGCGGTCCTTCATCTGAGCCAGCAGCTGCGCCAGCACGAACGCCGGGTTCGCGACGGCGCCGCCGAATGAGCCCGAGTGCAGGTCGCTCCTGGTGCCGCGAAGATCGATCTGGAAATAGGTGAGCCCGCGAAGCCCGTAGCAAATCGACGGGATCCCCCGGTCGAACATCGGCGAGTCCGAGATGACCACGACGTCGGCACCGAGGTCCTGCTTGTGCGAACGCACGAAGTCGTCGAGGTGCACGCTGCCGACTTCTTCCTCGCCCTCGATGAAGAACTTCATGTTGATCGGCAGGTTGCCCGCCTGCTTGATGTGCGCCTCGACCGCCTTGATGTGCATGAACACCTGGCCCTTGTCGTCGGCGGCGCCGCGCGCGTAGATCTCGCCGTCGCGCACGGTCGCCTCGAACGGCGGGCTGGTCCACAGCTCCACCGGATCGACCGGCTGCACGTCGTAATGCCCGTAGAAGAGAATCGTCGGCTTGCCCGGTGCGTGCATCCAGTCGCCGTAGACGACCGGGTTGCCGGGCGTGTCGATCAGCCGCACGTTCTCCATGCCGACGGTTCGCAGCGCGTCACCGGTCCACTCAGCGGCGCGGCGGACGTCGCCCGAGTGTTGCGGCAGCGCACTGATACTCGGGATCGCGAGGTACTGCTTCAACTCCTCGACATAGCGGTCCCGGTTCACGTTGATGAAGTCGACGACCTGATTCATGGCCCAATGATATGCCACGCCTCGCCGCGGCGGCCGGCGCGCCCTTCGCGTGCCAGCTTCACCAGATGCGCGACGATGCTTTCGCGCGCCATCGGCATGAGGTGTTCATTGAGATCGCGATAGATGCGCGCGACCAGCTCGTCAGGCGTCAGCGCGCCGTGCTCCAGCGCGGTGAGAATCTGCCGCTCGCGCTCGCGACGGTGGTCGATGTAGCCGCGCAGCACGGTGCGCGGGTCTTCGATAATCGGCCCGTGCGCGGGCAGCAGCCGCGACGGTTGCATCGCAATCACCCGCTCGAGCGACGCCAGGTAGTCGGCGAGATCGCCTCGCGTATTCGACGGGATGAACACGGTCGTACCCTTGACCGCGAGATCGCCACAGAAGAGGATGCGCGTCGGCTCGTGCCAGAACGACAGGTGATCGGGCGCGTGCCCAGGCGTGTGCACGGCGACGAGCGTCTCGTCGCCGGCAGCAATCTGCTCGTTTGCGGTGATCGGCTCCCACGGAACGGGCCAGCGCGTGTCACGGTCGGACCATGGCATCTTGCGAAAACGGGCACCCGGAAACCGCGCCGCGAGCGCCGGCGCACCGGAGATGTGGTCGCCGTGCGCGTGCGTGACGAGCACCTGGCCGAGCGGCGCTCCGTCCAGCGCTCGTTCGACTTCGTCCAGGTGCGCCGTTTCACCAGTACCGGCGTCGATGAGCGTCGTCACGCGGCCCGGTATGAGCCACGTCCAGTTGCCGTCGCCGGTGTATGGGCCCGGATTGTGGGCATGGAGCGCGATCGGGTCCACGCGAGTACCTCTTATTCATCCATGGATATCTTTTCGATTCTAGCCTCGCGGCGCCTTCAGCGGTTGACGTTATGACAGAATCGGCGCGCTCGTGTCGTTGACGATAGGGACCAGGCTCGGATCGTACGAGGTGCTGTCTCCGCTCGGCGCGGGCGGTATGGGCGAAGTCTTTCGCGCGCGCGATACCACGCTCGAGCGCGAGGTCGCCATCAAGGTCCTGCCGGATGCGTTCGCCGCCGACGCCGAACGGATTGCCCGATTCGAACGCGAGGCGCGTGTGCTGGCCTCGCTCACCCACGCGAACATCGCCGCCATATACGGACTCGAGCGAACGGGCGGAGTCACGTTCCTCGTGCTCGAGATGGTGCCTGGCGAAACGCTCGCCGATCGTCTCGCGCTCGGGCCAGTGGACCAGGACGCGGCCTGGTCAATCGCCAGACAGATCGCCGAGGCGCTCGATGCCGCCCATCAAAAGGGCATCGTCCATCGCGACTTGAAGCCGGCCAACATCAAGATCACGACTGAGGGCGTGGTCAAGGTGCTCGACTTCGGTCTGGCCAAGGCGATCGAGGGCGGCGAGGAGACGCGCATCCAGTCGAACTCGCTGTCGCCGACCATCACCACGCCAGCCATGACCGGTGTCGGCGTCATCCTGGGGACGGCCGCCTACATGGCGCCCGAACAAGCGCGCGGGAAGAGCGTGGACAAGCGCGCCGACATCTGGGCGTTCGGCTGTGTGCTCTACGAGCTCCTCACGGGCGTTCGCACCTTCGTCGCCGACGAGGTCTCCGACACGCTGGCGCTCGTCCTGACGAAGGAGCCCGACTGGACGAGGCTGCCAGCATCGACGCCGCGCTCGATCAGGACGCTCCTTCGACGATGTCTCGAGAAGGATCGGACGCGACGTCTCGCCGACATTGCCGA
>DASRJR010000058.1:0-10319 GCA_035649395.1 Vicinamibacterales bacterium
GCATCGCGCAGGGACCGCTATCGACCGATGACGCTCTGCCGATCGCGCGACAGATCGCGGAAGCGCTCGAGGCCGCGCACGAGCAGGGCATCATCCATCGCGATCTGAAGCCGGCCAACATCAAGGTGCGGCCGGATGGGATGGTGAAGGTACTCGACTTTGGGCTCGCCAAGCTCGCCCAGGCCCCAGGCCCTAGGCCCCAGGCCTCAGTCGCAGGGCTCACGGCCGCAGCCACCATCACGACTCCCGCTATCACGCAAGTCGGCGTGATGCTGGGCACGGCGGCGTACATGTCGCCGGAGCAGGCCAAAGGACGCGAGGCCGACAAGCGCAGCGACCTCTGGGCGTTTGGTTGCGTGCTCTTCGAGATGTTGACCGGCACGCGCACGTTTCCGGGCGACGATGTGAGCGATACGCTGGCCGCCGTCCTGCGCGCCGATCCGGACTGGAGCGCGCTGCCATCGTCGACGCCACGCGCGATTCGCACGCTGCTTCGACGGTGTCTCGAGAAGGATCGCAAGCGCCGACTTGCCGATGCCGCCGATGCGCGGCTCGAGATCGAAGAGGCCTTGGTAAAACCGCGCGACGAGCCAAGCGATGGAGCGAATCGACTGCGCGCGTTTCCTCTCTGGCAGTTCGCCATCGTCGGAGCCGCCGCGCTCACGCTTGGCGGCCTCATCGTCGGTTTGTCGATGTGGAGCCGACGGCCGTCCGCACCGGTTGCCTCCATCACCAGATTCGCGATTCCGCTCGAGAACCACCGCCTCTACGAGACCGGCGCTCGGCCGCTGGCAATCTCGCCCGACGGAAGACGCGTCGCGTTCATTGCCGATCGACGCCTCTATGTCCGGGCGTTGGAAGACCTCGCCGCCGCACCGCTCACCGGCACGGAAGTCGTGGCAGGCCAAATCGCGTCACCGGTGTTCTCTCCTGACAGTCGCTCGATCGCGTACATGGGTGGACGACCCGCGAGCCTGAGGCGTATCGCCGTTACTGGCGGCGCACCGATCACGCTGTGCGAAGCTTGTGGAATGGTCGGCACGATGAGTTGGGAGCGGGAGGGAATCGTTTTCATCCAGCTCGGTCAAGGAACGGCCCTTGGCTTTCCCGCCCGCGGCATCATCACTCCGGGGACGCTGCGGATTATGCGTCTGTCGCCGGACGGTGGAGAGCCGCGGCTGTTGCTCAACGTGACGGACGGCACACCATGGGATGTCCAGCTGCTGCCAGGCGGCCGTGCGGTTCTGTTCGATGTCGTCACCGACTCCCGTGAGGGTATCGATCAAGTCAACAGGGCCGAAGGCCAAGTCGTCGTCCAGGCAGTCGGCTCGGACCAACGGAAGGTCCTGGTCGCCAATGGATCAGCGCCCCGGTACGTGAACACGGGGCACATCGTGTACACACGCCAGGGCATCCTGTTCGCGAAGCGCTTCGATCTGGATCGGCTGGAAGCTAGCGGCGAGGAAGTGCCTGTCCTCGAGGGTGTGCGCCGACCGTCGTTCGTCGGTGGCGCAGCGACGAGGGCGGCGTATTTCGATGTCTCCGATACCGGTTCGCTGGTGTACATCCCAGGCCCGCCGACCACTGCGGTCCAATACGATCTGGCCGTGCTCGATCCCAGACAGGGTCTCGAACGCCTCAAGCTCCTACCGAACGCGTATCAGTTTCCACGCGTGTCGCCGGATGGCAAACGGATCGCGCTCCAAGTCGACAACGCTGCGTCGACAGACGTCTGGGTCTACGAGCGATCGGGCGGCGCGCTTCGCCAACTCACGTCGGCGGGACGGAACCGAACGCCGGTCTGGTCGCCAGATAGTCGATCGCTCACCTTTCAGTCGGATCGCGAGGGCAATCGAGGCATCTGGCGGCAGCCCGCCGATGGTAGCCAAACAGCCGAGCGACTGACGACAGCGGAGGCGGGCATCGAACACGTGCCGGACGCCTGGACACCCGATGGCCGGACACTGCTATTCGAAATCGTCAAGGATGGACAACGGACTTTGTCGGGACTCTCCGTCTCTGACAAACAGGTGACTCGGGTCGGTGACATTACGGCCACATACGCAATCGATGCGACGCTCAGTCCGAACGGACGCTGGCTCGCCTACCGGTCCGTGATCAATCGCGCCTCAGGGGTGACCATCGAACCGTTTCCGACGACCGGTGCGAAGTTTCCGATCGACAACGGCATCCACCCGACGTGGGCCGGCGACGGCAAGACACTGTTCTTTCGTCGATTGACCACTGGCGAGTTCGTGTCGCTTCCCGTGACGACCGAGGCGGCGTTCACATTTGGCAAGCCTGAGGAGCTCCCGAGCTCGTTCACCGATCGCATGTCGAACGCCGGACGACGGAGCCACGACATCACACCTGACGGCAAGTTCGTCGGAGTCGTCTCGGCCGACAGTGACGCCACGACCAGGACCCAGATCAACGTAGTCGTCAACTGGTTCGAGGAGCTGAAGCAGAAGCTGCCTCGATAGGAGAATGTCCATGCGATCGCACGTCTTCGCCCTCATCGTGGTGGTCGGTTGCGGCGTCGTCGTCGTCGGACAGAGCGGATCGAGCCCGAAGCCGGCGAGCAACTGGACTCCGTCACGAACACCAGACGGCCAGTTCGATCTGGAGGGCGTCTGGGACTTCAGCACGATCACGCCGCTCGAGCGCCCGAGCGGGCTCGGCAACAAGCAAACCTTCACCGACGAGGAGGCGGTCGCGTTCGAGCGCGAAGAGAACCTTCGTCAGAACCGCGATCTGATCGACTCGAAGAAAGGCGGCGCGCAGTATCTGCCCGGGAGCGTCATTCCCTACAACGAGTTCTGGTACGAGCGCGGCAACAAGATCATCGGCTCCAAACGGACCTCGCTCGTCATCGATCCGCCCGACGGCCGCATTCCGCCGCTGACGCCGGACGCGCAGCAGCGCCTCGATGCGCAGGCCGCTGTCGCGCGCGAGGAGCAGCTGGGCCGCGTGCGCGCCGACTCGCCGCTGGACCGCTCACTGGCCGACCGCTGCATCCTTGGCTTCAACGCAGGACCGCCGATGACGCCGGGCGCGTACAACAATCACGTGCAGATCGCGCAGTCGCCCGGCTACGTCACGCTCGTCGTCGAGATGGTTCACGACGCGCGCATCGTGCCGATCGACGGCCGGCCGCATCTGCCGTCACACTTGCGCCAATACAAGGGAGACTCGATCGGCCGATGGGACGGGCGCACGCTCGTCATCGACACGACGAACTTCCTGCGCGAGACGAGCTTTCGCGGGTCGAGCGCCAGCCTGCATCTGGTCGAGCGCCTGACGCGCGTCGATGCCGACACGCTGCTCTATGAGTTCACGGTCGACGATCCGAAGACCTGGACGAAGCCGTGGACCGCGGCCGTCCCGATGAAACGGGTGCAGACGCCGATCTACGAATACGCCTGCCACGAAGGCAACTACGCGCTGCGCAACATCCTCAGTGGGGCGCGGGCCGCAGAACGGTAGAGCGCCACA
This sequence comes from Vicinamibacterales bacterium, assembly GCA_035649395.1. GTDB lineage: Bacteria > Acidobacteriota > Vicinamibacteria > Vicinamibacterales > UBA2999 > Gp6-AA40. The sequence goes on from DASRJR010000058.1 coordinate 3,496, forward strand.
CCTGTTCGCGCTGCTCCTGTTTGCCGGCGTCGTTGCAATCGTCTGGTGGCTCCTCGCCATCGGCGAGCGGTTTCTGCCGGAGTTCGCCCGACTGCTGGACCGGCCGGTGCTGCACCGAGGATCGTTGAGCGTCTTCTTCGGCCTGTCGTCTGTGACCGGAGCCCTTCGCGGACGGGAGGTGGCAGGAACGCTACAGCTGAAACGAGGACGCTACACGCAGGGCTCTCTGATCATCGCGATGCGCGTCGGTGGCGAGCAGACGCTCACCTACGATGGCATCGAGGCTCGCACGCGAGATGACACAGGCCGCCGGGCGCTCTTCACAATCGCCGCCAACGACATCCTGCTGAACGTCGAAGACGGCTGGCTGAGAGCGCTCTGGCAGCCAACGGGTTTCGTGATTTTCCCGGGCTCGTTCGAAGAGCAGAAGTGGCGAACGGTGCTCGATGCGATGAGCGTGATCGCGGCGTCGCTCGAATCGGCAACATGAGGCGATGCCCCGCCCGCCGGGGCCGTGTTGTGGCGTAAGCTGTGCCGGGGTGTTTTGATGACTCTCCTGACCTCACGCGGACTGTTGTGTGCGAGCGCGGCATTATGCGTCGCCGCAGCTCTGGTCGTATCGGATGCTCTCGTGGCCCAGGGTCTGGCGACGCCGAGCTTCACCGACGCGCAGGGCGCGCAAGGCAAGGCGGCCTACGATCGCAGCTGCGCGTCATGTCATGGCGCCAACCTCGATGACGGCGAGTTCGCACCGCCGTTGAAGGGCGTCGAGTTCAGGCTGCGCTGGGGCGCGAAGCCACTCGACACGCTGTTCACGCACCTGCGGACGATGCCGCCGGCGGCGCCCGACTCGCTCGGCGAGGACACCTACGTGCAGCTGCTGGCGTTCCTCGCCCGGGAAAACGGTGTCATCGCAGCCGGTCGTCCGTTGTCCGCTGACGTGGCCATACTGAGAGCCTCTGCGCTGCCAGCGGCTGTCGGCGGACCGGGTGGCGGTCTGACGGTTGGCGTGCCGCTGCCGCCTCCGCCTCCGCGCGCCAACCCGCTCGACCGACTGACTCCAGTTACTGATGCGATGTTGAGCGCGCCGGCCGACGGCGAGTGGCTGACGTGGCGCCGTGCCTTCGACGCCCAGGGCTTCAGCCCACTCGCGCAGATTACGCGTGAGAACGTGAACGACCTGCGGCTGGCGTGGAGCTGGGCGCTCCCGAACGGCCCGAATGAGGTGACGCCAATCGTGCACGACGGCGTCATGTTCGTGCACGCCTACGGCGACAAAGTGCAGGCGCTCGACGCGGCAACAGGAGATCTGCTCTGGCAGTACTCGCACCGGCTGCCGAAGGACCGCGCACCGTCGGTCAAACGCAGCATCGCGATTTACGGCACGCGCGTGTACGTCCCCACATCCGACACTCACATCGTCGCGCTCGACGCCAAGACGGGCAGAGTGATCTGGGATCAGCAGATTGCCGACGCCAAGGCCGGCTATGGCCTCACCGGCGGACCGCTCGTCGCCAACGGGAAGGTCATGGTCGGTACCACTGGCCGCGCACCGGGCGGAAATTTCATCGTCGCCCTCGATGCCGCCACGGGCAAGTTCGCCTGGCGGTTCTCGACGATCGCGCTGCCGGGTGAGTTCGGCGGCAACAGCTGGAACGGGCTCCCAATCGAGAGACGCAACGGCGCGTCGGTCTGGGTGCCCGGCAGCTACGACCGCGCGCTCAATCTCGCGTTCTTCGGACCGGCACAGACCTACGACACCGGGCCGCTGCGCAATCGCGGCGACGAGGGCGTCACCAACGACGGCCTCTACACGGATTCAACGCTGGCGATCAACGTCGACACGGGCCGGCTGGTCTGGTTCTTTCAACATCAGCCGAACGATCAATGGGATCTCGACTGGGCGTTCGAGCGCCACGTCGTGCAGCTCCCCGTCGGCGGCAAGCCGAAGACGGTCGTCGTCACCGGTGGCAAGCAGGCGATCTTCGATGCGATGGAGGCCGACACCGGCAAGTACGTCTTCTCGATGGATCTCGGATTGACCAATCTCGTGAAGTCGATCGATCCGAAGACGGGCGACAAGATCATCGACGAGACGCTCGTGCCCGGCGATGGCCAGACGAAGTTCGTGTGCCCGCATGCCGGCGGCGCCAAATCGTGGCTGCCCTCGTCCTACAACCCGCGCACGAAGGTGCTCTACGTGCCGCTCGTGGAGTCGTGCATGGATCTGACGCCGGTCGCGCCCGGCGGCCGCGGCAGCCTGTCGACCGGCGTTCGCTGGAGTTTGCGTCCGCGGCCGAACAGCGATGGCCTCTACGGCCGCATCCAGGCGATCAACCTCGAGACGCGCAAGTCGGTCTGGACCGATCGACAGCGCGCGCCAACGACGACGGGCACGCTTGCGACAGCGGGCGGCGTCGTCTTTGCCGGCGCGCTCGATCGCATGTTTGCCGCCTACGACGACAACACTGGCGCGAAGCTGTGGCAGACGCGTCTCGGCGACGTGCCGAGCAACGCGCCGATCACCTACACCGTGAACGGCCGGCAGTATGTCGCGATGGTCGTCGGCAACGGCGGCGCGCAGGCCGCGACATTCCCGGTGCTGGTGCCGGAGATTCGCAATCCACCGGACCGTGGAGCGTCGGTATGGGTATTTGCGTTGCCAGAGAAACGACGCTGATCAGGAGCACTCGACATGAAGACGCTCACGCCGGCGGCGCTCCTCGTCATCGCATTCGGGCTGACATCGGCCGGCCAAACGAACCAGCCGCCCGCGAATCCAGAGCTGCTGCGAGGCGCGATCGACATCCACCTTCACAGCTTCCCTGACAAGAACCCGCGCTCGCTCGACGCGATCGACGCGGCCATGTTCGCGCGCGAGCGCGGCATGCGCGCCATCGTGTTGAAGAACCATTACGAGCCGACCGCTGGCCTCGCCTATGTCGTGCGCAAGGCCGTGCCCGGCATCGAGGTCTTCGGCGGCATCGATCTCAATCTCACGGTTGGCGGGATCAACCCAGCGGCGGTCGAATACATGGTGCAGCAATCGGGCGGCTGGGGCCGCTTCGTCTGGATGCCGACGTTCGATGCCGAGAATCAGGTGCGCTACTCGAAGGAGAGCCGCCCGTTCGTGAGCGTGTCGAAGGACGGCGCGCTGCTGCCGCCGGTTCGAGACGTGATCGCCATCATCGCGAAGAACAACCTCGTGCTCGCGACCGGTCATTCCTCGTCCGATGAGGTGTTGATGCTCGTGCGCGAGGGCCGCCGGCAGGGCGCTCGACGCATGGTCGTGACGCACGCGATGAACCCGCCCATCGTCATGGACATCCCGAGGATGAAAGAAGCCGCTCAGCTCGGCGCGTTCATCGAGTTCGTCGGCGGCAGTCTCGACGCGGCGGATGCCGGCGCGCGTATGGATCGGTTCGCGGCGGCAATCAAAGCCATCGGGCCGGAGTTCTGTATCCTGTCGTCGGATCTTGGCCAGAAGGGGAACGCGCTGCCGGCGGATGGTTTTGCGGCGTTCCTCGCGGCGATGCGCGCGAGGGGGATCGCGGCGCAGGAAATTGATCGGATGGCGAAGGCAAATCCGGCGCGGATCCTCGGGTTGTGATGGCGCCGGGTCTAAAGACCCGGCCTACACTGCAACTATTTGACGTTCACGCGAACGAGAGCGGTCGTCCAGCAGCACTGGTCGCCGCCACCGCCGTCGCCGGACGTATCGTTGACCTGAGCCCGGACGACGTACTCGCCTGGCGAGGAGAACGTAGCGGTGGTCGCCGCTTCGAGGAACAAGGTCGCGTTCTTCTTCGTCACGAGCGGGATGCGCGGCTGTGCGAACGCGACATCAGCGCCGCGATGCTTCCGCCAGTTCACGGTGATATCCGGCGCGTTCGCGGGTGCCGCGTCGCGTGGCAATGCCCCCGCAGTCGAGGGACTTCCCGCGCCGCCGATCACCTGGCCGTTGATGATCGCCACCGCGTCCTGATTGCCGCGCGCTGCAGCGGAGGCGCGATTGCGAACCGCGAGCGCATCTTCGCCTTCCGTCACCTTCGTCGGTACATCCGACGCCCACAACGCGAGCTGAATCGGCTGGCCAACGGCGCCCGACAGCGTTTGCGCAAATCCGACCGGGGGGCCGGTCATGGTCGCGCCGTCGGACGCGAACTTGATCACCGGCGGCTCGTTGCCATTGGCGGGGTGCTTGAAGAAGTTCACCCAATACGCCGGGTTGAGCCAGAACGTGACCGATGTCGTCTGGCCGTTGGCGGTCAACGTCCACGTCAACTTCTGCGCGCCGAAATCCTTCGGCACCTTGATCGCGAAGACGCCGTGCTGTCGGCCTGGATAGAAGTACGTGGGTTGACCGTAATCGGGGCCGCCAGGCTCGATGCGGTTGTCCGGCCCGATCGGAATCGTGAGCTCCTGCGTCTTGTTGCGGTTGTAGTAACCAAGCAGGATGACGGTGTCGCCGCCGCTCTTGTCCGGTCCCCATCCTTCGAGCGCGGCGAAGATCGCCTCGCCTTTGGAGCCGAGCGGCTCCAGCACCAGCGGCGCGCGCGTCACCTGCGCGGCAACCGTCATAGCGCCGACCATTACTGTCACGACGACACCCGCCAGTGCGAATCGCTGCGATCTCATGGTGGGGGAAATGGGGTCGGGAGTCTTTTTACGTTTCGCGAAAAATGACTCCCGACCCCATTTCGGTTTTGTTAGCGCGTCCCACTCGACGTGAGGTGCGCGCGGCGTGCGGCAACTTCGGCGGCGTATTCCGCGTCGGTGAGATACGTGACATTGACCCACGCATGGGCCATTTCGTCGACCGTCCGATCGCCGTACCCAACCCAGACGTTCGGATCGGGGTTGTTCTTGTTCGCCGTCGTGTTGTCGTGCCACGACGTCACTTTCATCACCGTCCCTTTCGGCACGAGCGGCGCGGCATCATCGGCGTAGACGTACGACGCGTGCCAATTGAACGTGAACTGGTCGACGTGACTCAGCAACACCGTCTGCCCGGAAGGGAGAATCGCTTCGAGCGACATCGCCTTCCCGCGCAAGTGCATGTGCGGCTGGAAGCTCTCGATGCGCGCCGCCTGCTTGAGCGGATAGAACGACTCGGTCGTCGCAATCGAGTTCGGCGGGATATCAACGGCCCCTTCGCCGGTTCTCCCCATGCGCAGCAGATGCTGCCGGTACTTCGGCTCCTGCCCCTTCGGATAGAAGTAGATTCCCATCTCGACCACGTCGGTGATGTCTTCGTCACGCGACGCCGAGTAATGGATATCCCAGACGATGCGTGAGCCGGGCAGCATCAGCTTGCCGCTGTTCGGCCGCATGATCTCCCCTTCTTTGCCGACGGCCCATTCCATGAAACGGCCGGGACCAGCCTGCGTCACCTCACCTGGCTCGTCCTGAATGAGATCCGAGTTGGCGTGGTGGGTGATCTTGCGTCCCCTTACCGTGGCGGGACGCACCTCGATCGCACGCACCCATCGCGGCTCGGTAAGCCCGGTTGGCACGACCGGCTTCCACCAGGTGTCGTTGACGCCCTTCCGCTGCGTCCACGCCGTCGAGCGGATGATCAGGTCGGGTTCTTTCTGATTGAAGAGGGGCGCGTAGACCCAGGCCTGGCCATCGGGCCACTCCTTCGCGCGCGGCATGTCCTTGGGGTCGCCTTCCGGCGCGCCGCTGTCGACCCATTTCACGATCGTCGCAATCTGATCGTCGCTGAGCGATCGATCGTGCTTGAACTCCTGGATGCCGACGGTCTTGTCGATGTGCCACGGCGGCATCTGACGCGATTCGACCTTGGCCTTGATCGAGCGGGCCCAGGGCCGGCTCTCCTGGAAGGTGCGCAGCGACATCGGCGCGATCGACTCGGGCCGGTGACACGCCTCGCACTTCTCCTGGAAGATCGGCGCGATGTGCTTGGAGAACGTCGGATTGGCGGGGACGTCGGCGCCGGCGCGAGCGGGTAGCACGACAAGGGCGCACCCGACCGCGAGAGACGACACCCAAAAACGTGGATGACCCATGGGGCAACTCCTGTCGCGCACGTCGGCGCGTGGTGAGTCCGGAGCCCGATACCAGGGTGTACGACGGCGGTCTTTAAGCATGCCACACTTCGGCGCGCACCGGAGCTATTCTTTACGGCCGGAGGAAGCCATGAAACGTGCCGCGTCGGTCTTCCTGTTCGTCGTGCTGTGCGTCGCTGGCGCTGTTGGCCAGGGGCCGTCGACCGGGTCGGGGTCCGGTGCCGGTTCCACGGTTCAGGCCCCTATCTTCGAAATCGACCCATTCTGGCCGAAACCGCTGCCCAATCACTGGGTGATGGGCTCGACGATCGGCCTCGCCGTCGACGCCCAGGATCACGTCTGGGTGATTCATCGTCCGCAGAGTGTCGACGACAACTTCAAAGCGGCGGACATGAAGCCGCAGATAGGCATCTGCTGCAAGGTGGCACCGCCGGTGCTCGAGTTCGACCAGGCCGGCAACCTCGTCGGCTCGTGGGGCGGCCCTGGCACGGGCTACGAGTGGCCAGTCAGCAATCACGGCATCACGGTCGACCACAAGGGCAACGTGTGGATCGGCGGCAACGACAACACCGACACGCAGATCCTCAAGTTCACCAAGGGCGGCAAGTTCCTGCTGCAGATCGGCAAGCACGGCGTCCACAACGGCAGCAACGACACCGAGAATCTCTGGCGCGCCGCGAAGATCTATCCCGATCCCGCCGCCAATGAGATCTACGTGGCCGACGGCTACGGCAATCGCCGCGTGATCGTGTTCGACGCCGACAGCGGCAAGTACAAGCGGCACTGGGGCGC
>DASRJR010000059.1:0-7305 GCA_035649395.1 Vicinamibacterales bacterium
CACCGTGCAGGCGCCGCACTGACCCAGGCCGCAGCCGAACTTCGGTCCCCGCAGCGCGAGGTCATCGCTCAGGACGAACAGCAGGGGAGTGGCGGGGTCGACGTCGACGTCGTTCGGACGACCGTTGACCTTCAGCGTGTATTTCATGCTGTGAGGATAGAACAGGAATCAGGATTCAGGAATCAGGATTCAGGGCCGGGCCAGGTTCCAGGAGTCAGGGAGCAGGAAACAGCCAAGATGAGCATGACTGCGCGCCTGCGTTGACGTAGCTGCGCAGCGAAGCCGTGTGGAGCGGCCGACTCATCGTGCCGACCGCGCGAGAAGACTCTGAGGGACCGCGAGGTCACGGACCTCGCGTCACGCGGCCCGCCCAAGTCCTCGCAGCGCGGTCCGGCCGCGGAACGACGGCTTCGCGGAGCAGCTACGTCAACGCAGGCGCTTGGGATGCTCGCGGAGGCTGAAGCCTCCGGTCTACTTCATGGACGCGACGCGCTTTTCGATTTCGGGTGCGGCGGCCACGACGACGTCGCCGACGATTTGCAGGCTCTTCTGGCTGACGTTGTCGAGCGTGTCCTGGGCAGTGTGCCACGTCGGGTTCTCGAGGTCGATGATGTCGACCACCGGCACGCCGGCGCGCGCGAACGGGATGTGATCGTCCTCGATCGTCGTCAGTTCGTTGGGGAACGTCGACAGGTGGCCCAGGCGCGCGGCGGTGGCCCAGATGATGTCGACGAGCCAAGGGGTGGAGTTCGAATCGCGGCGGATCGTCAGGTTTTTGTCGCCGATCATGTCGAGCAGCACCAGCGTCTTCAGGCCGCGCAGCGTTCCCGTATTGCCGGCGTCCTCCACGTAGCGACGGCTGCCGTAGGTGTTGTCGAGCCCGCGCCACTCGGGCATCCGCGCTTCCTCACCGTCGAAGAAGATCAGCTCGATCGTGAACTCGTGCGGCTGCGCCTTGAAGACGCGCGCCAGCTCGAGCAGCGCGGCCGTCGACGAGGCGCCGTCGTTGGCGCCGACGAACCGGATCTCGCGAAACAGCTTCGTGTCGTAGTGGCTGGCGTAGGCGATCCGATCGGGACGCTTGCCGGGGATGGTCGCGACGACGTTGGCCATCGACACCTCGCCGAGCGGCGTGCTCCCGATGAACGCCTGCTCCCGAGCGCCGATGCCGATCGCCCTCAGCTGGTCGATGATGTATTTTCGCGTCTGGGCGAGCGCGGGGGTCCCCGAGGGGCGCGGACCGAACGCGACCTGACGCCGCAGGTGCTCCCAGGCGCGGGCGCCATCGAAGGCGACAGATTTCGGTACGGTCTGGGCGTCTGGTGTTGGTGCGATTGCGCTGCCGTCTGTCGGTGCGATCGTACTATCGCGGGTCGGTGCGAGGTTGCTATCGCTCGTCGGTGCGGTGGCGCTTTCGCGGGTGGCGGATTTCATCGAGCTGGCTTCCGGGGCGTTACATGCCAGTGCCGTGAGCGCGAGACCCGCACCGAGCGTTGTCCACCATCGCAACGGCGATCGAAGGAACGCTCGCACCAACTCCTAACCTCGCTGTTGGAGCCCGACGTAGTCCCGCTTCTTCGGCCCGATGTAGATCTGTTTTGGGCGCGCGATCTTCTGTTCCGGGTCGAGCAGCATCTCCTCCCACTGCGCAATCCAGCCGGCCGTGCGCGGAATCGCGAACAGCACCGGGAACATCTCGACCGGGAAGCTCATCGCCTGGTAGATGAGGCCCGAGTAGAAGTCGACGTTCGGATACAGCTTGCGCGTGACGAAGTACTCGTCTTCGAGCGCGATGCGTTCGAGCTCGAGCGCGATGTCGAGCAGCGGGTTGCGCCCCGTGACCTCGAACACGGCGTCGGCGGTTCGCTTGATGATCTTGGCGCGCGGGTCGTACGATTTGTAGACGCGGTGGCCGAATCCCATCAGCCGGCCTTCGCCCGCCTTCACCCGCTTGATGAACCCAGGCACGTTCTGGACGTGCCCGATCTCGTTCAGCATCCGGAGCACCGCTTCGTTGGCGCCACCGTGGAGCGGCCCGAAGAGCGCCGCTGCGGCGCCCGCCAGCGCCGAGTAGGGATCGACGTGCGAGCTGCCGATGCCGCGCATCGCGCTGGTGCTGCAGTTCTGCTCGTGATCGGCATGGAGGATGAACAGCACCTCGAGCGCGCGCTCGAGCGTCGGGTTCACCTGATACTTCAGCTCCGTCATCTTGAACAGCATGTTCAGGAAGTTGCCGGCGAAGCTCAGGTCGTTGTCGGGATAGACGTACGGCCGGCCGATGCTGTGACGATACGCATAGGCGGCAATCGTCGGCACCTTGGCGATCAGCCGGTGGATCTGCTTCTTGCGCGATTGCTCGTCGAAGATCTTCTTCGCGTCCGCGTAGAACGTCGAAAACGCCCCGACGGTGCTGAGGAACACGCTCATCGGATGGGCGTCGTACTGGAACCCCTCCATGAGCTTCTTGATGTTCTCGTGCAGCATCGTATGCAGCGTGATCTGCGTCGTCCACTCCTTGAGCTGCGTCTCGGTCGGCAGCTCGCCGAAGAGAATCAGATACGCGGTCTCGAGGTAGGTCGAGTGTTCGGCCAGCTGCTCGATCGGATACCCGCGATACTGCAGGATGCCCTCGTCGCCGTCGATGTACGTGATCCGACTACGGCACGAGGCGGTGTTCATGAACGCCGGATCGTAGGTGCTGAGCCCGTGATCCTCCCGGACAACCTTGATCTGACGAAGGTCGGTGGCGCGAATGGTGCCGTCGGTAATTGGAAGCTCGTACTGCTTGCCCGTGCGGTTATCGGTGATCGTCAGCGTTTCGGCCATAGCTCGGATCGGTTTATTCAGATTCAGGGTCGGCGTCGGGCACAGGCTCCGACTCGGTCGCCGCGCGGTACTGGCCGGTGGCCCATCGGGCCAGATCCTCGTTCCGGCAACGTTCGCTGCAGAATGGCCGCCACCGCTCATCCACGGGACGATTACGACACAGCACGCACCGCTGCGCCTTGCCCATCCGAGCAATCATAACTCCCTTTGGGCTCGCGGCCCTGGGCTTTGGACGCGCTTGGCGGTGACCGTTGGCGCCTATTCGACGGGCGCCGGCCCGTGGTGACGCACGTCGAGCGCCGACACCATGAAGATGACGTCTTCGGCGATATTCGTCGCGTGATCGCCAATCCGCTCCAGATGGCGGGACACGAGAATGAGGTCGATGGCCGGCTCCACCGTCCCCTGGTCCTTCAGCATGTAGGTGAGGAGATCGCGGAAGACCTGGGTTTTGAGGCTGTCGAGCCGATCGTCCTCGTTCAGCACCTGCTGCGCCAGACTGGTATCACGTCTGACGAAGGCATCGAGCGCGTCGCGGAGCATGGCCTGCGCGATGTCACCCATCTTGGGAATGTCGATCAGCTGCTTGACCGGTGCGTGGGTGATGTACCGTTTGCCCGCCTCCGCGATGTTGACCGCCAGATCGCCGACCCGCTCCAGATCGGTGTTGATCTTGACCGCCGCGACAATCGCGCGAAGGTCAGTGGCCATCGGCTGATGCAGCGCCAACAGGCGGAAGCAGCGGTTGTCGATTTCGACGTGGAGCTGATTGAGCGGCTCGTCGCCGACGAGCACCCGGTCGAACATCGAGCCATCCCGCGCGACCAGCGCCTGGACGGTCGCGCGCACGCGTTCCTCGGCAAGCCCGCCCATTTCGAGCAGACGGCCTTTCAGCGCCTCGAGCTCCTCGTGGAAATGCGGGACCTGTCGCTCCACTAACCGAATCTCCCCGTGACGTAATCCTCTGTCAGTTTTTGCGTTGGCGCCGTGAAGATTCTATCGGTGCGATCGTACTCGACCAGGCGCCCGAGCCAGAAGAACGCCGTGTAGTCTGACACCCGCGCCGCCTGCTGCATGTTGTGGGTGACGATCACGATCGTGTACTTCTTCTTGAGGTCGTAGACCAGTTCCTCGATCCGCTGCGTCGCGATTGGATCGAGCGCGGACGCCGGTTCGTCCATCAGCAGGATGTCGGGGCGCACCGCCAGCGCCCGCGCGATGCAGAGCCGCTGCTGCTGCCCGCCCGACGTCGCCAGCGCAGAGTCGTGCAGCCGATCTTTCACCTCGTCCCACAACGCGGCCTGTTTGAGGCTCTCTTCGACGCGTGCGGCCAGCTCCGACTTACTGCCCGCCATCCCGTTGATGCGCAGGCCGTAGGCGATGTTCTCGAACACCGACTTCGGAAACGGGTTCGACTTCTGGAACACCATACCGACGCGCCGCCGGAGCTGAACGACGTCGACGCCTGAGCTGTAGATGTCGCTGCCGTCGATGAGCACTTTCCCCTCGGCGCGCGTCCCCGGAATGATGTCGTTCATCCGGTTGAGCGTTCGCAGGAACGTGCTCTTGCCGCATCCGGACGGCCCGATGAATGCCGTGACGAGGTGCGGCTTGATCTTGATCGAGATGTCCTGCAGCGCCCGCGTCTCGCCGTAGAAGAAGTTGAGCCGATCCGCCTCGATCTTGCACGGCCCGTCCGTCTCGACCGAGGCCTGACGCGATGCAGTCAGGTCGCCCAGCGAGGGGATCGAACGCGTCGTCGCGCTCACGCCATGCCTCGTTTCTGGTAGCGATCGCGCAGCCAGATTGCCGCGGCGTTCATCGAGAGCAGCAGGGCCACGAGGACGAGGATACCTGCAGCGGCGTTGGCGTGAAAGTCGGTCTGCGGGCGCGACACCCAGTTGAAGATCTGGATCGGCAGCACGGTGAAGGGCGACCAGACGGAATCGGGCGCGAAGGTTGCGAACGTGACGGCCCCAATCGTGATGAGCGGCGCGGTTTCACCAATGGCGCGCGACAGTGCCAGGATGAGCCCCGTCATGATGCCGGGCGCGGCCACCGGCAGCACCTGATGCCAGATCGTCTGCCATTGGGTGGCACCGAGCGCGTAGGAGCCTTCGCGCAGCGATCGAGGCACGGCCCTGAGCGCCTCGCGCGTCGAGAGTATGACGACCGGCAGGACCAGCAGCGCCAGGGTTGCCGCCCCTGCCAGCACACTTCGGCCCATCCCCATCATCCGCACGAACAGCCCAAGCCCAAGCAGTCCATAGATGATCGACGGCACCGCGGCCAGGTTCGTGATGTTGAGCTCGATGATGCGCGCGACCACGCTGCGGCCGCCGTATTCCTCGAGGTAGATGGCCGCTGCGACGCCGACCGGCACCGCCAACACCGCGGTCACGATGATGACGAACAGGCTGCCGGTCAACGCGTGCCAGATGCCCGCCTGTGACGCCCGTCGTGACGAGAAGCCGGTGATGAACTGCCACGACAGACGGCCGGACCCGTCCGAGATGACGTCCCACAGCAGCGTGCCGAGGCAGATCAGGGCCACCACCATCACGAGCAGCGCGACGACCTGAAACAACACGTCGAACCGACGCCGCCAGGCGATGCGCGACGCACCTTCGCCCTCGAACGTCAGCGGCGCCGTGCCGCTCACGCGTACTCCTCTCGATAACGCTCGCGCAGCCAGGTGCTCACGATGTTCAATCCGAAGGTCCCGATGAACAACAGCATGCCGACGGCGAAGATGGTCCGGTACTCGAGCGTGCCCTGCGGCGTATCGCCGAGACTGATCTGCACGATATAGGCGGTCATCGTTTCAACCGGCACCGTCGGGTCGAACGTCAGCCGCGGCTGTTGGCCGGCGGCGATCGCCACGATCATCGTTTCGCCGATGGCGCGCGAGATCGCCAGGATGAAGGCCGCCGTGATACCGGAGAACGCCGCCGGAACCACCACGCGCAGGCTGGTCTGCATCCTGGTCGCGCCGAGCGCGTACGACCCCTCACGCAGGCCGCGCGGCACCCCCCGCATGGCGTCCTCGGCGAGCGATGAGACGAGCGGCAGGATCATGATGCCCATGACAATGCCCGGGCCGAGCGCGTTGAACCCCGAGAGCGACGGGATGAACTGCTGCAGCAATGGCGTGACGAACAGCAGCGCGAAGTAGCCGTAGACGACGGTCGGGATGCCGGCCAGCAACTCCAGCACCGGCTTGACGACGCGGCGCAGGCCCTCACTCGAGTACTCACTCAGATAGATCGCGGTCAGGAGTCCCATCGGCAGTGCGACCAGCATCGCGATGGTCGAGACCAGCACCGTGCCCATGATGAGCGGCAGCACCCCGAAGTGCGGCATCGCGAAGAGCGGCGTCCACTCGGTGCCGAACACGAACTCGAGGATGGGTACTTCTTCGAGGAAGCCGATTGTCTCGGCGGTGAGGACGCCGATGATGCCGACGGTCGTGCCGATCGAGAGCAGGGCGCAGAGGAACAGCCCCCACTCGATCACCACCTCGAACCCCCGGCGGGTCATTTTTCCCTGGCGAGCAGCTGTTCGAGCGTGATGCCGACTTGCGAGCCGCCGTCGGCGAACGCCGTGCCGACCTTGCGCTCCTTGAAGTGCGCCTTGGCCAGGTCGTAAATCTGCGGCGTCAGCTCGACGTAGCCGACCTCGCGCATCAGCGCGGTGTCGCCGAGATACGCCTCGACGAACTGCTGGACCTCGGGACGATCGGCCTCTTTTCTCGCCACGTAGATGAAGAGCGGACGCGACAACGGCTGATACGTCGCGTTGCGCACCGTCTCGGCAGAGGGCGAAATCGGGCCGTCCCCGTTCTCCTTCTTGCCATCGTCGACCGGCACCAGCTTCAGCTTGTCCTTGTTGCTCTCGACGTAGGCGAGGCCCATGAACCCGAGCGCGAGCTCGTCGCTGCCGATCCCCTGCACCAACACGTTGTCGTCTTCGCTCGAGGTGAAGTCGCCGCGGCTCGCGCCCTGTTTTCCAACCGTGGCCTCGGTGAAGTAGTCGTAGGTGCCCGAATCGACGCCGGCGCCGAACAGGTGAATTTCACGGTTCGGCCACGACGGCCGTACCTGGTTCCAGCGCGTGACCTTGCCTTGCGCGTCCGGTGCCCAGAGCGTTTTCAGCTCGGCGACCGTAATCGCATTCGCCCAGTTGTTCTTCGGGTTCACCACCACGGCCAGGCCGTCGTACGCTACCGGCAGCTCGATGTATTCGATACCGGCCTTCTGGCACGCGGCGATCTCGGTCTTGCTGATCGGCCGCGACGCGTCGCTGATGTGCGTCTCCCCGCGGCAGAACTTCTGGAATCCGCCGCCGGTTCCCGACACGCCGACGGTGACGCGGACGTTCGGATGCTTTTTCTGGAACTCTTCTGCCACAGCCTCGGTGATGGGAAACACCGTGCTCGATCCGTCGATCTGAATGACCGACGGGGCAGCGGCGGCCTGC
>DASRJR010000060.1:0-61902 GCA_035649395.1 Vicinamibacterales bacterium
CACGGATGTCGAACTTCGGCCCGAGCGTCTGCTCCGCCTTGCGGCGCAGCTCCAGGATCTTCAATTGTCCCAGCTTGTAGGCGAGCGCCTGGCCCGGGCGCGCAATGTAGCGATCGACTTCGGCGATCGACTGCGCCGGCACGTGACGCGCGAAGTACTCGCGCGCGCGCTCGCGCGACCAGCCCATCGCGTGGATGCCGCTGTCCACGACGAGCCGAACCGCCCGGAACTGTTCGCTCGCCAGCTGACCGAAGCGGCTCGCTGGATCGCGATAGACGCCGAGCTCCGATCCGAGCGACTCCCCATAGAGCGCCCAGCCCTCGGAGAAGGCCGACGCCGCGTAGGCACGGCGGAACTCCGGAAGTCCCGGCAGCTCGCGCGCGAGGCCGACTTGCAGATGATGACCGGGCAGCGCCTCGTGCAACACGAGTGACTCCACGCTGTATCTGAACTGCTCGTGTGGACGGTACGTGTTCATGTTGAACCACGCCGGCCGCGATCCGTCGGGGTTGCCCACGGTGTAGTTCGATGCCGTCGATGCTTCCCGGTCCGGTGGAATCGGCCGGATGCCAACGGTCATCTTGGGCACGCGGCTGAACAGTTTCGACATCGCCGGCTGTACTCGGGCCAGCGCGTCGCGCGCCGTCTGCAGCATCTCCTCCTGGCTCGAGAAGCGCATGCCCGGCTGCGACCCAAGCTGTCGCTCGTAGTCGGTGACCGGTCCGGTGAACCCGGCCGCGCGCGCCAGACGCTCCATCTCTTTCTCGATGCGCGCAACTTCGTCGAGGCCGACCTGGTGGATGCGCTCGGGCGCCAGGCGCGTCGTCGTGTAGGCGTGAATCAGCGCGGCATACGCGGCCTGTCCGTCCTTGAGCGATCCAAGACCGACCTCTCGGCGCGCCTGCGACCGATACGTGCCGCGCAGGAACGTCTCGAGCTTCGTCCAGCTCGGGACGAACGACTGCACGTACGCGCTGCGCGCAGCCGTACGCAACCGTTGCTGGTCGGCCGCGCCGATCTCACCCGGGAAGCGCCGGAACGCGACGAGCAGCGGCGAGTCGTCCGGCGCTGCCGATCGCTGCGCGACGATCTGATCGAGTGTGAGATCGACGACGATCGCGGGCTGTGCCAGGCCGGCGGCCAGCTGCTCCTGCATCAGCGCGATCGTCTGGTCGACGAGCGCCGGCAGGTTGCGCAGCCGCGTGACGATGTTCTCGTAGTCCCTCACGGTCCGCGACGGCATCTGGTCGATGATGTTGAACACCTCGTTGTGCACGCCGTCGGACTGCGACGTGCGTTGAACCAGATCGGCGTACGGCTCGACCTCGAGCTGCGTCTGCAGCTCCGAGATCATCAACCGGGCGCTGAGACGGTCCGCGGCGTTCAGATTGCCGGGCTCGAGATATAGCGCTTGCTGCAGGAACTCTTCGCGATCGCGGCGAAGACGCTCGCGCGCGGCCTTCGACCAGTCGCGCCAACGGTCGTTATGGTCGACACGCCCGAAGCGCGTCGCGAGCTCCGGCTGCTGCGCGAGCCGCCATTCCCAGTATTCGATGAACAGTTGATAGAGCGTTTGAGAGGACGGGCCGACGAAACGCTCGGCCTGGGCGAAAAGGGCGACAGAGGCGAGTAGGAGTGCAATCGGGGCGACGAGCTTCTTCACGAGATCAATGTAATTCAAATCCGGGAACGGCGGGTCTAAAGACCCGCCTCCACGACGATCGATGTCGAACGTTTGCCTGTTAGCGAACGTCGTAGAGGCGGGTCTTTAGACCCGCCGATCACTTGTTCGAATCACGACATCGGCAACCGGAAGGCAATCAATTCCCCAGGGAAGTTCTGATTGCTGATCGCGACGACGATGTACTGGCGGCCGTTCAGCATGTAAGTCATCGGCGAGCCGGTCTGCGGCGCCGGCATGTAGACCGCCCCGGCATCCTTGCCGGTCGCCTTGTCGTACGCCCGGAGCATGGCGCCGCGACGACCGTCGGACAGCGTCACCATGCCGCCCTCTCCCGCGATGACCAGCGACTTCGTGACCAGCGTCCCGATGCGCCCGGTGCGTCCGGTCCGCGGGATGTTCATGCCCTTCAGCAGCGGATGATTGCGCACGTTGTCAGGCGTGTCGCCGTGCGCGACCTGCCAGAGCAGCTCGCCCTTGTGCAGATCAAGCGCAGTGATGCGGCCGTATGGCGGTTTGATCAGCGGAAGACCCTGCACCGTCGTCGCCACCGCTGGCGCCTTCGGGTTCGCCGGATCGCCCGTCTGCCCGCGGACGTAGTTCATGTCCGACGGCTTGTTGGGCCGCTCGCTGCCCGGCACCAATCCCAGCGCGGCGACGTTGGTGTTGGTGAAGATGTAGAAGACACCGGTCTCGGGATCGTACGAGCCGCCCTGCCAGTTCGCTCCGCCGGTGGCGTCGGGCAGCATCAACGTGGCGAGGGGTCCCGGCCACTTGCTGACCACAATCGGCGTGAAGATCGGACCGATCCTGAAGCGCGACACCAGCTTCACCGCTTCGGCGTGGAGCTCTGGCGTGAAATCGATCAGATCGTCGATCGAAACGCCCTGACGCTCGTACGCCGGCGGCTTCGTGACGAACGGCTGCGTCGGCCACGTTTTCTCCATCGGTACGTCGGACTGCTCGACCTTCCGCTCCTCGATCGGCCATACCGGTTCGCCGGTCACGCGATCGAAGACGTACAGCCAGCCTTGTTTGGTCGGCTGCGCGACGATCTTGCGCATGCGGCCGTCGATCGTGACGTCAGCGATGATGGGCGCACACGGCAGATCCCAGTCCCAGATGCCGTGATGGATGAACTGGTAATGCCACTTCCGCTTGCCGGTCCGGAGATCGACTGCGACGAGACTCTCGCCGAACAGTCCCGCACCGGGACGATGCCCGCCGTAGTAATCGCCCGTCGGCATCTCGACCGGCAGAAATACCGTGTTCAGCTCCTCATCGACGCTGATTTGTGCCCAGACGCCGGCGTTGCCGGTGTACGACTCGGAGTCCTGGTCCCAGGTATCGCTGCCGAACTCACCGGGCTCAGGAATGGTGTGGAAGATCCAGAGGCGCTTCCCCGTGCGCACGTCGAACCCGCGCACGTACCCCTTCTCGTTGCGACGGCTCTCGGGCCGGCTACCCTCGGTGTGCGCCGCGCCGACGATGATGATGTCCTTCGCGACCACGGGCGCGGCGTGTAGTCCGATGTCGCCCATGACCAGATCCATATTCTGGTCATCGTCCAGCTTGAGATCGACGACGCCGTTCTTCCCGAACGAGGAGATGGGAACGCCCGTCTTCGCGTCGAGCGCCTTCATCCGATACCCGGGCGTCACGTAGATGATCCGGCCCTGCTTTCCGTCGGACCAATACGCGAGACCACGACCCGAGAGCAGCCGCGGCGCCTCTTCACCGCGCTTGCCCTCGTCTTCGCTGTGCATCCACTTCATCTCGCCGGTCGCGGCGTCGAGGGCCACGACGGCGCGCCGCGAGCCCGCGGTCGTGTAGAGCCAGCCGCCGACCATGAGCGGGGTCGACTGGAAGTTGAACTCCGGGCGCGGACCGAGGTTGTCGGTCTTCAACCGCCACGCGACCTCGAGATCGTTGAAGTTGTCCTTGTTGATCTGGTCGAAAGCGCGGTAGCGGGCGCTCCCGAGATCGCCGCCGTAGGTCCGCCATTCCCCGTCTGCGTAGGGGGCGCCTTTAGGCGGCCCGCCACCCTGAGCGTGGGCCGTGTAGGCCGGGCCTTCCAGGCCCGGCGAAACTGTGGCGACGAGCCACGCGAGCCCCAGAGCAAGAATCGATTTCTTCATCGCGGCCACACCGTCCCTTGCTCCTTGCGCGACACGGCGCGGAGCCCTTTGTAGACAAACTTCTGAAGACGCTTTCCTTCGTACGTTTCCGTCGTGTAGAGGTTGCCCTTCGAATCGACGGCGATGCTGTGCACGGCGTAGAACTGCCCCGGTTGGCGGCCGCCGTCGCCGAAGCTCGTGATCTCTTCGAGCGTGTCGCGGCGCAGGATGCGGATCTTCATGTTGTTCCCGTCGGCCATGTAGAGATACGTCTGCGCCGGATCTTTCGAGAACGCGAGATCGAACACCGAGCCATCCCCCAGACTGTTCTTCGCAAAGAACGCCTCTTTGACGAACGCGCCGTCCTTCTTGAACACCTGAATGCGGTTGTTCTTGCGGTCGCACACATAGACCAGGCCGTCCGCCGACAGATCGGCGCAGTGCACAGGCGTGCGGAACTGCTGCACCGGCGGCGCCTCCGGTTTGTACGGTCCGAGGTCGGTGTCGTCCGGCTTGTTGCCGTAGGCGCCCCAGAATCGCTTGAGCTTCCCGCTATCGGCGTCGACGATGGCGACGCGCTTGTTCAAGTAGCCGTCGGCGAGATAGGCCTCGTTGGCGACGGGATCGACGAAGATCTTGGCGACGCGTCCGTACGCCTGGGTGTCGTTGCTATTGCCGACGTAGGTCGGCTTGCCGTCCTTCAGCGGTCCCTTCCGCGCGTCGGGCTTCCCGATCTGGAGCAGGAACTTCCCCGACTTGCTGAACTTGAGCACCTGCGCATCGCCCTCGCCGTTGCCGCCGATCCAGACGTTGCCTTTGTGATCGATCGTGATGCCATGGTTCGAGGTCGGCCAGTCGTAGCCCTCGCTGGGACCGCCCCAATGTCCGACGAGCGTGCCTTCGGCATCGAACTCGAGCACCGGCGGCGCTCCCGCACAGCACTCGTCCGACAGCTTGGTCTCGAGCGCCTTTTCTTTTTCGGCGAGCGTCGCCGAGCCGCGATGAATCATCCAGACGTGGTCGCGCGCATCGACCGACACGCCGATCGACGACCCGAGCACCCAATGATTCGGCAACGGCTTGGGCCACAGCGGATCGACTTCGAAGTACGGCGCCATCACCGTGGCGCGGCTCTGCCCCGCGAGTTCGCGGGCGACGAGAAAGCCGCCGGCGGTGAAGACCATCAGCAAAAGGATCGCGCGGCCGCGCCTGCGCAGGATGTGCTGCACTGGAAAGCCCTCCTGAAAGCGTGGGGATTATACCGGTCCTTAGCGCTTTGTTCCTGGTTCTTGGTCCGTCCTTGGTCCTGGGTCCGTCCCGTGGTCCCTGGTCCTTGGTCCCTTGTCGTGGCGATGAAGCTTCGAGCGTACCCGCACGCAGGCACGGACCATGGACCAAGGACCCATAGGACGGACCAAGAACAAAGAACCAAGCACAAAGGACCAAAGCGCTAGCGATCGAGCGCGTTCAGCACGAGCCGGATCGTCGTGGGTGGGGTCCGTTTCTGCTCGTCGGCCGGCCGCAGCATGAGAAAACGGCTCGAACGACCGCCTCGATCCACGTCGAACGTCAGGTTCGTCGCCGACTGCAGGTCGTAGATACCATCGAACAACCGACGCGGCGTGTCGATGCCAAACGCGGCTTGACCGGTCACCGCCGCCGCAATCAATCGATTCTCGAAGCGGTAGTAGAGCGTGCGCGAGTCGGGCGACCAATGCGGTTCACGTCCGCCGCTCGTCGACACCTGCCAGCGGCCGCCCTTGTCGGACAGATCGCGAACGTAGATTTCCGTCCGGCCGGATTCGTCCGAGGAGTGCGCGAACCAACGTCCATTTGGCGCGACGGCGGTCTCGTAATCGTCGCCAGGCGTCGAGACGACGATCTGTTTCTTGCCTGATGGCGTCAGCGGCACCATCGCCACTTCGGCGCGCTCGCCGGCCGCGTCGGTGGCTTGCGCAAATTCGTCGACGAACACGCTCAGGTCATCGGGTGCGAAGTCGCGGAGGTACGCACGCGAGTTCACCGACGCGACGGTCTCCGCATCCCGGCCGCCGTCGGCGCGCCGCTTCTTGATCGTCGTCTTCAGCCCCGACGAATCGATCGCGGTGAAGTAGACGTACTCGCCGTCCTTCGACCAGATCGGCGAGGCGTTCTTGGCGTCGAACGTGAGACGCGTCATCGTCCCTCGACGGAAGTCATGGATCCAGACGTCGCCGCTGCCGCTGGCGCCGACGATGACGGCGACGCGGCTGCCATCGGGCGAGATGCGCAGATCGTTGTAGTTGTTCGGCGGCAGCGCGAGCGGCAGGCTGACGCCGCTCTGATCGACCCAGGCGAGCAGGCGCTGCGCGCCACCGGGCGTCGTCTCGGGAACGTAGACGAGCGTTCCGTCAGCGGCAGCGGCGAAATGGACGGCACCGGTCGTGATATCGCCGCCGACACCGCGTACGAACATGGACGGCGAGCCACTCACGGCGAGCGTGTTCGCGTCGAACGGAACCGTGTACAGCAGTCCACCGCGAGACAACAGTAGCCGGCCCGGCACGTAGCGCGCCATACTGGCGCCCTCGAATACCGTGCGACGGTCGCCAGTGGCGATGTTCACTGCGTCGATTCGCGAGGTCTCATAGCTGTCTGGGCTGGCATAGGTGCCGACGGTGAACAGGACGTCGCGGCCACCAGGCAGCACGACGGGCCAGCGATGCGTCCGCTCCCCTTTGGTTGCATCGAGCTTCGAGATGGCGACCGGCTCACCGCCCGACGCCGAGATCCGAACGAGGTTCTGGGCTGCATACGGCGCAAACACGATCGACTCGTTGTCGAGCCAGGCGATGCCGCGATGATCACCCACTCGTGCCAGCGCGACCGGAGGCCCGTCGAGCGTCGTCTTCTTCAGTTCCGTTCCGCTCACGAACGCGAGCCAGAGACCGTCCGGCGAAAACGCGGGACTCGATGCGCCTTCGGTGCCCGGGATGGCGCGCGACTCGACCTCATCGCGCCGGCGCACATACAACCGCGACACGCCGTCGCTGGTCGCGACGAATGCGAGCGCGCGGCCGTCGGCGGAGATCGTCAGCGCCGGTTGGCCGATCAGGCCCAAGGACGAACCCGGCGGCGTCGTGATGTCGTAGCGATCGATCTCGCGCGAGATCGGTGTGCCCGCGCGCCACCATGCGACCAGCGACACCGCGAGCGCGATCGCCAAGGCGCTCGCGACGATCCAGCCGAGCCGCTTCCCCGCGCGATCGGCCTTCGGCTGGACGCGCGGTGACTCGTCTGCCGGCGGCTGGGTGATCGCGACACGCGCTTCACCGATATCTCGCAGACGGCTCTTGGGATCCTTGTCCAGCGTCCGGTGCAGCAGCCGACGCACATGCGACGGTGTTGCCGCCGGCAAAGCGGACCAGTTCGGCTCGCGCTCGATGATTTTCGCGAGCACCGCGGTGACGTCGTCGCCCGGGAACGCGCGTTCGCCGGTCAACATCTCGAACAGCACACACCCGAACGCCCAGATGTCGACGCGCCGGTCGACGGCGCGTCCACGCGCCTGCTCCGGCGCCATGTAAGGCGCTGTTCCGATAATCATCGCGCCCGTCATCGTCAAGGGCGAGGCCATCGTCGGTGAGTGTGTGAGCCCGACGATCGACCCGGCCGGGACGTTGACGCTGTTGGCTGCACCAGCATCCATCGCCTTGGCGAGGCCGAAGTCGAGAATCTTGACGGTACCGTCGGACCGCACTTTGATGTTGGCCGGTTTGAGATCGCGATGGATGACCCCCTGCTCGTGCGCCGCCTCGAGCCCCTCGACGATCTGCCTCGAGACCGCAAGCACTTCGTCGAGTGGCATCGGACGGGAGAGGAGGCGCTCGGCGAGCGTCGGCCCTTCGACCAGCTCCATCACGAGTCCGCGCATGTGGTGTCCGGCTTCAGCCGGACCTTCTTCGAACCCGTAAATCGAGGCGATCGCCGGATGATTGAGCGAGGCCAGCAGCTGCGCTTCGCGCGTGAACCGCGTGACGCGGTCGGCGTTGTCGCCAAATCCCTCAGGCAGGATTTTGATCGCCACCTCGCGGCGCAGACGCGTATCATGCGCGCGATAGACCTCCCCCATTCCTCCGGCACCGAGCATGGAGACGATTTCGTACGGACCGAGCTTGAAGCCGGCAGCGAGGGCCATGGATGCGGGCTGATTATAGCGGGCGGCTGGGCTCAGAGTTCGAGCGTGTGCCTCGGCCCGAGACCTTTCAGCAGCGTCTCGTCCGCCGTGGCGAGGCGCCAGCCGCGCATCCGAGCATGAGCGGCAATCAAGCGATCGAAGGGATCACGGGTCCAGGAGAGATCGAGTGCGGCGGCAAACCAGGCGGCCGCCGGCGGATCGTCGAGTGTCCATCGATCGTCGACCGCGAGCGCCTGGGCATCGCCTTTCGGCAGCTTGATGCGACCCACCTCGTCGAGAAACTGGAGTTCGAGGAGGTTGGCTGGAGAAGCGTAGAGACGCCTGCCGCCACGCAACAGTGGGGCGACGCGCGGGCGGCCTTGATCGAGCCAGATCAGGGCGTGCGTGTCGAGCAGGATCAACGGCGCTTCCGCGACTGGAGACTCAAGCTCTTTGGTGTCCAGCTCCAGCTCCACTGCCCGTCGGCCACCGCTGGATCGAGCACCTCAATCCTCGGCTTCCGGCGACGACGGCGGGCTGGAGCCTCGGACGCGACAGACAATCGAAAACGGGTGCCATGGCGCTCGATGATGACCGCCTCGCCACGCTCGGCTTGGTCGAGCGCATCTGAGAGGCGCTCCCTTACGTGCGCGACGGTGTAACGCTTGCTCATGATTGTACATTGTACACAAATCGCCGGTGCGAGCGAACTGACGCGGGGCGACCCTACTTGCTCAGTGAATCCGCCGTGACGAAACGCGGCTCGATGTCGACAGGCACACCCTTCAACTTGTCGAGCACCGCCTGCACGGGCGGGCGAACGACGCCGAGCGTGTCGATCATCTGCTTGGCCGCCGCGTAGTCGCCGCGCGCCTGCATCGTCATGATGTCCCGGGTGAGCTCGGTGACGTTCTGTTTGAAGCGCTCGACGTTGACGGCGAAGGTGCCGTTCGACGCGCTGGTGACGCCGCCGTGGTCGAGGAAGTAGTTCATCTGGATGGCGACGCCGCGGCCATGCGCCTCCGTGATCCCGAAGCGGATCGAGCGAAACATCGACGCCAAATAGGTCGTGTACATCGTGTTCGCGTACGTCTTTTCCAGCTTCTCGCGATCGATCAGGAATTGCATCGCGAACAGGCCCGAGACGTCTGCCTTGGCCTCTTCGATCGTGCTGTAGGTTTCCTTGAACTCCTGACGCACGGTCGTCGCGCGGCCGCCGGCGGTGATGTTGTGCGGCCCCAGGCCGTGCATCAGCTCGTGCATCAGGATGTGGGTGAAGAACGCGTCGAACGCGATGGCTTGACGGTCGTCGCCGGCGAGCGCCACCTGCGCGATCGGCAACAGCACGGTCTTGAACTTGGCTTCCTGCGTGTTCTTGAGCATCACACGCTTCGAGCCCTTCTCCTGGACGATGCGCTCGTCGTTGGGCAGGTTGTAGGCGGCCGTCTGCACCCCTCGATTGGCGTCCCCCGCCGAGAACACGACGTTGACGACACGGATCGGGGCGAGCGCGCCGAGCTTCTTGTTGCGGTAGGTCGGGTCAATCGGCAGGTTGTTCTCGATCTCCTGCAGCTCGGAGCCGAAGCGCGCGAGCTTCTGCGTCTCGGCATCGTCGCGGACCGTGATGAACGACTCGAACGCCGCCTTGTAGTTGAACCACTCGTCTTCGTACACCTCGTACGGGCCAATCGTCGGCTCGATGCTGGCGTCGAGGGCCATCCAGGCGAGGTCGCTCTCGTAGTAGTCGTTGCTGAGCAGCGCCGCCGCTCGCTTTTCGAGGAACGCCTTCAGCGTCGGCTGCGTGGTCAGCGATGCCGCCTCACGCAGCAGCATCGACACGTGCGCGAGCTCGCCCTGATACTCGAGCGAATACGGCACGCTGACGAACTTGCCGTCGGCGGCGCGACGGATGGCCGTGAAGAAGCCGGTCGCGCGCGTGCGCTCGGCGTCGGGCAGCGTTTTCATCCACGCTTCGATGTCAGCCTTCGATGCCCCGGCGGCGTAGAAGTTCGCCTGGGCCGGCTTGGGCGGCGCACCGGGAACGAACGGCTCGTTGTGATCGAGCCGCGACCACGGCCCTTTGTTGATCATGAAGTAATGGAACCGGGCGCGCCCGAGCGGCGTTGTGTCGCGCACCAGATTCAGCAGCATCGTTTCGTTGCCCTCCCAGACCTGACGCAGGAAGAGCGCATCGAACACCCTGGAGGCCTCGACCAGTTTCGCCAGCGCCTGCCGCTCGTTGGCGGGCAGCGCCGACACATCGACCGCAAGATCGACCGGCGCGAAGCGCGCCGCCATGGTCTCGAGCTTCTTGGTTTCCGAATCGGTGGCAGGAGTAGCGGGCGCGGGTGCGGTTGTGGTCTGCACGGCTTGTGGTGGCGATGCCTCGCGGCTGCACGCGGCGCCAAGCGCCGCGACAAAGAAGGAACAGACAATCAGATGCTTCATAGTCAGTGCACCCCGGAGCTCGTCTGCAGCTTCGCGGGGTCGGTGCCGAGGCGTCGCAGCGCCGTCTCCCACATCTGCTCCGGCGGTACACCAAAGATCAATGACGGATCCACGTCGGCGGTCAGCCAGGCCGAAGCGGCGATCTCGTTATCGAGCTGCCCGGGACTCCAGGCCGCGTAGCCAACGATGACGCGCGCGCGATTCGACGGCGGCAGCTGCAGCAATTGGAGCGTCAACGCGCGCGACACCGACAGCAGAAGCCCGGGACAGATCTCTCGCTGTTCGTCATCCGGCCCCTGCGCTTCCGACATCAGCACCCACGTGCTCTGGGGGTCGACCGGGCCGCCAATCCAGAGGCGCAGCGTCGGATCGACTTTGACCGGCGGCTCCGTCATCACCATCTTGTGCGCCGGCTCGTCCATCTGCCGGTTCACCACCAGCCCGAATGCGCCTCGCTCGGTGTAGTCGCACAGCAAGACGACCGTGCGCGCAAAGTTCGGATCGGTCATCTGCGGCATCGACAACAGGAGGAGCGGTGCGGGACTCTGGTGCATAGGTCAGCGCGGGGGTTGATCGACGCGAATCTTCTGACGACCCTGCTCGTCCGCATACTCGCGATTGTCCTCGCACACGTATTCGAGCAGCGTGTACTCGGCCATGCGGCGGTACGAGAACGTCACCGGCCACGGCTTCTCGAGCGTCACAGGGTCTTCGATGGTCATGTCGTTCCGCAATTCGGTCGGCGAAGTCAGATGGATGCGCTCACGAATCCGCATCTCTTTCGAGTGTGGCACATCTCGGAAGCGCACGCTTTCCTTGATGCCGATGGTCTCCACCACCAGCGTGTCGCCCTCCCATCGTCCGACCGAGTGTCCGAAGAAGCCGGGCTCCACGTCATCGATCGCCTTCACCGGGCGATCGAGCAGGATGCGACGGACCTGCGTGAACGCTTCCTCGATGATCGTCACCTGCCCGCGGCTCTGGAGGATCTCCATCGGAAACTGCGCACTCATCATCGCCGGCATGCCCTCTGGGATGCAGTGCACGTTGTTGGTAGCGAGTGGCTCTCCTTTGGCGCTCGCGTCGCGCGTGGCTTTCACTCTGCTCTGCCATTCCTTGAGGTACTGAGGTTTCAGCGACGGGTCGGAGGACGGAGGGGCAAACACCCGCTCCCATGAGCCGGTGATGTCGGGAACCTGAGCAGGCTTGCTCTGCGCCAGTCCACCGGCTCGCAGCAGGACGACCGCCACGGCGATCGCGAACGTGAAACCTCGAATCTGCACGGTACGCATGGTTCGCTCACTGGCTATCGGGTGTGCGCTTGAACGACGTCGCAGCCGGCACCGGAAGCTCACGTTTGGTGCCGTCGGCCAGCGTCACTTCCAGACCGAGGCCGACGGGCTCGCCCGTCAGGAGCGGCGCGATGACTGCCGTGACTTTGTCCCCGGCTTTGATCATGTTCGATCGCCATCCGACCCGCTGCATCATGTTGATGCTGGTCAGTTCGATGCTGTAATGCTTGACCGTCTTGTCCGCCTGCGGCACGTCGAGCTCGAGAAACGCGTGCGGATTGGTCCACTGAAACTTGGTGACCGTGCCTCGCAGCGTCAACGTTCGCGTGTGGTCGTACACCGCGAATGAATGATGAGCCCATGCTGACGCGGTGACGGCCAGCAGTGCTGCACAGACGCCACCGGCAATGCGGCCTGTTCGTGGTGATGTCATGCAGCGATCATAACTGGAGGAATCAGGATTCAGGAATCAGGAATCGGCCGCCGTGCGCGGGCCCAGGCGATGTGTTCCTGGACCATCGGATCGTCTGCCGACGGCCGCTCATCACTCCGTTCGTCCAGGACGCTCATGGCGGCTGGATCGCCGCTGTTGCCGATCGCGATCGCGAGATTCCGGCGAAGCCCGACCAGCTTCGCGCGCGTCATCGGACTGCCTTTGACGAGCGAGCGCAGGTCCCCATCGGACCGCATCCACAGCTCGATCAACCGCGGGGCGTCGAGCCCCGGACGCGGCTGCCAGGCGGGCGCGGTCGAGCGCGGCGCCGGACGATTGTAGGGACACACCTCCTGACAGATGTCACAACCGTAGACGTGCGTGGCCATCGCCGCTCGCAGCCCGTCGGGGATCGAGGACCGGAGCTCGATCGTGGCATACGACAGACAACGATTCGAATCCAGCACGCCGGCCTCGACGATCGCGTCGGTCGGACAGGCGTCGATGCATCGCCTGCAATTGCCGCATTGCTCCAGCCCTTGTGTATCGGGATCGAGCGGCAACGTCGTGATGATCTCGCCGAGGAACAGCCACGAGCCAAGCTCGGGATTGATCAGACACGTGTTTTTTCCGATCCATCCGAGGCCGGCGTACTGTGCGTACACGCGCTCCTGGACCGGGCCGGTGTCCACGTACGCTCTCGCATCGAACGGTGCGGCCGCCTCGTCGCGCATCCACGACAGCAGCGCGTCGAGCCGCGTCTTGATGACGTCGTGATAGTCGTCGCCCCATGCGTAACGCGACAGGCGCGCCACATCGGGCGGGTGCGCGTCGCTGTACGGGCGATCGGTGTTGTAGAGCGTGCCGGTGACGATCACGCTGCGCGCACCGGGCACCACCTCGCGCACGTCGGCGCGGCGATCCGCCGTGCGTGCCATCCACGCCATGTCGCCCGCATACCCGCGCGCGAGCCACTCGCGCAGGTACGCCAGCTCAGGAAAGTCGTCGACCGGCGCAATGCCGCAGAGATCGAACCCGAGGTCCCGTGCTTTCGATTTGATGAGGGGTGAGGTCAGCATTCGGTGGCGGGTCTGGAAGGCGGGTCTGGAAGACCCGCCCTACGCTGCCCGCTTACGGCTTAGCTGCTGGTGCAGCGTTCCTTTCCTCCGCGCGGGCCGCACTGAGGATGTTCTTCAGGCCGTAATTACCTTCGTGGCACTCGTACGGCATCATCGGCTCGGCCGGATTCATCGTCAGCGGCATCGTGAACGTCCACGGTTTCGTCCACGTCGTCGGATCGTCGATGGTGACGGTCCATCGGAGCTGCGTCGGGCTGCTCGGTGTGAAGCGCTCGACGACCTTCAGGCGATCCGGGCTGGCGTTGCGGAACACGCTGCGCCCGAGGAAGTTGGTCGTCTCGACGACCAGCGTGTCGCCTTCCCAGTGGCCGCGTGAGTAGCCCATGTCGGACCGAATCTCCTGGCCCAGTTGATTCGCCGGCACGACGGGGATGAGCCGCGTATCGTGGATCATCTCGTACGTGATCGCGACGTAGCCGGGGCCCTGGACGATCTGCGACGAGTTGCCGTAGATCGTGGGCATCCCCGACGTCGGGAAGCCGCGCGTGATGCAGCGGTCGTAGAGGCTGCGGTCCGTGTATGAATCAGCCGGTCCACGCCTGTTGCGCTTGCGCGCCTCGGCCGCCGCCTGCTGCCGCTCCTGCGCCTCTTTCGTGAGCGGCGGGACGCGGCCGTCAGGCGGGTCGATGATCATCCAGGCCTGCGCACCGTTCTCGATCTTGGTGTAGGCAACCTGCCACCAGTTGTCGGGCGCCTCGGTCGGACCGAGGAACGCCTTGATCGTGCGCTCCGCCGCCTCGCGCTTGATCTTTTTCAGTTCGTCGCCCTTGATGTCGCTCAGGTTGCGTCCCTCGAACTCCTTCGGCTTCTCGAGCGGTGTGCCCGCCTCGGTCAGGTTGGTGTAGCTGCCTTGGATGTCGGGGTCGCCCCACGGCGTGCGCGGGGCTTTGTAGCCGTGCTGCGCGTGGAGGGCTACACTCGTCACGGCAACTGCAGCTATTGCGACCAAGACGCTCTTTGATGAGATCGGCATCAGAAGCTCCGGGGACGTTTCGGATCTTGCCACAGTCCAAGCTCGCCGGGCCTGGAAGGCCCGGCCTACACGTACCCGCTTAGCGCCGAACGTGTAGGCCGGGCTTGTTCTTTAAGCCCGGCGTTCACGGATAGGAGATTTGGAAGTACCCTATCGCGCGAAGGAGAGCCGCATGGACCGTCGAGTGGTTGCCTGGACCGTCGCGCTTGGAATGGTCGCCGTGGTCACGAGCACGCCCTTACCCGCATTCGCGCAAGCCAAAGGCTCCGCTGATGCCTTGGCCGCGTCGCGCACCAACCCGCACTGGAAGGCGCCGCGCAATGCCTGGGGACAGCCCGACCTCGAGGGCATCTGGACCACCGATGACATGCGCGGCATCCCGATGTCACGGCCGGCGCAGTTCGGCACGCGAGCGTACATGACCGACGAGGAGTTCGCCGCGCGCGCCAAGCAGCGACAAAGCGCACGCGATGTCGACGATGCCAGGACCGGCACGTTCCGCAACGAAGAAGGCACGCGCTCGTTCAGCTACACGTCGTTCGTCATCGATCCCGCCGACGGACGGATGCCGGCGTTGACGGCCGCCGCGCGCGCGCGGCCGCGTGGGCAAGGGTCGTTCGGCGTCGGCCCCTGGGAGAAAGTGCAGGACTTCTCGCTGTACGACCGCTGCATCACGCGCGGCGCCGTCGGCTCACTGATGCCGGCCGTCTACGGCAACGGCGCGCGGATTATCCAGACGCCCGATTCAGTGGTCATCAGCTATGAGATGGTCCACGACACGCGCGTGATCCCACTCGACGGCCGCCCGCCGATCGGGAAGGACATTCATCTCTTCATGGGCGATTCACGCGGCCGCTACGAGGGCGACACGCTCGTGATCGAATCGCGCAACTTCACCGACAGGACTGCCGTCGGCGGCGCCGTGCACAGCGAAGGCCTGCACATGGTCGAGCGCTTCCGGCGCATCGATCCCGAGATGATCGACTACGAGGTCCGCGTCGAGGATCCGGCGACATTCGAGCGTCCATGGACGATGCGGATGACGCTGACGAGCCAGGCGGGCTATCAGATCTTCGAATACGGGTGCCACGAGGGGAACAACGCGATGCGCAACGCGCTCAGCGCCGAGCGCGCCTATGAGAAGGCCGCGGCCGAGGCCAAGGAAAAAGGCCTCCCGCCGCCGGAACGCGTGTTCGAGCGGGTCAACGGCGCCGACCGCGCGCGGTGATCGCGCTGCGCGCGCAGGCAAAGGTCAAAGGTGAAACCTAAACCTACACCTTGACCTGGACCTACACCTTTGACCTGACCTTTGCCTTTTGACCTTTGCCCTTTGACTTATATGGACGCCACCGGCCAGTAAATCTCCGTCCGCCAATCCTTCGAATCAGGAAACTCGCCCGGATCAGTCACGTACGATTCCCACGGCGCGCCGCCAGGGCGATAGCCGTTCGCGTCCATCCATCGCTCCATCGCGGCGTAGGTCTCTCCGAGTTGATCGTACCCGCCCGCGTGCACGCCGACCGCGATCGGACCACCTGGGAGCTCGCCGGCCTGCACGTCGCCCGCGCCCGGCGATGACACCGCAACCGGGACACCGACCTGCATGTCGAACAACCCAGGCCCCGCCGTGAGATAACGCGCGGTCGGTCGGCCGGCGATCGGCAGGCCCGCCTGCATCACGTACGGAAACGCTTTGCCGAGACCTTCGGCGATGGCGTTGGCGATCTCGTGGCGTCCGGCCTTGAGACGAACGAACAGAAACGGCTGCGCGGCCAGGTCGCGCCGCTCGATCGACAGCGTGGGCATGGGCACTCTCCGGGATGCATCGAGGGCGATGTGATACAGACCGATGCACGGTCCTGATGATTCGACGAAGGCGCGGTGCCGCCGCCGGGTGGCGGCCGGCGCGTCGGCAATCGGCGTCTGTCGATAGGCCGCCGGCGTTCTACCGAAGTGACGGTGGAACGCGCGCGTGAACACCTCGTGGCTCTTGAAGCCGTGCGCGATCGCCACCTCGAGCACCGAGTCGTCGGTCGTCAACAGACGGGCCGCCGCTCGCTCCAGACGCACGCGGAGCGCGTAATGCTTCGGCGTCTCACCGACCATCGTGCGAAAGGCGCGGTGCAGATGAAACGGCGACCATCCGCTTCGCGTCGCAATCGCGTCGAGATCGTCGCCGGTATGGCGGCGCAGGCGATGGAGGACGTCAAGGAGCGCTCGGTCCGACGGCATCGGCTCGAATCATAGACGAGGCGACGCGACCGTTCTTGATGTTTCTTGCGGTCTGTTCAGCGCTGAGAGGCTTCGTTGAGCGTCCCGCGATAGGTGGCGGTGCGTCCTGGCGTCACGACGATGTCGAAGACGAACGGCTCGTAGCCGGGCTCGACGATGGTGATCTGGTGCAGACCGGCGGTCATCTCGAGGTGCTGATAGTAGCCTTTGAAGTCCTCGACACGCCCGACGAGTACACCGTCCACGTACACTTGCGCGCGCCAGGGCTGAACGTCCAGTTGCACACCGCCCTTCGGCGCATCGCTGATCGGAAGCGGCTGCGCCGGTGTCGCGTCGACGTAGAATGCCGGTCCGCCCCAACCCCAGAAGAACGGCACCCCCGGAAGCATCACGGTCCTGACCGACCGGCGGAATGGGCCCGGCGTCGTCAGCGCCACCGGGCGTGGTTCTCTGAAGATCATCGTCGAGCGACGTTCGGGTGCAGGGGTCCTCTGCACGGGCGCGGCTGGAGCGGGGCGTGGCGCCGGCGTGGGGTGGGATCGCTGTGCGGTGACGACACCGCTTCCCAGAAGGGCCACAGCCACGGTCGAGAGGATCAGCGGACGCATGTCTTCCCTGTCTGTCTATTATCCGACGAGTCCGTCGGGATTAGAAAGCCACCCGTACCCCGAACCGGGCCACGCGGGGTGGCTGGATTGCGGTTGGAGTACGGAACGTGGGTCCGGTCGTGACGTCTTCCTCGACTTCGTTGCGCGTGTTCAGCAGGTTGAAGACCTCGAGGATACCCGTGATCTTGACGCCTGCCACGGCGACCGTCTTCTCGAAGTGGGTGTCGAGCGTCAGCGTGAATGTGAATCGCGTTCGTCCGAGGCGATACCCATTGATCGCTTCGGGGCCCTGATTCAGATCGGGAACGACGTTGAGCCGCGAAAACGGTTGACCGTCTTGATAGCGAGCCACCGCACTCAGCGCGTAGTTGCCAGGTGCCGCGTAGTGCGCCCACCACTTCATCACGTAGCCACGGTCGACGAACCCGTGACCGTAAGCGTAGGTCCGGGCGTTCGGATTCTCGAAGAGCTCGCCGATCACACCGGGGTCGCTTTCGAACGGCCGGAATCCCCGGTTCCCCGCCATCACCCAGCCTTGATAGGACGTGCCGTCGAAGCGGGTGCGCAGGCGGCGCGTGATCGAGCCGTCGATGGTGACCTCGATGCCGTCGTAATTCCCGAAGGTGCCCGCTGGATTGGTGAGGAAATACTGATCGAGCCCAAAGCTGGATGGCTGCCGATCGTAGACGGGCAGCGGACGCTCCTCCGGCGGATCGCGAAACGGCTCGCCGACGTCGACAAGATATCGCAGCACGTAGGCGTCATCGGTCGCTCCGGTATTGACCGAGCCGACCAGATCGCGCTCGTGCCTCTTGATGCCGCTTATTCTCAGCGACCACCCGGCGAAGCGCGTCTCGATGCCGAAGACGCCCTCGTCCGTGGAAGGCTGCCGCAGATTGGGATCGATCCGATTCAACGTCGTGAGATTGCAGCACGGACCGACAGCGGCGACGAGCGCGCCATATTCCTCCGCCTGGAGAAGGCGGTCGCCGTTGAGATCGTGCCAGCGGTAGACCCGGCCGGTCGCGGCGGCCCCATCGCCATAGGCGAAGTAGTCGAGCGGGAGAGGATGCGCGTATCGCGCGTACCCGCCGAACACGGCGAACGGTCTGGCGACGATCCATCGCGCTGAGAGGCGCGGGGTCACCGAGAACCACGAGATGGGATTGTCAGCATCACGTGCCGATCCGCGACGCGACTCGACGCGCACACCGGCGTCGACGGCGGCGCGCGCACCGAGCCGGATGCGATCGGTGACGTAGGTCGCAAACTCGGTCGTCGCCCAGCGAGCGTCGGGAGCGCGATACTCGTATTCCCAGACACGCGCCGGCAGCCCGCCGACCAGTTCAGCCACGGGTGGCGAGAGCAGCCCGGAGGTTGTTGCCGTGTTTCGTGAGACGGTCGCACCGACCTCGAGATGCTGACGACTTCCCCATCGCCTGATTGAAGGGGCGATCTCGACGTGCCCCGTCACGCGCCGCCGCTTTGCCGGCATCCCCTCGAACAACGCCGGCACCGGTCCGTCATCGAGTCGTTCAACCGTGCCCGCGGCAGCGACGCGACTGGCACTGTCCACCGGGCCGAACCCAGGCGTGAAGATCCCTTGCACGAATCCCGACGACACCGACCAGAGTGTGCCGCTTCTGATGGCGCGATCCCACGTGACGTGGGTGGTGGCGAACGTATTCGTCTCGCGGATGTCGCGATCCCGGAATCGGGCGCGTCCGGTGTGGGGGATGCCGATTCGATCCACGCTTCCGACGATCCGCACTCGACCGCGCTCATCGCCCGCGATCGCCGCGGTGCCGAATATCGAGCTGACACGAGATTCAAGCGGGTCGAGCTCGTTCCGTTCGATCCGATCCGAGGCGCTGCGACGAGCCGACAGGAAGACACCGGCCTCCGGCGCAACGGGCCCGCCCGCGTGCCCGTTCCACTCCTGGTACCCCTCGAATCTCGCGATCGGCACAGCACCGTGGAGGCTGTTCGACGACTGCAGAGCAGGTGAGATGAAACGCGACTCGACGCCCCCCCTCCAGGTGGAAGTGGGGTTCGTGGGAAGGAGCGTCAGCAGCGGTCCCGGACCGGCGGCCGACGCCGGCAACAAGGTCGTCGAGACCACGAGCGATTCTGTGGCCTGCTGCGATGGTCTCAGCAGCGGAGTGCCGATGCGCCCAGGGTCCGTGACATCGAGCGCGCCAAGACCAATGGAAGCCTGCCGCCATGAGCTCGCCTGTCCGCCGATGAGCGCGGCCTCCCCCACCCACAGACCGCCGGTCGACATGCGATCGACGATGAGCGGTGCGACCGTCGTCTCGACAATCGCGGCAAGCGGGTCGTCGGCGGGAAGCGTGTCCACGAGCGATTCGTCGAACACACGAGCGGTACCCACCGGCTCACTGGAGACGAGTCGGATCGTCGAGTCGGTGGCCTGATCGAACGGGCGCAGCTCGACGACATACTCGTGATGTCTCGCCGCTCCGAGGTTGGCGTCGATCGTCGCGTCCCGATAGCCAGCCAACCGTACGGTGAGGCGATAGGAACCCGGCCGGAGCGCGTGGACGACGCCCAGCCGGCCAGCAGTGGTCGACGAGAACGGCCAGGCCATGAATTCAAGCGTCGGGTCCGCCGGGAGTGGGACGGGTGAGCCATGGCTCACGCGAATGGTCGTCGTGACGTCAGATGCGGCGGCCGATCGCGCTGAGAGCGCCAGCATCGCGACGCACAGCAACACCCGCAATCGGCCGGTGCCCCTCACGATTGGACGGGTGCGATCACTTCCCTACGAGTTGTCGTACGACATACGGGAGGATCCCGCCGTGCCTGAAGGCAACCAACTCCTCGGGCGTGTCGATGCGCACGGCGGCCGTGAGCTCGCGCGTCGAGCCGTCGGCGTTCGTCGCCACGACACGCAGATCGCCTCGCGGCTTCAGTCCAGCGCCGACGCCGACAATCGAATACGTCTCGGTGCCGGTGAGCCCAAGCGACGCGGCGTTGTCGCCATCCTTGAACTGCAGCGGCAGCACGCCCATGTTCACCAGATTGCTGCGGTGGATGCGCTCGAACGATTCGGCGATCACCGCCTTCACTCCGAGCAGGAACGTCCCCTTCGCCGCCCAGTCGCGGGACGAACCCGAGCCGTACTCCTTGCCTGCGATCACGAGCAGCGGGACACCGGCCTGCTGGTACTTCACCGAGGCGTCGTAGATCGTCATCTGCTCGCCACCCGGCTGATAGCGCGTCCATCCGCCCTCGGTGCCTGGCGCCATCTGGTTGCGCAGGCGCACGTTGGCGAACGTGCCGCGCATCATCACTTCGTGATTGCCGCGGCGGGCGCCGTACGAGTTGAAGTCGGCGGGCTTGACCCCCTTCTCGATCAGATACTTCCCCGCCGGACTGTCGGCCTTGATCGATCCCGCCGGCGAGATGTGATCGGTCGTCACGCTGTCGCCGAGCAGCGCGAGCACATGCGCGCCGGTGATGTCCGCCAGCGGCTTCACATCCATCGTCATTCCTTCGAGGAATGTCGGCCGCCGCACATACGTCGAGTCCTGATCCCACGCGAATACGCTGCCGGCGGGAACGTGCAGCCCCCGCCAGCGCTCGTCGCCCTTGAAGACATCAGCGTACGTGCTCCTGAACATGTCGGCCGTCACCGCACGCAGCATCGTCTGCTGCACTTCCGCCTCGGTCGGCCAGATGTCGTCGAGGTGGACCGGCTTGCCCGAGCGGTCGTGGCCAATCGCCTCGGTCGTGATGTCGGTCGTGATCCAGCCGGCGAGCGCGAAGGCGACGACGAGCGGCGGCGACGCGAGGTAGTTGGCGCGAACGTCCTGCTGGATGCGGCCCTCGAAGTTGCGGTTGCCGCTCAACACCGAACAGACCACCAGTCCGTTCTCGCGAATCGCCGCGGTGATGTCCTCCGGCAGCGGACCACTGTTGCCGATGCACGTCGTGCATCCGTAGCCGACCAGATTGAAGCCGAGCTCGTCGAGATATGGCGTCAACCCCGCAGCGTTGAGATACTCGGTGACGACTTTCGAACCCGGAGCGAGGCTGCTCTTCACCCACGGTTTCCGCGTCAGGCCCTTCTCCACCGCTTTCTTGGCGACGAGCCCGGCCGCGATCATCACGCTCGGATTCGAGGTATTCGTGCAACTCGTGATCGCCGCGATTACGACCGCGCCGTGATCGAGGGTGCCGACCGCGGGCTCCGCCACAGCGACCGCAGACTTGACGGCTGCCAGCAGCGAGGCCCCGGTCTTGGCCGCCGGCTGCATCGACGGCAGCGCAGCCTGGAACGCCGGCTTCGTCTTCGAGAGCGAGACGCGGTCCTGTGGACGCTTCGGGCCGGCCACACTCGGCTCGATCGTCGACAAATCGAGGTCGATTACCTCGGAGTACTCGGCGTCCGGACTCCCTTTCGTGCGGAACAGGCCCTGCGCCTTGGCGTAGGTTTCGACGAGATCGACCTGCGCGGCCTCACGCCCGGTCAGCTTCAGATACTCCAGCGTCATCTCGTCGATCGGGAAGATCGCGACGGTGGCACCGTACTCGGGGCACATGTTGCCGAGCGTCGCGCGATCGGCAATGGTCAATGCCGCCAGCCCGTCGCCGAAGAACTCGACGAACTTGCCGACGACACCGTGCTTGCGAAGGATTTCGGTGATCGTCAGCACCAGATCGGTGGCGGTGGTGCCCTTCGGCATCGCGCCGGTCAGGCGGAAGCCGAGCACTTGCGGAATCAGCATCGAGCTCGGCTGCCCGAGCATCGCCGCCTCGGCTTCGATGCCGCCGACGCCCCACCCGACGACACCCAGCCCGTTGACCATCGTCGTGTGCGAGTCGGTGCCGACCAGCGTGTCGGGATACGCCGTCGTGACGCCGTTCACCGTCTCGGCAAAGACGACGCGAGCGAGGTACTCGATGTTGACTTGATGAACGATGCCGGTGTCTGGCGGCACGACCTTGAAATTGTTGAAGGCCTGCTGGCCCCACCGCAGGAAGGCGTAGCGCTCGCGATTGCGCGAAAACTCGAGATCGGCGTTGAGCGAGAACGCATCGGGGCGCCCGAAGTAGTCGACCTGAACCGAGTGATCGATCACGAGCTCGACCGGCTGGAGTGGATTGATCCGCGCCGGGTTTCCGCCGAGCGCGATCACCGCGTCGCGCATCGCCGCCAGATCGACGACGCACGGCACCCCCGTGAAGTCCTGCAGCAGCACACGCGCCGGCATGAAGGAGATCTCCTTCTGCACGCCGGCCGTGGCGTTCCATTCGGCAACCGCGCGAATGTCGTCGGCCTTGACGAACGCGTTGTCTTCGCGGCGCAGCAGGTTCTCGAGCAGGATCTTCATCGAGTACGGCAGCCGCGCGACACCTGCGAAACCGGCCTTCTCCAGCGCCGGCAGACTGTAGATCTGCATCGGCTGTCCGCCGACACGAAGCTCAGTGCGTGTGCCAAAGCTGTTCAGAGTCGCCATAACCCTTTGATGATACTCGTGTGCGGCTCTCGACCGACTGTTTCTCTGTCAGCTCTGTCGCCAATCAGAAAACAACGAAGACTCCTCCACTGACCGCCGCGTGGCGCCGCACGCGGTCGTCGACGTGGATACCGCCGGACAAGACGTTGAGACGCGCGTCGCCGCGGAGGCCAACGATCTTCACCAGTCCTTGCGATCGGCTTATGAGTCCGTACTTGAGACCGCCGCCGGCATAGAAGACGGTGCCGTCCTCGACCACGACCTGTCCCTCGTGCAATTGGCGAAGATAGCCGGCACCAGCAGTCACGAACGGCCGTACGCCACTGCCCAACCGCCCCAGGTGGAGAACGAGACCGCCGTCGATGACGTACTGATCCACGCTCTCGACCGCAGTGATGGACGGCGCACCCTCGGCATCCGACGAGAGCTCGGTACGGAGCTCGGGACGGCCGTAGCCGAGGTGCGCCTCGACGGCGTAACGCGGACTCAGCGCGACGCCGAGGCGGGCGTCGAACAGCGGACCCATCGCCATGCGCGAACTCGCCGTGAACAGCCGAAACGGCTGGTTGGCCGTCGTGGTCCGGAGGTCGGCGTCGCGAGTCCCGAGCGCAGCACCGCCGAATATCCCGGCGCCGCCGGACAACTCGATATGGCCGACGAGCACGTCGTCCTGCGCGGCGGCGTCGGGCGCCCACGCCGTGCAGCATGTGATCAGGATCGCGAGCGTGATCGAGCCTTGGCGAAGGACCTGGGCGCCGGAGCCGGTTCGCACAGCGAACCGGCCAGCAGAATCTGCTTTGTCAGGTCGCCACGGCAACCCGACCTGGCGTAGGCGGCTCATTTGGGCCGCACCGTGACGTCGAACGAATCGCTGGCACCGCCTGCAGGCGCCACGGCGAGTCGATCGTAGAACACGGCCTGGAAGTTGATGTCGATATCTCCCGGTTCGAAGAAGCTGTCGATATCTCCGTCGTCGAGCGGTTCGACGCGGATCACGTACGCTCCAGGTGCCAGGCCCTTGATCTGAAACTCGCCGGCGTCTCCGAGCGCGAACCCTCCTATCAAGGTCCCGTCTTTCAGATTGAAAGCCGCCACGTGCGCCCCGAGCACACCACGGTTCGAGCGGCGGACGCGTCCCTCGATCGCGCCGGTGTTCTCGTCGAACCCGCCGTCCGGATAGAGTGCCGATACGCCGGCGATGTCGTCGGGCTGCAGCGTGCGATCGGCGATCGAGCCGGCCCCCATCGAGATCGGAAACATCACGGCTGACGAAGCCAGCACGCGACGCCCGCCGGTCGGTCGAATCTCTGTTTCGCCGAGCGCCGAGTGCCCGAGGCCGATGAGATGGCCGATCTCGTGCACGGCAACCGATTGCAGATCGAATCGTGCCGCTTCACCCGCGGTCGCCACCGACCACGAGAAGATCGTGTTGAAAAACACATCCGATTCGACGATGTCTCCGGTCGTGAGATCGACGACGAAAGACGTGGCACCGAGCACCCGTTCCAGGTCGGGTTCGGCTTCGAAGCCGAGGACGGTCACGCCGTCCTCCTGCGACGGCAGCGCACTCGTGAACCCGACGAACTGAAAGGAGACCGAGGCCGTCGGCACGTTCTGCCAGGTCGCGAACGCCCGCTCGACTTCCGTCTGGAACTGAGACGGGGCCACCCCGGAGACGCCTCGATTGGTGGCGAACCAACGGACTTGCCCGCCGCGCCATGTGAGCAGCTTGGTGCCCGTACTGGTCGAGATGCTGAGATGCAGGTATGCGTACGCCGCCGAGGCCTGAGTGACGATCATCAACGCGATCAGCCCGGCAACGAACCTGCGCGCGTGCGCCGTCATCGCGCGCTCCCCATTGCGGCGCGAACCTGTTGCACGAACGCGGATACCTCAATGGGACGCCTTGCCGGATCACCCCGAACGATGCGGCCTTCCGCGAGCACGGGCGGCGCAACGAGGCCGCGGCCGTCGGCGCTTCGCGAGACCCGGTAGACACCCTGATTCAAGCCGAACGGCATCGGTATCGCCGGCGCGCGTCCGCTGAGGAACAATACGACCTCTTCACCAGCGCGGAACACCGGCGCACCGATCATGAACCGGCGGTAGCGACCGACCGTCCCTCCCGGCACGCGCACCGACACCATCTCTCCCGGCTCGCCCTTGATCGCGTCCTGCACCGCGATCGTGACGACGCTTTCAATCGTACGGAAGCTGCCTACCATTTGCGATCGCACGTCGACGACGCGGCCGTGCACCACCATCTGCGATTCGGCCACCATCTCCGAAAAGTCGGCGGGCACGACGAGGGTGGCGGCAACGCGCGTCTGCAACAACACGACGACGGCGAGCGCCGCCGTCAGCGCTCGGACCCATACCAGACGACGAACTGGTTCGAACATGTGTGTGTCCCCGTGTCCACGTCTTCGATTCGAGGGTGGACGCTTGAGTGTTTGACTCTCGAGATGTGCGCTTTATTCCTACTTGGCCATCGCGCCGTGGGCGACTTCGAGCACCGCCTCGGCCGCGCGCCCGCTCGCGCCCGGCGCGCCGAGCGCATGACGCACGCGCATCAACGCGGCGCGCGTCCGATCGTACTTCTCACGATCCGTCAGAAAGGAGATCACCTCCGCCGCCGTCCGCTCGGGCGTGAAGTCGTCCTGTATGAGCTCGGGCACGATGCGGCTGCCCGCCACCAGGTTCGGCATCGCGTAGGTGTCGACGTGAACGAACGGCTTCCCCAGCCGATACGTGAGCGGCGACAAGCGATAGACGACCACCATCGGTCTCTCATGCAGCGCGCACTGGATGGTCGCGGTACCAGACGCCGTGATCACGACGTCGGAGGCGGCCAGCACATCATCCGTCCGCTCGTGAACGAGCACGAGCTGCGCGCCGAAGTCGCGGTCGACCAGCGGCGCAAACATCGTGTCTGGCAGATTCGGCGCGCAGGCCACGACGAATTGCACACCAGGAATTCGCCGTGTGATGCGTGGAATGGTGTCGACGATCACCGGGATGATCCGCTCGAGCTCGTTGCGGCGGCTGCCTGGCAGGAGGGCGACGGTGGGCGCTTCCGGCACGAGCCCGCGATCCGCGAGGAAGACCTGACGCGGTTCACCCGCCTGGGCCAGATCGACGAGTGGGTGCCCCACGAACTGCGCATCGACACCCGCCCGTCGATACAGCTCCTCCTCGAATGGAAAGATCACCAGCACACGGTCGACGTGCTCCTTCATCGTCTCCATCCGCCCCGGCCGCCACGCCCACAACTGCGGGCTGATGTAGTACACGATCGGAATGCCGAGCCGGCTGAGCGCGGCCATCAGCCTGAAGTTGAAGTCGGGGAAGTCGATCGCGACGAAGACATGCGGGCGAAGCTCGCGCGCCGAGTCGATGAGCCGACGCAGCATCGCGAACGATCGCGGCAGCTTGGTGACAATCTCGGTGAGGCCGGTGACGGAATACGGGCCGTAGTCGCCGATCAGCCGACCGCCCGCCGCCTCGAGGCGCTGACCGCCAAACCCGAAGATCTCGGCCGCCGGCTCGCGCCGCTGCAGCTCGACGGCCAGCGCGCCGGCATACAGATCGCCGGACGCTTCGCCGCACGAGATCATGATTCGCATTGGACGAGACTAGCGAGGCCGCACGGCTAAGGCTTGGCGACACCACCTTGGTCGGCCGACGCGCGTCGCGGTGCTTTCGTCAGCGTGGCCGACATTAAATCGAGCTGCTCGATCGGGATGACCTCGAAGTCGGTGAACCCGACGTTGCGCAGCTGATTGACGAACGCCTTGGCGTTGCCGACGAGCACGATCGACAGCCGGTCCGGCTTGATGTACAGGCGCGCCACACGCTGGATATCGTCGGGCGTGACGGCGAGCACGCGCTCGCGAAACGTCGGGATCTCCTCGAGCGGCAGCTCGTAGAAGAGCGCGTTGATGATGATGGTGGCGATCTCGTTCGGCGTCTCGATCGTCAGCGGGAAGCTGCCCGCGAGATACGCCTGGGCGTCGCCCAGCTCACGCTCGTAAACCCGCTGGCGCTGCAGCTTCGAGAACTCCTCGAGGGTGAGCCGCAGCGTCTCGGCGGTGGTTTCGGTGCGCGTGTTCGTCTTGGCCACGAAGTCGCCGGCGGCTTTCATCGCTTCCGTATCCGCCTCGGCGCCATACGTGAGCCCGCGCTCGGAGCGGAGCACGCGATGCAGCCGGTTCGCACCCTCCCCACCGAGAATCTTGACCGCCAGATCGAAGGCGAGAAAGTCGGGATGCTTGCGTGGAATCGCCAGCTGGCCGACGCGGATTTCGGTCTGCACCGAGTCGGGCTTGTCGACGATGACCAGGCGTCGCGTCGGCTGCGGCGGATCGATGGGCCGCCATGAGGGAACCTCGCCGCGCGCCCACTTGCCGAACGTCCGCTCGGCCGTCGCGAACGCCTCCTCGCTCGTCACGTCGCCGACGACCGCGAGAATCATGTTGTTGGGTACGAAGTAGCGGCGGTGGAACTCACGCAGATCGTCCTGGGAAATGCTGCCGAGCGATGCGGGAGTGCCGCTGCCGGGCAGCCCGTACGGATGGAACCCATAGACGAGCCGATCGAAGAGCACGGAGGCGAGGTAGTCGGGGTCTTCGTCGCTGACCTGCAGCGACGAGACCTGCCGTTCGCGCTGCCGCTCGATTTCCTCGGGAGCGAACGTCGGGTTGCGAGCCACATCGGCGACGAGATCCATGCCGATGGCAAACGAGTCCTTCATCACGACGGCGTTGACGTAGGTCAGATCGGTGCCCGATCCGGTCCCCATCGCCCCGCCGATGGTGTCGATCTGTTCGGCGATCTGCTCGGCGCTGCGGGTGGTCGTCCCCTGATCGAGCAGATGCGACACCAACTCGGCGACGCCGCCCTTGCGCTCGGGATCCTGCGCGGCACCGGCGCGGATGAGCAGGCGCATCGTCACGGCCGGTTGTTCGTGATGGAGCACCACGACCACCTGCATGCCATTGGTGAGCGTACGAATCTCGTACGGCGGAAACTTCACCTCGCGCGCGGCGAGCGGACGCGGCGCGCTCTCGAACGGCCAGTTCGTCTCCTGGCCGTAGGCAGAGGAGGTCAGGCAGACCACGCCTAAGAACCAACTCCCAACTCCCAGAACAACGAGGCCGCGGAGGCGCGTCTTCAGGAACGTCACCGGGTACCGCCCTTCGGGAGCACGTGGACGACGACGCGATTGGCCGGCGTGAAATAGGTGCGCGCCACGCGCTGGACGTCGGCGGTGGTGACATTCATCAGCACGTCGTACTCGGCGTCGGCCGTCGCGATGTCGTTGTGAATCACGGCAGCGTGGGCAAGGTGGATCGCCTTGTCCTGATTCGATTCGCGGCCGACGACGTAGTCGCGTGCCCATTGGTTCTTGGCGCGCTGCAGCTCCACCGCCGTGACGGGCACCTTGATCATCTTCTCGAATTCGGCGATCAGCGCTTGTTCCGCGACCGCCGGGGTCTGCCCGGGCTGCACGACGGCAACCGCATAGAACAAGTTCGGGTCTTCGGTGATGTTCCCGCTGCCGAACGCCGTCAGCGCGATGCGCCGCTTGTACATCAGCTCGAGCGGAATGCGCGCGCTCTGACCGTCGGACATGATCTTCGAGGCGATATGCAGCGGATACGAATCAGGATGCCCGTCGTAGGTCACGTGATAGGCGACGACCACCGCCGGCAACGGCCAGGCTTCCTCGACCACGGCGCGTCGTTCCTTCGTCTGCGGCGGCTCCTTCGGGATATCACGCGGAACCGGACGCCGCGCTTTCGGGACGCGGCCGAAGTACTGCTCCACCATCTGCAGCGCCTGCGGCGTATCGAAATCGCCGACGATGACCAGCGTCGCGTTCTCGGGAACGTAGTAGGTGTTGTGGAAGTCGCGCACGTCGTCGATCGAGGCTGCCTCGAGGTCTTTCATGCTGCCAATCGTCGGGTGTTTGTACGGGTGCGTCGTGAAGGCGATGTCGTAGATGATCTCGTTGAGCCGCCCATACGGCTGGTTCTCGACCCGCATGCGCCGTTCTTCTTTCACCACCTCGCGCTCGCGCCGGAACGCTTCGTCGTCGATGCGGAGCGTGGCCATGCGATCGGCCTCGAGCCACACGGCGAGCGGAAGATAGTGCGCCGGCAGCGTCTGCCAGAAGACCGTTTCGTCTTCAGTCGTGTAGGCGTTGCTGCGGCCGCCGACGCCGGCAACGATCGAGGTGTGCGCCTCGGGCTCGACGTTCTTCGAGCCTTTGAACATCATGTGCTCGAACAGGTGGGCAAATCCCGTTCGTCCGGCCCGCTCGTTCTTCGACCCGACGTGATACCAGACCGCGACATGCACGATCGGCGTCGAGTGATCCTCGGAGAGGATGACGCGCAGCCCGTTGGCGAGCACCGTCGCGCGGTACTGCAGCTTCGGCGGCCGCACCGCCGCATCGAGCGGCGTGTGCGCGATGCCAGCCAGCACGGCGACGAGCACGAGCCCGCCACACGCGAGCGACGGCCTCGGGTACGAGAGAGCCATAGGCCATTCTAGCAAGGGGTCATCGGCTCAAGAGACGAAAGCCGGCGGTCACCCAATTGACGGTGCCGAACGCAAGCGGATACGGATCGACGCGTCGTTCGTTCGCCAGGAAGAATTCCATGCCGCCGACAATGCCGGTCAGATGCACACCGCCCTCGATGCGGTAACCCGTTTGCGCGCCTCGATTCTGATTGCCGTCAACCCAGAGCCGGCGCAGTCCTCCCGCTCCGAAGAAGCGGACGTGCGGATGCACTTGCACGTCATTTCGCACGGCCGAGTCGAGTTCCCACGTGTAGTCGACGAACGCGCGAGCGAGCGTCTTGCGCAGATCGACACGCATTTCGGTGCGCCGTGGACCGACGACCCATGTGCGGCTGATGCGTCCGCCGGCCATGTTCCAGGCGATGGCGATGCGAGTGGCCCGGTCGCTCAAATGCCGCGACTCATGATGAAAGACGATGGCGATCTCATACCCGGACGAGTGGCGGAGCGATGCCGATCCGGCAAGGATGTAGTTGCCTTGGTTGGGATCGAACCGGCGAATCTGCTCCCCAAGAATCGCCTGGTAGTTGGCGACGAACGTCGCTCGGCCGTCGCCGTAGTCGACGATGTCGAACTCGCCGCCAAAGTTGGCGTCCCAGACGTAGGCCGGGTCGTCGCCGGAGAGATGCTCGGCGGTGAGATGGAACGAAGCCCGCGGCATGAACTGCGCGTCGCCGCCGGGGTTTGGGTCGGTCGCCGGCGCCGGCGCGGGCGACTGGGCTGCGGCCGCGCGCGCGCAGAGCACGAACGCCAGCGCCCACACGGGTAGGCCTCGTTGTCGGACGGCGTGACTCACTCAGTTGACCTTTCGGGTTTTTCGGCGCGAGCGGCGTCGAGTGCGGCGACCTGAGCCTCGAGCGCCTCGATGCGGCGCTTCAGCTCGGGAAGGCGGCGAAACAGCGCCGAGGCCTTGCGCCATTCACGGCTGTCGATGGCGGGATAGCCACCCACGCGCGCCCCGGGTTCGAGCGAGTTCGTCACGCCCGACTGCCCCACCGCAACG
This sequence comes from Vicinamibacterales bacterium, assembly GCA_035649395.1. Classification (GTDB taxonomy): domain Bacteria; phylum Acidobacteriota; class Vicinamibacteria; order Vicinamibacterales; family UBA2999; genus Gp6-AA40. The sequence goes on from DASRJR010000060.1 coordinate 30,154, forward strand.
GCGCCACGGCCGATCGCGAGGTGCCCGCCCACGCCAACCTGGCCGCCAAACACGACGTCGTCGTCAACGTGCGTACTGCCCGCGATCCCGACCTGCGCCGCGAGGAGCACGTTGCGCCCGATGGTGACGCCGTGGCCGACCATCACGAGGTTGTCGATCTTCGTTCCCGCCTTGATCCGCGTCTCGCCCACGGCCGGCCGATCGACGGTAGTGTTGGCACCGAGCTCGACGTCGTCTTCGATGACGACCGCCGCGATCTGCGGGATCTTCTCGTGGGTGCCGTCGCCGCGACGCACGAAGCCGTAGCCGTCGCCGCCGACGACGACGCCATCCTGGAGCACGACGCGGTCGCCGATCACCACGCGCTCGCGGATCGACGTGTTCGAGTGGATGACGCAGTCGCGGCCGACACGCGCGCCCGGGCCGATCGTGACGTTGGGAAAGATCACGGTGCGATCGCCGATCGTCGCCCCCTCACCGATCGCGACGAAAGCCCCGATCGACACGTCCTGTCCGATGACGGCGTCGCCGGCGATCGCGGCGAGGGCGTGCACGCCCGGTGACGGACGCCAGGCTGGCGCGAACAGCGCGACCGCCCGTGCGAACGCCAGATACGGATCCTTCGCGCGCAGCATCGCACACGGCGCCGGTGGCGCCTCGTGGCGAAGGATCACCGCGGAGGCGCGGGTCGCCGACAGCGTCTTCTCGTACTTGGTATTGGCGAGAAACGTGATGTCACCCTCGCCGGCGTCCTGAATGCCGGCGACGCGCCGGATGTCGACGTCGCCATCCCCTTCCAACCGGCACTCGAGCCGCTCCGCCAGTTCGCGCAACCTCACGAGAACACGATTGTAAGGGGTTTCATGCGGGACGGATCGCGACGCGCTCGAAGAACGTGGACAGATGCCGCAGCCGCAGCCTCGAGGCGACATCCCGAATCCGCTGATCGCGTGCCGGGCCCGGCAACACCGCGACGTCGCGGAGCTCCCGCAGCGGCGGACACGGTCGGCCCGTCCAGGCGACGTGGTACTGCCCCTGCCTGGCACCGCGCATCGAGAACCAGTGACCGCCAACGCGAAAGAGAAAATAGTATGCGAGCAGGTTGGGTCCGGGGACCAGCGTCAAGGCCGCCGACACCAGCAGGCCGAGCACGTCGACGACCAGCCAGTTGCGATGGCGCTCGTAGTCACGCTGCAGCGCGCGCTTGATGTGCGACAACACCACGTCGAAGGCGACGTCGTCTGGGTGAACGGCGACCACGGACGACTGTCCGCGAAGGTTCCACAACAGCCGCTGCTCGGCGATACGCTCGACGACCCAGGACATCAGCCGATCCTGCACCCGGCCGAACCACCCCTTCGGCTCCTCGGCCGGCTGTTCCTGCCCGCGGCGCGCTTCGGCGGCGCGGAGCATCTCGAGGAATCGTTCGCGCCATCGCGCAATGAAGCCCTGCGGTGGCTCGCCTGATCCGGTGTCGACCTCCAAGGGCTGTTCGCAGTACAGCTCATAGCGGTCCCGGCCCACCGGTATCACAAAAACGTCCATGGGATCGCGCATCAGCGACGGCGACGTTGGGGCAGGACGCGCGGGCTGAGCGGTACCGCCGGCTTGCCGGCGGCTTCCCACGCGCCGGCGATCATCGCCGCCGACGCGGCGATGGCCTCGTTCAGGCGGCGCTCGAGGACGGATCGATTGGCCTTGAAGAACCCGTCGTAATACTGATCGTCGTACTCGTCGCGTGTGCCGACCGCGTCGAGGTCGGACTTGAGAATGGGGGCGACCAACTGCGTGCCTGCGAGCACGACATCGAAGACGAAGTCGCGTGGATTGCGGACGGGCGCGATCGGCGTCGGGGCGATGCGCCATTGATCGCGATAGCGCTCGAACAAGTAGGCCTCGAAGCGTGCGTGGATCCCATGCTGACCGGTGAGCTGTCCGTCGTAATTGAACACGGCGTGAAACGGCACGTGCGCATCGCTCACGTAATGCGTGAGCCAGGCCGAGAAGAACAGGATGTCGAACCGGCCGAAAGGTCCGCGACGCTCGTACGCCTCGAAGGCGCGTCGCAGGTCGCCGTAGACCTCCTCGACGCGCCACGGCAGCGTCCCGTTCTGCTCGATGCGTGCCTTGCCGAACTTGGCGATCGCCGCGGTGTAGTCGCGCGGCAGCCCGTCGAACGGGTACTTGCCGTAGCCGTCCCAGTCGAGATCGAGGAAGTGATGTGGCGACTCCGGCGCATCGAACCCCGCAATCTGCCACGTGTCGGGATCGATCGAGCGCTCGACCAGCGTGGCGCGGTTCTGCTCGAACAGCGGCCGCAGCTCCGCGGGCAGGAGGGCGATCGCACGGTCCATGATCGTCTTGTGCGCTTCGTAGCCCCACGCATTGGCCCCGGGAGGGGACGCCAGCGCGAGTACGAGCGCGCCCGCGAGGGCGATCAATCGCCGCATAGAGCCATTATTGTCCAGTCGAATCCGGCTCGGGCGGCGGCGTGGGTACCACGGCGGAGGCAAAGAAAGCCCCACCGCGATTCGGGAAGCGCATGTCGGCGACGAACACCTGAGTCCGCTCGCCTCGGCGCTCAATCGTCCAGTACGGAAACCGCGACCACACGAGAAACGCGCGGATGTGCGGGGACGTCGCCGTGGCCGCGGCAACTTCCGGGCGATCAACGTTCTTGGGAATCTTCTCGGGAAAGAACGTGACCGAGCGCGACCACCACGAGAACGCGCCTCTCTCATAGTGATCACCGGCATCGACGACGACCTCGCGCGTGAACGGCGAGACCGGTATCGGGCCGACCATCAGCGCGACCGGAGCCACGCCTCTCGTCTCTCGCCACACGCGCTCGACGATGCCGCGCGCGGCACGCGCCGACATCACCATGACGAGGATGTAACACGCGGCGAATGCGAGGGCGCCACGCGCCGGCCGCGGCGCCACGTGACGACGCGACAGCCACGCGCCGACGCCGAGCATCAGCCACAACAACGGATCGACGATGAAAACGGAGTCGCCGTAGAACCATTGCCAGCTGAACGGCGTGAGCACGCGAACGCCGTAGTTGTTCAACCAGTCGAGGCTCACATGCGAGTACACACCGGCAAGAGCGAGCAGGAGCAGCCACCCGGGCCGCAGCGGCGGGACGTCATCGGACGGCGGCCGCGGCCGGAGCCTCGCCACGAGAACAAAAATCGCCGTCAACAACACCGGCAGGAGCAGCTGCGCGACGATCCCGTGTGTGATGCCGCGGCGAAACGCCACCGGGCTGGCGCCGGTCAGGAAGACGAACACGTCGACGTCGGGTATGTTCGCCGAAATCATCAACGCCGCCGCCCCGAACCGGGTGCGGTGCTTCAGGCCGGCCTCGCCGAACGCCGCGCCGACCAGGGTGTGGCAGACGTTATCCATGCGCGACGAGCCCCGTGCCGGTGCGGTCGCGTTCACCGAAGACGATCGCTTCGAACACGCAGATGCGCGCGCCGTCTTTCCACGCGCCGGCAGGCAGGCCCGCTTTCGTGCAGGTGTGGTCGAGGAACGTCTCGCGGTCCCACCCATGTTCGGTGGCGACTTGTGGCAACAGCAGGCCGCGTCGGGATCCGCGCGCGATGATGAGACCATGACGTCCGACTTCGATCTCATCGACCGATGTGATCTCGCACTCGGGTGTCAGCACCGAGATCTCCAGCGTGATATCGGCGAGCTCGTCGGGGCGCACCGGATCGAAGCGCGGATCGGAGTCGGCCACCGTCTGAGCGAGCCGGACGACGAGCGAGGGCAACGCAACATCGGGCGAGAGCCGCCCAAGGCAGCCTCGAAGCTGACCGCGCCAGAAGATCGAGACGAACGCCCCGGCTGTGATGTTCAACTCGACGTCCACCGGCGGTGACGCACCGCGGCGCACGTGAGCGTCCAGCGCACGGCGCGCCAACGCCAGTAACCGAGTCCGGTCTTCGGGCGTAATCACCTGCGTCACCAAATCGCCGCCGACATATAGCCGACCACGGACGACTTGTCACCGGACACGTCGCCGGAGTCCGCGTAGTGAAGCACACGGGATGAGGTGGACCCGAGCCGGCGCGCGGCATCGAGGACGGCGACCATCGGTCCGCCGCCGCAGGCGTGCCGAGGCTCGGCTTCGAGTGCGGTCATCAGCGCTTCGGGATCGAGCGCTTCGACCGCCCCGGTGACGACGCCGTCGAGCGCATGCGCCGTCTTGGCATCCTCGTAATGGGACAGATCGCTGCTCGCCACCAGCAACACCCGTCGCTGCTGTTCGGCGATGGCACGCGCCAACGCCGCTCCGAGGGCGAACGCGGTCGCGCGCGTCTGGTGTCCCATGACCAGCGGAACGATCGCTGCGCCACGAAGCAGATGCGCGATGAACGGCAGCTGCAGCTCGAGCGAGTGCTCGCGTCCATGGGCCGCGGGCACCTCGACGATCTCGTTTGACGCCTCCCGTATCGCTCGTCCGAGCTCCTCATCCACCGGAATTGGCCCGAGCGGCGTTTCCCACGATCCGTCGGGCCACAGCGAGACGCCGCGAAACGGCACGTAGTGCGAGGGCCCGACGAGCACCGCGCTCGCGCACCCACTGCCGGCCGCCGCCTTGTACGAGAACGCCGCCACCGGCCCGGAGTACATCAGCCCGGCGTGCGGAGCGATGACGGCACGCACGGGATCGCCGATCTCGCCGATGTCAGCCCGATCGAGATAGCGCCCCAGCTGCTGCGTCAGGCGCGCGGGGTTGTCCGGATACCAGCTTCCGGCGACGGCGGCGCGCCTCACGGCCATGGGGTGATCCTAGCAAGTGGAAAAGTGGAAAGGTGGAAAAGTGGCTTGTATGATCGCTCCATGAGTTCGCTGACGATCGACGACGTGGCGCGGGTTGCGGCGCTCGCACATCTCGAGCTGACGGACGAGGAGAAGCGACTGTTCACTCGTCAGTTGGCCGATATCCTCGAGTACGCCGAGCAACTCCAGACGGTCGACACCTCAGGTGTGCCCGCGACCGCGCATGTCAATGCGCACAGCGCCGAGCGCGACGACGAGCCGAAGCCGTCGCTGCCGGTGAGCGACGCGATTGCCAACGCACCAGACGGGGCGCCGTCTGCCGGCCTCTTCCGCGTGCCGCGAGTCATCGGATGACCGACGTCAGAACCGCACGCGAAATCCGGGACCTCGTCGTCAGCGGGCAGGCATCGGCGACCGAGGTCTGCCGCGAGGCGCTGGCGCGGATGGAAGCCGTCAATCCCGCCCTCAACGCCTTCAACCTGATTGCCGGGGAGCGCGCGTTGGCGCGCGCGGAACAGGTCGATCGAGAGCGCGCGTCCGGCGCGACGCTTGGTCCGCTGGCCGGTGTGCCGGTGGTGCTCAAGGACAACATGTGCGTGCGCGGCATGCGCACGACCGCCTCGTCGAAGATTCTCGATACGTTCATCCCACCGTACGACGCCACTGTCACCGAGCGGCTCGAAGCAGCCGGCGCGGTGATCGTCGCGAAGGCGAACTGCGACGAGTTCGCGATGGGGTCGTCGAACGAGAACTCCGCATACGGGCCGGTGCGCAATCCGTGGGCGTACGATCGTACGCCGGGCGGATCGAGCGGCGGATCGGCGGCCGCGGTCGCCGCCGGGTGCGTGCCGCTCGCGCTCGGTTCCGATACCGGCGGCTCGATCCGTCAGCCGGCGTCCTTCTGCGGTGTCGTCGGCTTGAAACCCACCTACGGGCGCGTGTCGCGTTATGGCCTGCTGGCGTTTGCCTCGTCGCTCGATCAGATCGGTCCGATCACGCAGACCGTCGACGATGCGGCTCGGGCATTGTCTGTCCTCGCCGGACACGATTCGATGGACTCGACCTCGTCCACCGAGCCGGTGCCCGACTTCACGGCGGTACTGTCGGGAAACATGGCGGACGTTCGCGTCGGTGTTCCGCGCGCGTTCGTCACCGAGGGCGTCGACGAGCGCGTGCGTCAGGCGTTCGAAACGGCGCTCGGCGCGTTGCGCGACGGCGGCGCCACGCTGGTGGACGTCGATCTCCCTCACGCGCGCTACGCGATTCCGGTCTATTACCTGGTCTGCACCGCCGAGGCGAGCTCGAACCTGGCGCGATACGACGGGGTGAAGTACGGCTTCCGCGCCCCCTCGGCGAAGGACGAGAGCATCAAGGCGATGTACAGCCGCACCCGTGACGAGGGCTTCGGCGCTGAAGTGAAGCGCCGCATCATGCTCGGCACCTATGTCCTCAGCGCGGGCTACTACGATGCGTACTATCTGAAGGCACAGCAGGTCCGCACGCTGCTGCGACGCGACTACGAGCGCGCGTTCGAGCGCGTCGACGTGGTTGCGATGCCGACCAGCCCGATCCCGCCGTTCACACTCGGTGAGAAAACCGACGATCCCTTGCAGATGTATCTCGCCGACATCTTCACGGTCAGCGTCAACCTGGCTGGTCTTCCCGGGATCAGCATCCCATGCGGCGCCGGCGGCGGCCTGCCGATCGGCTTCCAGTTGATCGGACGGATGTTCGACGAAACGACCATCCTGCGGGTCGCCGACGCCTACGAGCGCGTGGCACCATGGACTCGCACGGCCCCGCCCGTCCGGGCGGGTTCTGCCGTCAGATAATTTCCCCTCTCAGCGACTGTGTCGGCCGGACCTTTCAGGTCCGGCGCGCTTTCGAGGTCGGCCGCGACGTGCCCTGAGGCGCTTGCGTCCAGCATTCGTATTGTATATTGTACATAGACATTAGACAATGCCTGGCGCACCTCTCGTCTCGATCAACCTGCAGTCGTCGACGCCGGTCTATCGGCAGATCGCCAGCGATCTGCGGCGTCATCTGGTGGAAGAGCGGCTCAAGCCCGGCGATCTGCTGCCGCCGATTCGCCAACTGGCGCTCGATCTCGGTGTCCACTTCAACACCGTCGCACTGGCGTATCGCATGCTCGCCGACGAAGGCTGGCTCGAGCTGAAACGGCGGCGCGGCGCGGCCGTGATCGCGCGGAACGCGCCGCGCGCAGTCGATCGACGCCACGTCGATCACCTGTTGCGGCAACTGGGGCACCTCGCCGCCGAACTGCGCAGCGCCGGCATGACGCCTCGGCAAATCACCGCGGCGCTGCAACGCATCGCGCAAGGAGCACGATCATGACATTCGATTCGTGGGCAATGGTCATCACCTTCGTGATTGCGTTCCACGCCCTGCTCTTTCACGCGATGCCGCGCTTCAGCCGGCCGGACATCCTCTTCGCGGTGACCGTGCCCGACGCGTTCGTCGCGGGCGGCGGGCGCACGCTCATCTCCCGGTATCGAGCGATCGTCTGGACGGGTGCGGCGGCGGCTGTTGCGCTCAGCGTCCTGCTCTCCGCCCCCTCGGGGTCTGAACAACGAGGATGGCTCATGATGGCCGTCGTCGCCGGCAACCTGATCGTCGGCCTGTCGGCGTGGCTGTGGGCGCACCGGCAGGCGCGCACGCACGCGCTCCCGCATGGCGACACGCGTGTCGCCTCGCTCGTTCCACGCGACACGTCCTTGCCGGGCGGTGCGCTCTTCGCCGGCGGCCCGTTCGCCATCCTGCTGACGGCGGCTGTGCTCCTGTATGCCTACTCGGACCGGATCCCCGAAGGTGGGCGCGAAACCAGCGCGTTCGGCTGGCTCGCATTCGGCGCGCTCTGCGCGGCGATGACGCTGACGCTGGCGGTGTCGCTGTCGCGACGGACGCGACAGATTGCTGTGGACGGCATGGCAGCGGCCGCGGAGCAACGTTTCCGGCGGATGAACGTCCTCATGCTCGTACTGGTCGGGTATGGCATGGCGATCATGATCTCGGCAGTGACGCTCGAAAAGGTCCCAGCGTTCGGTGACGTGTTGAGCGGGAGGCTCGGCTTCATGTTGCTGCCGCTGATGCTGTTCAACTTCGGCATCGCGATCTGGATGTTCCGCGTCGGCCAGGGCGGCCAACGCACCGTCGATCCGTCCGAACGGCAAAAGGCCCGTGGCGATGCCACGCCGGACCACGCGTGGAAAGTCGGCGGCCTGTTCTATTTCAATCGCAGCGATCCGGCCATCTGGGTCGAGAATCGCCTCGGTTTCGGCTACACGCTGAACATGGGCCACTCGGGCGCCTGGCTCCTCATGGGCATGATGTTCCTGCCGATGCTCGCCGCGACGCTGTTTCTGTTCTGATGGTGAATTTGCCGCGATTTTGAATCAGTGTCTGCATTCTGCATTCTGAATTCTGCATTACGATTGCCGGCACTATGGACCGACTCGATCGACGCGACGCGCTCAAACACCTGGTAGCACTTGGCGCCGCAGCCGGCCTGACCTCCGCGCTCGAGCAGCGCGTGACGGCACAAGAGACGCCACCGGCACCGAACACGCTCAAGTACTTCCCCGGATTCAAATCGTTCCGGGTCAAGACGAGCGGCGCCGAGATCAACGGCGTCATCGGCGGCCAGGGTGCGCCGGTGCTGCTGCTGCACGGTGCGCCGCAGTCGCACATCACGTGGCGAATGGTGGCGCCGAAGCTGGCGGCGACACGCACCGTCATCGCCACAGATCTGCGCGGCTACGGCGACAGCAGCAAGCCGTCCGACGGTGAGAACCACGTGAACTACTCGAAGCGCGCGATGGCGCTCGACCAGGTCGAAGTGATGAAGCACTTCGGCTTCGACAAGTTCCCCGTGATCGGTCAGGACCGCGGCGGGCGCGTGACCCACCGCATGCTCCTCGATCATCCGGAGAAGGTGACGCGCGCCGCGGTGCTCGACATCGTGCCGACGCACTATCTCTACACGCACTTCAAGATCGAGTTCGTCCAGAGCTACTTCCATTGGTTCAATTACCTCAGACCGGCACCCGGTCCGGAAAACGATCTCAAGACGCAGAACGACGCGGCGAAGGCCCGCGCCACGAACGAGATCCAGCTCGAGTACCTGCGCACGGCGGGCGACCCGGCCAACATTCACGCGATGTGCGAGGACTACCGCGCCGGCGCGACCATCGACATGCAGCACGACGAAGCGGACATGCACAAGAAGATCGAATGCCCGCTGCGCGTACTCTGGGCCGAGAAGGGCCCGATGGGACGGCTGTACGACGTGCTCAAGATCTGGCAGGAGCGCGGTAAGACCGTCAGCGGCCGGTCGCTGCCGGGAGGGCACAACCTGCAGGAGGATGTTCCTGACATGGTTCTGGCCGAAATTACCGATCTCATCAAGGGTGCTTGATTCGGCCGGGTCTGCAGACCCGGCCCTTAGATACGTACGCCCGCCTTTGTCATAATGGCGAAGACGATTCGCCATCCATGAAATCGATCCTGATTGCGGCGTTCGTCTGGTGTGTGCTGACGACGGCCCTCGTCGCCCAGCGAGGCCCCTCCCCGTCGCGCGGGGTCCCCGCCCTGCCGGCGCTCTCGTACACGTGCGTCCATCACCCCGACGTCCTCGAAACGAAACCGGGCTCGTGCCCCTACTGCAAGTTGGCCCTCGTGCCAGTGCGTCTCGATGGCGCTTTCATGTGTCCGGTGCACACGGCTGTCATCGAGTCGGGCACCGGCAAGTGCCGACTGTGTGGGCGTGCGCTCGTCCCTGTCACGGTGTCGCTCACGTGGAGCTGCCGTGGCGAGCAGACCGAGCATCTCGAGCCGGGCAATTGCGCCGACGGGTCGCCACGGATCGGCAAGCGGGCGCTGCGCGCCCACGGCAATCACAACCCACAGCACGGCGGCCAGTTCTTCATGGCTCCAGACAACTGGCACCATCTCGAAGGCACGTATCCGACACAGCGTGTGTTCCGGCTGTATCTGTACGACGACTTCGGTCGGCCGCTCGCGCTCGACAAAGTCCGCGACGTCAATGCTCGTGTCGTCACCAAAGAGAACTTCGATCCGGCGACGCGGCAGACCACCGAACTGGCCGCGTTCCCGTTGAAGGCCGCCCGCAATCGTGCCTACCTCGAAGCGCGAGTCGACGGTGCGGCGCTGCCGGCGGAGATGACGGCGAAGGTCCAGTTTGGCGCCGATCAACCCGAGTACCGATTCGACTTCACGTTCGAGAAGCTGACCAAGGAGCCGCTCGTTCCGACGACTCGCCCAACGGGAACACCAGCGCCGACCGCAGCCGCGACCACGCCGGCAACGCCTGCTGCGACGCCATCCGCGCCATCCAATTCCGAGGCCACGTCCACGTCTGCGGCAATCCCGAACACGATGAGCGGCATCGTCGATCAGTTGAAGGCGCGTCAACAACAGGTCGGCGAACTGGTGGGGCGCGGCGACTTCGGCGCCGTGTGGGTGCCCGCGTTTCAAGCGAAGGATCTGGCGATCGCACTCGAGCCGCATCTGGTACATCTGGAACAATCGCGACGCGAGGTCGCCGAGCCGGCTATCGGCGCGGTCGTCCGCGGCGCCTGGCTGCTCGACGCCGCGGGTGACGTCGGCAACCGTCAGCAGATCGAGTCGGCCTATGCGCTGTTCCTCCGCGCGGTCACTGAATTGGCAACGGCATTCGAAGGACTCTAGGATGCGGACGCGCCTCGTACGAGTTTCGTGTCGCGTGCTCGTTGTCGCCTCGCTCGTGACGTCGACGATCGTGCTGCTGACACCTCCAAGCGAAGCCCATAAGCCGATCACGTCGCCGTACACTTACAACGAGGACATCTTTCCGCTCGTGCGCGATCGCTGCGGACGCTGTCATGTGAGCGGCGGCGTCGCGCCGATGTCGTTGATGACGCACGGCGATGCTGTGCCATGGGGCGAATCGATCAAGACCGAGCTGCTCGCGGGACAGATGCCGCCGTGGAGCGTCGACGGCGCCGCCGGCCGCTTCCGCAATGTCGAGGGGCTGACCGCCCGCGAGATGAACGTCCTGCTGACGTGGGTCACCGGAGGCACGCCGCCAGGTGAGCCCGAGAAGAACCCGCCGGCGATGTCGGTCGACACGACGTGGCGGCTCGGCTCACCCGACCTCGAGCTGCCGATGCCGAACGCGTTTACGGTTGGGGCCGACGCACGCGAGACGACCGCGGAAGTCACTCTCTCGTTGCCGACACGTGAACGCCGGCTCGTGCGCGCCGTGGACGTGCGTCCGGGCACACCGGCCATCGTCCGCGCCGCGACGGTCTCGGTGAAGACACCTGGAGAACCTTCAGGCGACGGCATCGAACGGCTGCTCGCGTTGTGGCTCCCGGGTGACAGCCCGGTGCCGCTCGATCAGGGACTCGGATACGAGCTCCCTCCAGGCGCAGAGCTCGTGCTCCGGGTGTTGTATCGGAAGACCTGGGAGTACGAACGGAAAGAGCTGACCGATCGCAGCACCGTCGGTCTCTACTTCGCCGAGGGCAATAGTCGACCGGTCGAACGAATCGGTTTCGAGGCGCGCCTGCCCGCCGGTCCGAACAGTGGCATCACGCCTGGTCGCCCACTCGAGCGTGATGTACACGCGCTGGCGATCTATCCGGAGACGCCGCTGCGCGGCGTTCGTGTCAAGGTGGCCGCGATGCGGCCGGATGGCTCGCGCGTCGATCTGATCGCGTTTCACCCGAAACCCGACTGGGCGCGCCGGTATTGGTTCGTCGAACCGATCGCCTTGCCCCGAGGCACGCGCATCGACGTGTCGGCGACGATCGACGACGAAACGCCGCTACTTCCCCTGAGTACTTCGCCGACTGCAGCGAAACCATCCGAACAGTCGAGCGTACGGGTGACGCTGAATATCGCCCCGTGATTGCGCAGGCTTCGCCTGCGCTCTACGGTGTCAGCACCAACTTCCCTGCCGTCCGTCGTGCCTCGAGATCCTCGTGCGCCTGTCGCGCATCGGCGAATGAATATCGGCGATCGATGCGCACGCGCAGCGTGCCGGCCATCAGCCACGTGAACACCGCGTTGGCGCGCGTGAGCAGCTCGTCGCGCGTGGCCATGTACTGATTGAGCCCGGGGCGCGTGAGGAAGATCGATCCTTTGACGCCGAGCGTCGCCGGATCGAATGGTGCCACCTGCCCACTCGAGAACCCGAACAACACGAGGTACCCGCGAGGGCGTAGACAGTTCAGGCTCTTGTCGAACGTGTCGCGGCCAACCGAGTCGTAGACGACGTCGACGCCGGCGCCGCCGGTGAGGCGCTTCACCTCGGCTTCGAAGTCGTCGCGCGTGTAGACGATCACCTCGTCGGCCCCGGCAGCGCGCGCGATCACGGCCTTCGCGTCGGTCCCGGCGGTCGCAATCACGCGCGCGCCGAGCAGGTGCGCGACCTGCACGATCGCCTGGCCGACGCCACCTGCCCCCGCATGCACGAGCGCCGTGTCGCCGCGCTTGAGCGGAAACGTGCTGTGCGTCAGGTAATGCGCGGTCAGTCCCTGCAGCATCACCGCGGCCGCCGTCTCGAGCTCGATCGCCGGCGGGACCGCGACGAGCTTCCATGCCGGCACGACCGCGTACTCCGCGTAGGAACCGAGCGTCATCGCGTATCCGACGCGATCGCCGACGCTGAGATCGGCGACGTCAGCACCGACATCAGCGACAACGCCCGCGCCCTCTGAGCCGATCGTGAACGGCGTCGGCGTTTTGTGGCGTCCGGTGCGGTACTGCACGTCGAGGTAGTTCACTCCCGACGCCGCGATCTTGACGAGCGCTTCGTTGGCGCGCGGCCGCGGAACCTCCACGTCCTCGTACCGCAAGACCCCGGGACCGCCGTACTCGTGCACCCGCACCGCTTTCACAGGAATCTCCTCTCCGCAGCTGGGCGAGCAACGACCGCAGTGACGGCTCAGGGCCTGGACGACGGCGGGCCCGACGGCGGCGGGCCTGGCGTCAACGGTGGGCCGAGCGTCTTCGCTTCGGCATCGACGTCCTGCTCCCACTGTGTGATGAGCGTCAGGAGTCGCTTGACGATATCGGCGTGCTGGTTCGTCAGGTCGTTGCGCTCGCCGACGTCATTGGCGAGGTTGTAGAGCATCGGAACGCCGCCGTCGAGCAGCAACTTCCAGTCGCCCTGGCGGACCGCGCGTTGACGCCGCGCCGCCCCCGTGACACGCCAGAACAAGGTCCGCTCCGTGCGCCGCGCGCCTTCCTGAAGCAACGGCAGCAGGTTGATGCCTTCGAGCCGCGCGTCGGTGGGCACCGGCGAGCTGGTGACGGCAAGGATCGTCGCGGTGAGGTCCATCGTGATCCCGACCTGCGCCGACGTCTTGCCTGCGGGGATCCGTCCCGGCCACTTGAAGATCGCCGGCACGCGGATTCCCCCCTCCCACACCGTGTTCTTGCGATGGAACAGCGGCGCGTTGCGCGACAACCACTCGCCGCCGTTGTCCTGCGTGTAGATCACGAGCGTGTTGCGCGTGAGGCCCAGTCGCTCCAGCGTCGCCAGAATCTTGCCCACGCCCTGATCCGCGCGTTCGACGATGGCGGCGTAATCGCGCCGCGTGTTTGTCGGGTCGTCTTGAGGTTGAACGAACCGCGCGTTGTCCGGTGCGACGGACGGATGATCCGGGATCTGAAACGGCCAGTGGGCGGCGTTGAACGCGACCTCGAGGAAGAACGGTTGCCCGGCGCTCTTTTCGATGAAGCTGATCGAGCGATCCGTGAACAGATCCGTCGAGTACCCGGTGGCGTGCGTCGGTTCGCCGTTCTCGAAGAGATCGTGCTCGCCGCTCGAATCGGTGTGCTGGTAGTAATCGATCAGCCCGCTCTTGAAGCCGAAGAAGTAGTCGAAGCCATGCGCGTTCGGACTGAATTCCGGCTTGTAGCCCAGGTGCCACTTGCCGACGAGTCCGGTACGGTAGCCGTTGTTCTTCAGCAGCTGCGGCAACGTCCGCCCGGTGGCCCGCAGGCCCTGCTCCTGTGCGACACGCGCGGCACCGAGTGGATTCTCGATGCGTGATCGCTGCTGATACCGGCCGCTGATCAGCGCCGCACGGGTCGGTGAACAGTTCGGCGCGGCGTAGAAGTCGGTGAGACGCGTGCCGTTCTTCGCCAGGCCGTCGATGTGTGGCGTCTTGATGTCGGGCGCACCGTAGCTGCCGATGTCGCTATATCCGACATCGTCGGTGATGATGAGCACGACGTTCGGACGCGTTGCGTTGGTCGACTGTGCCGCGGCGACGTGGGCGAGACAGATGAACCCGACAGCGAGGCTGAGTGTGATGCGCATGGCTATTTGAAAATGGATTTGAGGGTGTCTACCTGGGAGGTGTCGAACTCGCCCAGCTTCATGGGCGTGACGGAGACGTAGCCGTTCGAGACGGCCCACATGTCGCTGCCCTGAACGTCGGCGCCGCCCTCTTTGTAGACACTCCAGTACAACGTGCGGCCCGAGGCGGGGTTCTGCATTTCGGCGAATCGCTCTTCGCCTTCCTTCTTTCGCGACTGGGTGGTGATCACGTAGCCCTTGTAGCCGCCCGGCGGCATCGCGGGAATATTGACGTTGAGAAACGTCTCGGGCGGCAGGCCATACTGCTTGATGCGCCGGGCGACCCCGAGCACTTCTTCGGCGGCATAGACGTAGTCGTGCGGCACGCCGGCCTCGGCGAGCGACGTGGCGATCGCCGGCACGCCGTGGATCGCCGCTTCGCGCGCCGCGCCGACCGTCCCCGACAGGTACGCCGAGAACCCGAGATTATAGCCACGGTTGATGCCCGAGACGACCAGATCCGGCTTCGGCGTCAGGATGTTGCGGATGGCCACGTTGACCGTGGTGGCGGGTGTCGCCGTCAGGCCGATGGCTCGCAGACCGTTCGGCAGGGTGAGATCTTCACGCGAGATCGGCTCGCTGGTGACGATCGAGTGGCCCTTTCCGCTCTGATTTTCCGCGGGCGCGACGATGATGATTTGCCCGATCGCCTGCAACGTCTGCGCGAGCATCGCGATGCCGGGCGCACGCACGCCGTCGTCGTTGCTGATCAGGATGCGATACGGCGGTGGTTGAGGACGGGTCTGCCGCGCATCCGCAGCCGGCAGGGCGCAGGCGATCAGAGCGACGATCGGGACGAGGAAGACCCTGACACGAGCTCTCGGCATGGCGCCGAGAGTATCAGAAGGCGGGGGTGGGACGCCTGACGACCCGATAGATCGCCCAGGCCAGCAGGCCGAGCAAGACCATCGGAATCAACGGTGCGAGCAGCGACAGAATTCCGGCCACGAGGGCGCCGACCAATGCCACGACGACGACGAGCAGCACCACGGGCCCGACGAGCAGACCAAGCAGGCCGCCGATCAGCCCGAACACCAGCCGGAAGGCGCCGCCCAACAGGAAGAAGAACAGCCGGAACGGGAGCCATATCAGTTTGAACAGCAGGCCGATGAGCAGAAAGGGAATCGCCGCCACACCGAAGATGGCGAGCGCGAGGGCGCCGAAGACGAAGAGCGTCAGCATCCTACATCAGCCAGTTACGGCGATCTGGATGACGAGGTTCCGCTACGCTCGAGAACTATCGGGAGTCTCGTACTGCACGAGACCGCGCTTGACCTCCTCCATCGCCACCCGCTCCGCCTTGAACGGACGGACGCGGTCCTCGGAATTCTCATCGAGCCGAGGCAGCGCCCCGCGCCGCAACTGCTTGGCTCGCATCGCGGCGACGTCGACGAAAAGGAACCGGCTCTCGATCGGCGCCGCCTTCGGACGCGGCGCCAGCGCGTCGACCGGGAGTTCGGCGGGAGAACTCAAGGTGTCGTCTGTGTCGGTCATCAGGGCCCAGACTAACACATTAAGAACGCAGCGAGTTCCGGGAGTTCCCGAGTTCCGAGGTTCCAGAGTTCAGTGATACCCAGAACTCCGGAACTGAGGAACTTTGGAACGTCGGAACTCGCGCGCATTACGCTGCGACTTCGACGTTGATCGTCCGCGGCTTGGCCTCTTCACGGAACGGCAAGCGGATCGTCAGCACGCCGTTCTTGTAATCAGCGCTCACCTTGGCTGCGTCAACGGTGTTCGGCAGCGTAAACGACCGGCTGAAGCTGCCGTAGTCGCGTTCGACGCGGCGGAACTGATCGTCGCGCACATCGGCCGGCAGCTTCTTCTCGCCACGCAGCGTCAGCACGTTGTTCTCCACGGTGACCGTGACGTCCTCGCGATTGACGTCGGGCAGTTCCGCCTTGATCACGAGATCGTGGCTGGCGGTCTCGAAGATGTCGACGGGCGGAACCCAGTTGCCGCGCGGCACAATCGCGAACTCACGGAATGGATCGAATCGGGTAATGGTCATTTCTCCTCTCCCGGCGGGTCTCAAGACCCGCCTCTACGACGAATGATTCGTGGCGTTGTGGCGGCGGGCACCACCTGGACCCGCCGGAACCGTTACGCGTCGACGACCTCGCCGTCTTTGATGTCGTCGGTTTCTGAGGCCTGAGGCCTGGGCCTTGAAGCCTGCTGTTGGTAGAGCTGCTCGGCGATCGCGTGCGACGCTTTCTGCAGGTCGTCGGTCGATCGCCGAATCACGTCGAGCGAATCGCCCTTGACCGCCTCGCGCACCACGGCGATCGCGCCTTCGATGCGGCTGACGTCGGCCGCCGGCATCCGATCGCGGTTCTCGTTCACCGTCTTCTCGACGGAGTACGACAGCGAGTCGGCCTGGTTGCGCGCATCGATCAGCTCGCGACGGGCCTTGTCTTCCTCGGCATGCGCCGCGGCGTCCTTCACCATGCGATCGACGTCGACCTTGTTCAGGCCGGACGATCCGCTGATGGTGATCTTCTGCTCTTTGCCGGTCGCCACGTCCTTGGCCGTCACGTTGACGATGCCGTTGGCGTCGATGTCGAACGCCACCTCGATCTGCGGCACTCCGCGCGGCGCGGGCGGCAGGCCCACGAGTTGGAAGCGCCCCAGGGTGCGGTTGTCGCGCGCCATCTGACGCTCACCCTGCAGCACGTGCACTTCGACGTTCGGCTGGTTGTCGGCCGCGGTCGAGAAGATCTCGCTCTTTCGCGTCGGAATCGTCGTGTTCCGCGGTATGAGCGTCGTCATCACGCCGCCCAGCGTTTCGATGCCGAGCGACAGCGGCGTCACGTCGAGCAGGAGCATATCCTTGACGTCGCCCTTCAGCACGCCGCCCTGGATCGCCGCCCCGATCGCGACGACCTCGTCGGGATTGACGCCCTTGTGAGGTTCCTTTCCGAAGAACTCCTTCACCAGCTGCTGGATCTTCGGCGTGCGCGTCGAGCCGCCGACGAGCACGATCTCGTCGATCTCGGACGGCTTCAGCCCCGCATCCGACAGCGCCTGACGCACCGGCCCCATCGAGCGCTCGAAGAGATCCTCGGCGAGCTGCTCGAACTTCGCGCGAGTCAGCTTCATCTGGAGATGCTTGGGACCGGTCTGATCCGCCGTCACGAACGGCAGGTTGATGTCGGTCTCCATCACCGTGGACAGCTCGATCTTGGCCTTCTCCGCCGCCTCCTTCAGACGCTGAAGCGCCATCCGGTCCTTCCCCAGATCGATTCCGTCGCTCTTCCGGAACTCCGCGACCATCCAGTCGATGACGCGCTGGTCGAGATCGTCGCCGCCGAGATGCGTGTCGCCGTTGGTCGCCTTCACTTCGACGACGCCCTCGCCGACTTCGAGGATCGACACGTCGAACGTGCCGCCGCCAAAGTCGTAGACGACGATCGTCTCGTCCTTCTTCTTGTCGAGACCGTATGCGAGCGCCGCGGCCGTCGGCTCGTTGACGATGCGGAGCACGTTGAGCCCCGCAATCTTGCCGGCGTCTTTGGTCGCCTGACGCTGCGCGTCGTTGAAGTACGCCGGGACGGTGATGACCGCGTCGGTCACCGTTTCACCGAGGTAGTCCTCGGCGGCCGTCTTCAGCTTCTGCAGCACCATCGCCGAGATTTCCGGCGGTGAATACTTCTTGCCGCGGACGTCGACCCACGCATCACCGTTGTCGGTCTTCACGACCTGGTACGGCACGCGGCCGATCTCCTGCGACACCTCGTGGTGCTTGCGGCCCATGAAGCGCTTGATGGAGAAAACCGTGCTCTGCGGGTTGGTCACCGCCTGACGCTTCGCGACCTGCCCGACCAGGCGCTCGTTGTCCTTGGTGAACGCAACGACCGAGGGGGTCGTGCGAGCGCCTTCCTGGTTGACGATGACCGCCGGTTCGCCGCCTTCCATCACGGCCACGACCGAGTTGGTCGTCCCCAGGTCGATTCCAATCACCTTACTCATGTGTTCTTGCTCCCCTGACTTTGGCTGAGCTCGACCTGCGAGTCCCTCCGATTCGCGCGGTCGAACAAAAGCATAGCAGATAGTGAGTGATAGTCAAGCATAAAATCTTATCTATATAGACTCATATCATGCACCGAAGATCCGGGGTCAGTGTTGGGGTCAGAGCTGGGGCCAGTGTTTGGGGCAGAGCTGGGGTCAGACCCCGGGCCGAGACGTGCAGTTCTGAGCTTGTGCGATCATGGCCCGTGGCCCAGTTCCCGTTCGTGCCTGCGGGGGACCTTCGCGAGCTGGGAGACGATATCCGGGAGCTCTTCGCCGACCTGGAAGCACGTCTCCCTCCCGATGAGCGCGTCTACTCCGGCGAGTGTCATCCGGTCTTGGATGTCCTCGAGACCGCGACCGACGTCGAAATCATCCTCGACGTGACCGGCGTTCGCGCCGACGCGATGCGCGTGCTCTTCCGCAACAACGTCGTGCTGGTCGCCGGGGAAAAAGCGCCGATGCGCACCGCGTCCGACGCGACGTATCACCTGGTCGAGCGGGAGTTCGGCCGCTTTGCGCGCGCTGTTCGCTTGACCGGCGCGTTCGAGGCGGCCTCGGCCCGCGCGTGGCTCGAGGCAGGCGAACTGACGATCGTCATCCCCCGACGGACGGATCGGCGCGGCCAGGCACAGGCGATTACGATCAGCGCTCCGCGTGGCACGTCCGCATGAACATCCTCTTCATCGGCGACATCATCGGGCGCCCGGGGCGCGAGCTCATTCGCAAGGGTCTGCGTGGTGTCGTCGAGCGCCATCAGGTCGACTTCGTGATCGCGAACGCGGAAAACTCCGCCGCCGGATTCGGCATCACGAAAGACGTGGGCGATAGCCTGCTGGAGATGGGCGTCGACGTCATGACCTCCGGCAATCACATCTGGGACAAGAGGGAAGCGCTCGACTACATTGCCGCGGAGCCGCGCCTGCTCCGCCCCGCCAACTATCCCGCCGGCGTGCCCGGACGCGGCTCGTGCGTGACCCACTCCGGCGATGGCCGCGCGGTCGGCGTGATCAACGTGATGGGGCGTGTGTTCATGACGCCTATCGACGACCCCTTTGCCGTCGTGCTGCGCGAGATCGAATCGATTCGACACAAGACGCGCGTCATCATCGTCGACTTCCATGCCGAGGCCACGAGCGAGAAGGTGTCCATGGGCTGGCATCTCGATGGCAAGGTCACGCTCGTGGTCGGGACGCACACACACGTGCAGACGGCCGACGAACGTATCCTTCCCCAGGGGACCGCCTACCTGACCGACGCCGGGATGACCGGTCCTCACGATTCGATCATCGGCATGGACCGCGAGTCGTCGCTCTCGAGATTCCTCACCGCGCTGCCGAGCAAGTTCGAACCGGCAACCGGCAATCCCCGCCTCAACGGCATCGTCGTCGCGGCCGACGAGAAGACGGGACGTGCTTCCGGCGTCACGCGCATCAGCTACTCCGAACAGGAGCTGCTGACGCTGGCCAAAGCCGTCGAACATCTGCCGGCACACCAGCGATGAGTCTGTTCGACCTGCCCTTCGAGGAGCCCTTCGACTCCGCTCAGGGCAAGCCTGACTCCGCTCAGGGCAAGCCGGATCCGGGCGCGGAGCCGGAGCCTGCACCGAAGCGAACGGCGCCGCGCGTCCGCGAACGGCGCGTGCACACGGTATCGGAGCTCACCGGCCGCATCCGGACGCTGCTCGAGGAGGAGCTGTTCGAGATTTGGGTCGAGGGTGAGCTCTCGAACTGCCGCGTCTGGAACACCGGACATCTGTACTTCACGCTGAAAGACAGCAGCGCGCAGATCAAAGGCGTGATGTTCCGGTCGGCGCTCCGTCTGCTGAAGTTCACGCCGAAGGACGGGCTTCGTGTGGTCGCACGCGCTCGTGTGAGCGTGTACGAGCCGAAGGGCGAGTATCAGATCGTCTGCGAGCACCTCGAGCCGGGCGGGCTCGGTGCGCTGCAGCTTGCCTACGATCAGCTCAAGCAACGGCTCGCCGCCGAAGGGCTGTTCGATGCCCGCCGCAAGCGGCCGCTGCCCGCGTTGCCGCGCAAAATCGGGGTCGTCACTTCGCTCGACGGCGCTGCCATCCGCGACATCATCAAGGTGCTGCGGCGACGATATGCGAACGCGCACGTGATCATTCGGCCGGTTCGGGTGCAGGGCGAGGGCGCCGCGCTCGAGATCGCGCGCGGCTTGTCGGCGATCGCGAAAGTGAAGGGCGTCGACGTCGTGATCGTCGGGCGCGGCGGCGGCTCGATCGAAGACCTCTGGGCCTTCAACGAAGAAGTCTCGGCACGGGCGATTGCCGGCTCCCCGGTCCCAATCATCTCGGCCGTCGGCCATGAGACCGACGTGACGATCGCTGATTTCGTCGCCGACCTGCGGGCGCCGACGCCGTCGGCCGCCGCGGAGATGGTCGTCGCACGCAAGGACGAGTTCGTTTCGCGCATCGAGCAGCTGGCGAGTCGTCTCAACGGCTCGATGCGCGCGCGCATCCATCGTGTCGAGTCGCGCCTGCGGACGCTCGAGGCGCGATCGGGCGTGAGCGGGGCTCGCGGCCGGCTGGCGATGCGCGCCAGACAGGCTGGCGAGTTGACCCACGAGCTCCGGCGCGCAATGCGCGCGCGGCTGGCAGCGCGCGAGCGGGCGTATCAGACGCTGCGCCTCGCGCTGGAAACGTTCGATCTGCGGCGCCGGCTGGCCGGTCTTCGCACCAGGCTGGTGGCCGGCGACGGTCGTCTCGCCTCGGTGCGCGATCGACGACGGCACGCGCTCGACGCGCGGCTTGGGGCGGCCGTCGCGCGCCTCGAGAGCTTGAGCCCGCTCGCCGTGCTGGCGCGGGGCTACGCCGTGTGCTGGAATGGCGATCGCACGGAAGTCATTCGCGACGCATCGCGCGTGGCGATCGGCGATCGGGTGACGGTCACGGTCGAGCGCGGTGAGCTGGGATGCGAGGTGAAAGAGCGACGCGATGTCTGATACGACGATCAAGGATTTCGAGGCAGCCATCGCGGAGCTCGAGGCGGTCGTCAAGAAGCTCGAAGAAGGCGACCTGCCGCTCGAGGAATCGCTGCGCCTCTACGAGCGCGGCGTCCACCTCTCGCGCTTCTGTCACGCGCGTCTCGAAGAAGCCGAGCGCCGCATCGAGATCCTGAACGAGCGCGGCCACCTGCAACCGGCACCGGCGTCGTTGGCCGACGATGACACCAAGGTCAAAGGCTAGCGAGGCTGGGCACGCGCTCGCCGAATACCTCGACGGCCGCCGCGCGGAGATCGAAGCGGCCCTCGCGCGCGTGCTGCCCTCCTCTCCCGACTGCCCCGCCGTCGTCGCCGACGCGATGCGCTACAGCCTGACCGCCGGCGGGAAGCGGCTGCGGCCGATCCTGTGTCTCGCCAGCGCCGACTCGGTCGGCGGCGCGCGCGCGCTTGCCATGGCCGCCGCGTGCGCCATCGAGCTGATTCACACCTACTCGCTGATTCACGACGATCTCCCCGCGATGGACGATGACGTCCTGCGTCGGGGCCGGCCGACGCTGCACGTCGTCGCCGGCGAGGGCATGGCGATTCTTGCCGGCGATGGGTTGCTGACGGAAGCGTTTCATCTGCTCTCGCGCGAACCGGCCACGACCGATCCGACGGTCGCGGCGCGTAAGCTTCGCGTCATCGAGACGGTGGCGTTGGCCGCGGGACCGGTCGGGATGGTCGGAGGACAGGCGCTCGATCTCGCCTCGGTCGGAATCGACGTGAGCGGCGGCGCCACGCCGATGGACCCCGAGGCGCTCGCGACGATGCACCGCAAGAAAACAGGCGCGCTCATTCGCGCGTCGGCCGTCGCCGGCGCGATCATGGGCGGCGGCACCGACGAGCAGGTCGACGCAATCGATCGCGCCGCCTCCGAGCTCGGGCTCGCGTTTCAGATCGTCGACGACATCCTCGATGTCGAAGGGGCGTCGGCCGATCTCGGCAAGACCGCGGGCAAGGATGCCGCCGCGGGCAAACCGACCTATCCCAGTCTCTACGGCCTCGAGGCCTCGAAGCGCCTCGCCGCCGAATGCCTCGATCGCGCTCGAGCGACGCTCGCCGCTGCCGGCATGGCCGACGCGCACCTGCTCGGAATTGGACGATGGATCGTTGAGCGATCGAATTAGCACGCTTGCAGAAAACGGAGGTTGCGGAGGCAACGGATTCACAGGGGAACGGAGCAACGGAGACTCTTTGTGGACCTGATCACCACCGAGCGTTGGCGTCTGGCACACTTTGACAGTTATTCCTCCGTTCCTTCGTTTCTCCTGTTTATCCGTTACCTCCGTCACCTCCGTTCCCTCGGGACACGCTGATGGCCCGGGTTCGTCTCGATCAATTGGTCGTCAACCGTGGCCTGGCAGTCTCCCGGGAACGGGCTCGGGCGCTCGTGCTTGCGGGGCAGGTCAGCGTCGATGGGCAGGCGATGACGAAGGCAGGGACGGCCGTCGACGAAGCGTCGGAAATCGCGCTGATTGCGCCCGATCATCCGTACGTCGGCCGCGGCGGACTGAAGCTGGCGCATGCGCTCGACACGTTTCAGGTCCCCGTCGAGGGACGCGAGTGCCTCGACATCGGCGCATCGACCGGCGGCTTCACCGACGTCATGCTCAAACGCGGCGCGGCGCGTGTGGTGGCGCTCGACGTCGGGCACGGACAACTCGATTGGACGCTGCGCAATGATCCGCGCGTCGTCGTGGTCGAAGGCGTCAACGCCAGGCAACTGACGCTCCCAATGCTGCCCGGGCCGGTCGATCTCGTCACGATCGACGTGTCGTTCATCTCGTTGTCGCGGATCCTTCCAGTGGTGCCGCCGCTGCTGCGAGCCCGCGCCGACGTGGTTGCACTCGTGAAACCGCAGTTCGAAGCCGGAAAAGCGGAAGTACGGAAGGGCATCATTCGCGACCCCGCAGTGCACGAGCGCGTGCTCGACGAAGTGATGGCCGCCGGTGCTGAGGTAGGATTGACCCGCGTGGCCTGGACGCCCTCACCCGTCACGGGACAAAAAGGAAACGTCGAGTTCCTGATCCACTTCAGAACGCAGTCCGGCTGAAGCCGGGCACGACACTCGCGCCGCATGACCCACACGACAATCACGCGCGTCGGTATCGTCGCCAAAGCTGGTCTGACGGCCGCGTCCGATCACCTCGAACGCCTCGGCGACTGGCTGCAACGCCGACACATCGAACCGCTGTTTGAAACAGACACCGCCGCCCTGTCCGGACGCCGCTCGAACGCGCGGACGTACTCGCGTGAGGATCTGCCGAAGGAAGTCGAGCTGATCATCGTGATGGGCGGCGACGGCACGCTGCTCAGCATGGCGACCCGTGCGGCACATTCGGGGCGCGACGTCGCGATCCTCGGCGTCAACTTCGGCAGCCTCGGATTCCTCACCGAAACCCGCATCGACGAGCTCTACGACGTGCTCGAGTCGGCGGTGAACGGCACCGCCGAGATCGACGAACGCGCGATGCTCGCGGCCGATGCCTATCGGACGCGAGAGCACTTCGACGCGCGCATCGTGCTCAACGACGTGGTCTTCACGAAGGCGGCACTCTCGCGCATCATCGAGCTGTCGGTGTCGGTCGGGAGTGGACTCGTCACCAAGGTCAAAGCCGACGGCCTCATCATTGCCAGCGCCACCGGCTCCACGGCGTACAACCTCGCTGCGGGCGGTCCGATCGTGCACCCCCGCGCCGACGCGATCGTCCTCACACCGATTGCCCCGCACACACTGACGAACCGCCCGATCGTCATACCAGGCAGCGAGGTCATCGAGGTGCGGCCGCACGTGCAGGGCACGCAGGACCAGATCTTCGTCACCTACGACGGCCAGTCGGGCTACCCGGTTCAGGAAGGCGACGTGGTCCGCGTCCGACGCTCGGAGCGGACGCTGCGCCTGATCAAGGCACCGACGCGGAGTTACTTCGAGTTGTTGCGGGAGAAGCTGAAGTGGGGCGAGCGAGGAGGACGCGACTGAATGCCAACACGGTCTCCTCCTCTTTCCTATTTCCTGTTCCCTGAGACAGCTCTTCCCCCTTCCCCCTGTCCCCTTCCACCTTCCGCCTGCCCTGCTGCCCCCTTGAGTCTGCGCTCGCGGAAGAACTGCACCTGATACCGATACACGTTCGCGTTGTGCTGGGCGAGCGTCTCGGCAAACACGTGCGTCCCGTCGTTGCGGCTGACGAAGTACAGATACGGCACGTCGGCTGGGGCGGCGGCCCCTTCGAGCGATGCTCGGCCGGGAGAGGCGATCGGGCCTGGTGGCAGTCCTGTGTACTTATAGGTGTTGTAGGGCGAATCGAAATCGAGATCGGCCTTTCTGATGTTGCCGTCGTACCGGCCCGCTTTCATCAACGCGTACACGACCGTCGGGTCGGCCTGCATGCCCATGCCGATTTTCATGCGGTTGCGGTAGACCGCTGCGACGATCGGCCGCTCCGGAGCAGCGCCCGTTTCTTTCTCGACGAGCGACGCGAGCGTCACGAGCTGCCGCGTCGTCAGCGGCGATCCGTCCTGCTGAGGGAGCTCGCGGTAGGTCGCCCGAAACCGCTCGACCATCATCTCGATCAGTTGGGTCGCCGGCGTCACGCGAGCGAGGGTGTAAGTCTCGGGAAACAGATAGCCCTCGAGATCTCCCGCCTTCGGGTCGAGGTCTTCGATGAGTGTCCGATTTGCGGCAGCTCGAACGAAATCACGTGCCGGCCCGAATCCGTTCGACTCGTAGACCATCGCCATCTCGCGAATGGTGAGCCCTTCGCGGAACGTAATGCGGCGCGTGTAGACGTCGCCGTTGGCCAGCTTGTCGACGACCTCGATCGCCGTCATCGGGCGATCGAAACGGTACTCGCCGGCCTTCAGCGAGCGCGAACGGCCGCTCCACCAGAGCGCCGCTCGCAGAGCGAACTCGTTGGATACGACGCCGGACTCGATCAGTCGGCGCCGGATCTCAGCGCTACCGGATCCCGACGGAATGTCGACGAATTGCTCGGCGCCGTTGTAGCCCTTGAACGGCGCGTGGATCTGGCCCCATACCCGGTTCCCGACGAACGCCGCGAGACCCGCGATGAGAACGACGATGACCCCGAGAATGGCGAGCGCGGCCCGGGCCTTACCGGCCATCGAGGAACTCCTGAAGAATGATCGCCGCAGCGGCAGCATCGAGGCGCGTTTTGCGCGCGCGCCAGTCCTTTTCCCGCAGCGCGAGGCGGCTTTCGGCCTCGCGGCTGGTGAGACGCTCGTCCTGCAAGACGATGGGGAGATCGGTGCGCTCGCGCAATCGTTCGGCGAACGCCTGCACACGCGGGGTCATGTCATTCGGAGAGCCGTCGAGCCGTCGCGGGAGCCCGACGACGAGCGTGGCCAGCCCGTCTTCCTCGGCCGCAAGACGCGTGAGCTCCGCGACGGCGCGATCGAGGGCGTCGGCATCGAGGCCGGACGTCTGGATCACCCCTACCGGACGCGCAAGTGTCTGCGTCACGTCGCTGATGGCGACCCCAATCCGCCGTTCGCCGACATCCAGGGCTGCGATCCTGGCCACCGTATAATTCTCGCATCGCCGCAGGGGGAGCAGGGATCGCATCCACGGCGATCGACCCATGTCACGTAACGTTACGATCTCGTTTGGATGCATCGTGCTCGTGGCTGTTGTATCGGCCGCGCAGGAGCCGAGCGGCACACCCGCCGACGCGCAGAGCCGGCGTGTCGCCGAACGTATTCGCGCGTTGCAGCGCGAAGCCGAGCGGCTCGCGGGCGAGTCGGGCACACTCCTCAACGAGGTGCGCAAACTCGAGGTGGAGCGCGACATGCGTGCCGGGCTCGCCGAGCAGGCCGCAGATGCGACTGCCCAGGCACAACGAGATCTGCAGCAAACGACCGACCAGCTCTCTCGCCTCGAGCTGCAGCGGTTGGCGCAAATGCCGGACATGAAGGGCCAGCTGGTGGACATGTACAAGCGCGGGCGGAGCGGCTATGCAGGACTGCTCTTCAGCGCGCGCAATCTTCGTGAGTTTACGCGCGCTACACGTGCCGTCGCCTCGCTCACCACCCTCAACGAACAGCGCCTGGCGGAGCACCGGCGGACGCTCGACGCCCTGCGCACGGAGCGCGAGAGCTTCGCGCAGAAAGCGCGCGATCTGCAAACGCGGGAGGCCGGCGCCCGTCAAGCGAAGGCCACTGCCGACCGCGCGCTGGCCGCGCATGCCGCACGGATTGCGCAGATCGACGCCCGCCGCGACCTGACCGCCCAGTACGTGGGCGAGCTGCAGGTGGCGTACGACAAACTTCAGCAGCAGATCAAGGCCAAGACAGACGGTGCTGAAGCGGTCGCCGTCCCGCTTCTCCCCTTCCGGGGCGGTCTCGAATGGCCGGTTCAAGGCCGGATCACCCAACAGTTCGGTCAGCCATCCGGGCGCCTGGGCAGCACGGCGGTGAAGGGCGGCATTGAAATCACCGCCCCACAAGACGCCCCCGTACGGGGGATTCACAGCGGAACAATCGGCTTTGCCGATGCGTTCAGCGGCTTCGGAAACCTGGTCATCCTGGACCACGGCGGTAACAACTATTCCCTGTACGGGTATCTCTCCTCGATCTCGGTGAAACAGGGGGATCGGGTGGAGGGGGGCGCCGAGGTCGGACGGGTCGGCCTGGCTCCGGCCGGCATGGCGGCCCTGTATTTCGAGATGCGGATCGACGGTCGCGCGGTCGATCCCGTACAATGGCTAAAGCCTCGTTAAAGTCACGTAGGGGCCGCCTTTAGGCGGCCCGTCATGGAGTCCGCTCAATGACGTCTCGCACGCGCGTATGGGTTCTCGCCGTCTCCGTGCCGGTCATCATGTTCGCCGTCGTCGGCGGATATCTCGGCCAGGTGATGGCCAAGGACGACACCTATCAGCACCTTCGAGTGTTCGATGACGTCGTCGCGCACGTGGTGAACAACTACGTCGAAGAGGTCGACATCAAGCAGGCGATGCGCGGCGCGATGCGAGGCCTCGCTGATGCGCTCGACGCGGACAGCGCTTACCTGCCACCGGATCTGGTGAAGGCGTACGAGAGCAACTCCAATCCTGGTCCCGCCGACGTCGGCGTCGAGCTCACGCGGCAGTATTACCTGCGCGTCGTGTCGGCGCGAGACGGGTCGGCGGCTGCCAAAGCCGGCCTGCGAACGGGTGATTTCATCCGCGCGATCGACAAACGCCCGACTCGCGACATGTCGGCGTACGAGGGTGCGCGTCTGCTTCGCGGCGCGATCGGCTCGAAAGTGGCGCTCCTGGTGATCCGCGGGAACGCGGCCGACCCGCACGAAGTGACGCTGGTCCGCGAACGCACCGTCGGACCCGATCTGACGAGCCGCATGGCCAACCCCACCACCGGCTACATCCGGATGGTCGACTTCAACAAGGACACGCCCGTCCGCCTCAAGCAGGCGATCGAGGCACTCGCGAAGACCGGCGCAACCCGCTTCGTGATCGACCTGCGCGGCGCCGCGCGCGGTGATCTCGACGATGGCATCGCTGCGGCGCGGCTGTTCGTGTCGAGCGGCACGCTCGCCGTCCGGCAGACGAAAACGAACAAGGAAACGATCGCCGCGCAAGCGGCCGACGGCAGTCTCACCGCGCCACTCGAGTTGCTCGTGGATCAGGGTACGGCGGCGGGCGCGGAAATATTCGCGTCGGCTCTCAGCGGCAACAAGCGCGCGGAGTTGATCGGCGAGCGTACGCTCGGACGCGCCGCGCGTCAGCAGCTCGTGAAGCTGCCCGATGGCAGCGGCCTGCTGCTGTCGTCAGTGCGATATCTCACACCATCGAGCAACGGCATCCACGAGCGCGGGCTCGCGCCCGACGTCGAAGTGGAACAGCCCGACGTCGAGTTCGGTGCCGCACCACCGACGAAAGACCCGACGCTCGACAAAGCGATCGATCGATTCACCGAGAAGGAAAAGAAAGCCGCGTAGTGTCGTCGGTCCACGAGTGATCGCGCGCGAAGGCCCGAAAAATCGCGCTTTCTCGTTGACACCTCTTCAGTCGTCGCGTATAACCGCAACCAACCTACAAACGCTGAAACGGTCCCACGCGTACGTGTGTGTGTGCGGGCGAGTGTCGTGCGCTGAAGAGGAGAGCCCATGAACAAGCAGGAACTGATCGCCAAGGTTGCCAAGGACACCGGGTCGTCCAAGGCAGGCGCCGCTGCCGCGGTCGACTCGTTGATCGACGGCATCACCAGGTCGCTGAAGAAGGGAGAGTCGATCACCTTCGTCGGCTTCGGCACGTTCAAGACCGCTCAGCGGAAGGCGCGCACCGCGCGAAATCCGCAGACCGGTGAGTCCATCAAGATTCCCAAACGGCGAGTCGTCCGCTTCAGCGCCGGCAAAGCGCTGAAAGACATGGTTCGCTGACGCCAACTCGAAAGAGGTCAGGCCGTCAGCGGCGCGCACTCCTCCCGCGCTTCCACGGCCTCGCCTCTTCCCCCGCCCCGAACCCCTTCTGCCTCTGTTATACTGATCCCTTCGCTTTAGGCCTGAATTCGCGATAGATACAGGCGCGTAGCTCAGTTGGTTAGAGCGCCTCCCTGACACGGAGGAGGTCAGTGGTTCGAGTCCACCCGCGCCTACCAGCAAACGAAGTGGAAAAGTGGAAAAGGAGAAAAGTGGAAAAGTAAGGGGTCAAGCACCAGTCGCAGCACTGGCGCTGGGCGGCGCTCTGTCGCGCGTCTCCGACTTCCGCCACTTCAGAACTTCGACTTTTTCCAACTTTTCCACTTTTCCACTTTTCCATGAGCTCGGTCGTCGTCACGCTTCCTGACGGATCGACGCGGAGTGTTGCTGCCGGTACTCCGGTCGGCGACATTGCGGCCGCGATCTCGCCGGGGCTCGCCAAAGCGGCGCTCGTGGCGATGGTGGGCGAACGGCTCGTCGACTTGTCGTACCCGCTCACGACCGATGCTCCCGTCAAGATCATCACGTCGAAGAGTCCGGAAGCGCTCTACGTGTATCGCCACAGCACGGCGCACCTGCTCGCCGCCGCCGTGACGAATCTGTTTCCGAGCGTGCAGTGTGGCATCGGGCCGCCGACGGACGAGGGCTTCTTCTACGACTTCGTCGTGCCGAGGCCGTTCGTGCCCGAGGATCTCGACGCGATCGAGAAGAAGATGCGCGAGCTGGTGGACCAGGATGTCGTGTTCGAGCGCCAGATGTGGCCGCGTGAGGAGGCGAAGCGATTCTTCGGCACGCGCGGCGAGCCGCTGAAAGTACAGCTGATCGAGGAGAAGACCGAAGGACAGTCGGAAGTCTCTTGCTACACGATCAAGGACAAGGACACGTTCATCGACTTCTGTGTCGGTCCGCACGTCCCATCCACAGGCAAGCTCAAGGCGTTCAAGCTGTTGAGTACATCGAACGCCTACTGGAAGGGCGACGCGCGCAATCAGCCGATGCAGCGTGTCTACGGCACGGCGTTCTTCACCGACAAGGAGCTGCAGGATTATCTGCATCGCCTCGAGGAAGCCAAGAAGCGCGACCACCGCAAGATCGGCCGCGATCAGCAGCTGTTCATGTTCCACGCGTGGGCGCCAGGCGCCGCGTTCTGGCTCCCGAAAGGCACGGTCCTGTACAACACGCTGTCGAATTACATGCGTGAAGTGCTCGTCCCGGCTGGCTATACGGAGGTCAAGGCACCGATCGTCTTCAACAAGGCGCTCTGGGAAACCTCCGGGCACTGGCAGCATTACCGTCAGAACATGTTCCTCGTCGAGTCCGAGGGCGAGCAGATGGGCCTCAAGGCGATGAATTGCCCGGGGCACTTCCTGATGTACGCCAGCCAGGTGCGGAGTTATCGCGATCTGCCAATCCGCTTTCACGAGCAGACGCCACTGCACCGGAATGAGGCGTCGGGCGTCCTGAGCGGTCTGACGCGGGTGCGGCAGTTCAGTCAGGACGACGGTCACTGCTTCATCATGGAGTCGCAGATCGGCGAGGAAGTCGAGCGCCTGCTGCGGCTGGTCCAGCGCGTCTACGACGATTTCGGCCTCGAGTACACAATCAAGCTCTCGACGCGGCCCGAGGAATTCCTTGGCACGGTCGAGACGTGGAATCACGCCGAGTCAGAGCTGAAGCGGGCGCTGGATGCCGCCGGAAGGCCCTACACGATCAACGAGGGCGACGGGGCGTTCTACGGACCGAAGATCGACTTCGACGTCACCGACGCGATCGGCCGTAAGTGGCAGTGCGCGACGATTCAGCTCGATTACATGATGCCGGAGCGGTTCGACCTCAAGTACACGGGCGCCGACAACGCGGAACACCGGCCGGTCATCATTCACCGAGCCATCTTCGGCAGCATCGAGCGGTTCGTCGCCCTGATGATCGAGCATTTTGCGGGCGCCTGGCCGCTCTGGCTCGCACCCGTCCAGGCCGTGGTGATGCCGATTTCGGACCGGCATCGCGACTACGCGGCCGGGGTCCGGGACCGGCTGGCTGCCGCCGGGCTCCGGGTCGAACTCGACGACCGCCAGGAGAAGATTGGTTATAAGATCCGAGAGGCCCAACTGCAGAAGATCCCCTACATGCTGGTGGCGGGCGATCGTGAAGCGGCGGAGGGCGCGGTGTCGGTGCGAAGCCGTTCGGCGGGAGATCTGGGGTCGCGCGCGCTCGACGTGTTCATCGCTGATGCGCTCGAGGAGATCCGTAGCAAGCGGATGACCGGACCGCCGCCCGTCGAGAAGTCGGCGTAGTCGTAGAGTCGGAGGACGTTATAGCTTTCGATCGATCGCCAAGACGTGATGACCGTGTCCGCACGAACGAACGGATTCGCGTACGCGAAGTCCGGGTCATCGACGAGAACGGACAACAGCTCGGGATCATGCCGCCGCCGCAGGCCCTCGTGATCGCGCGTCAGAAGGGACTCGACCTCGTCGAGATCTCGCCGACCGCGATGCCGCCGGTCTGCCGGATCATGGACTTCGGCAAGTATCAGTACCAAGAGCAGAAACGATCGCGCGAGGCCAAGAAGCACCAGCGGGTGATCGAGGTCAAGGAGATCAAGTTTCGGCCCAAGGTCGACGAGCACGACTACCAGTTCAAGAAGAAGCACATCGAGCGCTTCTTGAGCGATGGCGACAAGGTCAAGGCCACGATCTTCTTCCGCGGCCGCGAGATGGCGCACCCCGAGATCGGGCGGCGCATTCTCGAGCGGCTGCTCGGGGAACTGGCCGAGGTGGCCCTGGCGGAAACGGCGCCGCGGCTCGAAGGCAACCAGATGCACGTGATCTTGAGTCAGCGCACCGGACGCAAGAGCGGCGGGCCCAGACCCAAGAGCGACGGACAGGTCGAGGCCGCAACAGGTACAGAAGAGTAGAGCGGGCCTTCAGGCCCCGCGGGACAGCGAGATGCCGAAACTGAAGACACACCGAGGCGCTGCCAAGCGCTTCAAGAAGACCGGGTCGGGGAAAATCGTACGGAGCGCCGCCTTCAAGCGGCACATCCTCACCGGCAAGACGACCAAGTCGAAGCGCCATATGCGCGGCACGCGAGAGGTGTCGCCCAACGACGCGCC
>DASRJR010000061.1:0-20578 GCA_035649395.1 Vicinamibacterales bacterium
GAACGCAGCGGCTCTCGAGACGAGTGACGCAAGAACGCTAGCCGTCTTGACCGGCTGGGTTCGTCGAAAATGAGTCAAGTCTTCCCCCCGGTCAAGACGGCTCGCCCGCGCAGCGCGCGGGCAGGAGATACTGCCATCTAGCGAGGCGGAGCCACATGTTCGTGGGTCCACGGCGAAGCCTCGCTAGCGTCAGGGATGCGCGTGCCGGCGCCCGTTCTGCGGTGTGGACTCGTACGGGAAGACCTTGTTGAACGCCATGTCGTTCGCATTGACGTTGTCCCCCGCGGGGCCACGAATGATTGGAGGGCTCGTGCGCAGGTCGCTGATCAGTGCCGTGACCGCGATGTCGACAACGTCGTCTCCGAACCGCCGTCCGTTCGGCCATCCTCCCGGAACGACGCCGTCGCCGAAGCCAGGCTGGATCCTGCTGATGAGGACATCCTTGCCGAAGATGCTCAAGGGCGAGAAGCCCACGTCGTCGGGGTTCGTCGGATGTGAGGGACCACCACCCGCGAGCCGGGCCGATTCCGTCGAAAGATCCACCTTGATGACGTCAGGGATGAAGATCCCGGCGATGTCCGTGCGGCCCGTTTCGATCCCCGGGATGTCGGGCTCGAGCACCAGGCGATTCAGGAGCTTCGCGAGCTCGGGATTCCGTGCGTACTTCTGGAACAGTGCCTTGTCGCTCGACGGGCTCGTCCTGCTATACAGATCCTTGTCCTCAATCGCCACGAGGCCCTCGTTGAACAGCGGGTTGCCCTGCCGCGCCACCTGGACCCAGTCGCCGAAGACATCCGGTCTTTTGAGACCGTCGTGCAGGATCGTGAAGCGCTCGCGGCTCGTCGTCGCGTAGACGCCGGCGATCTGCTGGTCCCCGCCCAGTTCGTCGACCGGAATCGCCAGTGCCATCAGATGCAGGTTGAACCCGCCCTGGGAATCCTTGCCGGGGCTGCGGAGCTTCAGCAGATCGAAGATGGACTGGATGTCCGCAAAAAAGCCGTCGTCGCGCTGGCCCGCGAAGGCGATGTAACCGCCGTCCAGCGTCGCGATGGACTGCCGGGTGTACCGGTCGAGTTCGGCGAACGTGGCGACGCCATCCTTGGCGGGGTTCTCGCCGTTGTCACCCTGGTTGTAGAAGGGTGTCGCGTTCCCCTGGTTGTTGGGCGGCACGACGCCCTCCCCGAGGGGCGTGCGGTCGCCGGTACGATTATCGACTTTCGTGACCGTGTAGTACTGCGTCAGATTCTGCGCGGCATCGTCCACATTCTTGATGACGTTGAGGTACGACTGGAGAATCGTCTTCTTGTTCTTGAATACCGTCTTGAAACGGAACTCATACGAGTACGTCGGTTTGCCGGCGGCGACGTCTGCGCCTGTCGCCACATGAATGGCGTAGAGCACGTTATCGTCGAAATTGAACTTGTTCGGCCCGATGCCTGGCTCCTCGAACGGGTAGACCCCGAGGGCAGTGACGAGTGACTTACGGCCGTTCTCGTCCTGCACGAAGGCGTACACATCGGTGGTGTTGGCGGCATCGTCCAACGTGATGAGCGGCGCGTCCATGTGACTGGACGCACGAGCGGCGGTGGGTGCGAGCAGCAGCACTCCTGCTGCTGCCGCGAATGTCAGTGTCCGGTGGAACAGTCTCTTCATCTCAGTTCTCCTTCGTTCTCGGTCAAGTGGCGAGTGAGCTCAGTGGTCTCGGAGGGCAGCAGCGTCGCTCGGAGCCGCTCGGCCCTCTTCAGCCACCGTTTGGCTTCGCGATGGCGTCCCGACGCGGCATCGATGACACCGGCGTGCAGGAAGAGCCGCGCGTCTTGCGTGCCTTCCGCGAGGGCACGCACCATGACTTCGCGAGCCTCGTCGATTCGACCACTTGCGGCGAGCGCCCACGCGTGGGCGTCCAGCGTGAAGACGTCGGCGCGCGTTTTCAGCTCCTCTGCGGCAAGGGCGATCGCCTCTGGCAGCTCTATCCGGCGAGTAGCCAGGTATAGGGAGTAGGTGCGCGGATCGCTGATGCTGCCGCGCTTTTGCAGCTCCTGTTCGGTCACGTCCGCTTCAGCGCGGTTACCCTGCACCCGCAGAGCGTCCGCCAGCGTCCACTGATACTCGGGCAAAGGATTCAGGTTCGCGGCCCGGCGAAGCACCGGGAGTGCGTCGGACGGTCGGTTCGTTGCCATCAGAACGCGCCCTTGAGCCAGCAGCGCCGCCGCATAATCGGGCTCGTAACGCAGCGCGGTCTCGGCAGCCGTCACCGCATCACGGAGCCGACCCGCCTGGAGTTCGTACGCCGAGAGTCGCGTCCACGCCCACGCCGACGATTCCGGGTCGCGCGGGCTGGCCGACGAAATCGCCAGACGCATCGCGTCAGTCGCGCC
The DNA here is from genome assembly GCA_035649395.1 of Vicinamibacterales bacterium. Lineage (GTDB taxonomy): Bacteria > Acidobacteriota > Vicinamibacteria > Vicinamibacterales > UBA2999 > Gp6-AA40. The sequence continues at coordinate 2,379 of DASRJR010000061.1, forward strand.
ATCGAGGTCACCCTTCAGCCACCTGAGGTGCGCGGCCCGCGTATAGGATTGGTAGAACGGCTTGAGGTCGAGCATCTTCTGGTACGCCTCGCCCGCTTCTGAGAGGCGGCCCTGCTCCATCAGCGCATCTCCGAGCAACCCGTAGTCGAGGACGACGGTGCGCTTCGCCACCAGCACGCGAGCGACTTGTTCCGCTTCACGGAATCGATGGAGCTGGTGCAGGACGTGGCCTTTCAGGAGCAGTGCCGCTGTATCACCTGGATAGCTGGCGGTGAGGCATGCGGCCGTCATGTCGGCCAGGGTGTAGTCGCCTGCATCGTTGCTGACCCGTGCGCGTGCCACATACAGGTATCCGAGGCGCTCGAGCGCATCCCTCGCCTGGGCGCCGTTGCGCGCCTCCTGTTGCGCCAGGGCGATTGCTCGATCGCGGTCGTTCCATTCCTGTCCACGCGCGAGGGCGACTGTGCAGGAATCGGGGCTCGTTGTGGTTGTGGCGGTTGTTGCGTTCTGTTTACGCTCGCAAGCCGCGACAACGGTGAGGGAGAGCAGAAGACACGGGAGAATGAATGTCCAGCGGTTCATGACATAGCACCTGCGCAAAACATTTATCTCTACGGTCGCCAGCCTTTGTCGGATGTGTGAGGTTCATCGGAGTTCGCTCGCTGAACCTCGACTGGAATGGAAGTCGCCTGCCGATGCCCTGCAGGAGCGCTGGGCCGGTCTAGCCGGCTTGACCGCCTGGTTTCGTGACAAATGAGTCAAGTTTTCCCCGGTCAAGACGGTTCGCCCCGCAAAGCGGGGCATAGCCAACACTGTGACTAGCGAGGCGGAGCCACTCCTACATGCTCGCTGGTCTGAGGCGCAGCCTCGCTAGGGAGTACGGCCCACGCCTCGAGACTCCAGTACTGCAGTCGTCTCGCGCACGAGCGCGGCGAACAGGTCCGCCGCCCGGTGGTACCGCAGCAGCGGCGTGCTTTGACCGGCCCAGAGCGAGATCAGGTCGACCCGGTCTCGTGCAATTGCCTCACGCCGCAGAGGCGACAGCAGATCGGATTGCACTGGGTACGGGAGAGGTGGGGGCATCGTCTCGAGCAGCGACGCCAGTCGATTGCGCAGTCCACGCGCCAAACGGCCGGAGAATCCTCGCGTCAACAGAGTGTCGTGCCGACCCGGACCAAACAGGGCGGCGCGATGCCCGGGCGCGGCATTGGACTCGTCGCACGCCAGGAACGCCGTGCCAACCTGAGCGCCGTGGGCGCCGAGGGCGAGCGCCGCGGCGATGGTCCGCCCATCGGCGATGCCACCGGCCGCCACCATCGGCAGTCGGACGGCATCGGCCACACGCGGCACGAGGGCGAATGTGCCCGTAAGGCTCGCTTCAGCCGACCGCAGAAACGAGGGCCGATGCCCGCCGGCTTCAAAGCCCGAGGCGACCACCAGGTCGAGGCCACCAGCTTCGAGCGCGAGCGCTTCGTCCACCGTCGTTGCCGCGCCCATGGTCACGATACCGCGCGCACGGCACGCCTCGACGAGCGCGTGATCGGGCACGCCGAAGACGAAGCTGATCACCGGCACCCGCAGGTCGATGAGCGTGTCTGCCTGGCTCTCGACGCTAGGCTGGGCACCGAGGCGCGGCCCTGGGGGTTCCACGCCGAGCTCACGGTAGAGCGGGAGCAGCGGTCCGAGGGCGGTGGCGAACTCTGCGGCCGTGACCGCCGCAGCGCCGGGATCCTCGGTCGACACCCACAGATTGACCGCGAATGGCTGCGCGGTCCGCTGGCGAATGCCGGCGACCACGCTGCGGATGGCGTCTGGTGTCAGTCCCTGGGCACCGTAGGATCCGAGGCCGCCGGCGTTGGACACGGCGGCAGCCAGGGCCGGCGATGAGAGTCCGCCGCCGAACGGCCCCTGCACGATGGGATAGCGCACGCCGAGACAGCGCGCGGCGGGCGAGTCGTACCACGCCGTCATGGCCTGGCCTCCGCGGTCAGGTCGATCGCTTCACCAGCGGCCGGCATGAGCGCCTCCGTCGACGTGCAGCACCTCGCCCGAGACGAAGGTGGCCCCATCCAGATACAGCACCGCCTCGACGATCTCTTCTGGCGTGCCCAGGCGAGCGATCGGGTGGAGCTGTTTCAAGAAGCCGTGGGCCTCTGGCTTGTGCATCGGCGTGTCGATAATGCCGGGAGCTACGGCATTGAACCGGATGCCCTCGACCGCGTGCTCGATGGCCAGTGCCTTGGTCACCCCGTTGAGCCCGGCCTTGGTGAGAATCGGCAAGGCCGCCGACACCCCAGCGACCGGTTGATCGGCCAGGCTCGTGGTGATCGTGACGACGTGGCCGGCACGCTGGGCCCGCATCCGCCGCACTGCGGCCTGGGTCACGTGGAGGAACCCGGTGAGATTGGTGGCCACCAGGGCAGCGAAGTCGTCCGGCGTGTAGTCCGTGAAGGGCTTGGGAATGAAGACCCCGGCGTTGTTGACGAGCAGGTCGAGCCCGCCGAACCGCTCGGTGGCGTCGATGACGCGGGCCGCCACGTCTGGCTGCGCGATGTCACCGTCGACGAGCGACAGCGCCTCGGAAGGCGCCAGCGTGCCAGCGGTCGAGATGCGTCGCGAGTTGGCGACCACGTGGTGGCCTCGTTCGAGAAAGGCGCGCGTCAGCGCCAGACCGATTCCGCTCGAGGCGCCGGTCACGATGATGGTCTTGGATGGCATGTGCGATCTCCTGTGTCACGGTCCCGTGTCGATGGGATATAGTTACCTTAGGAAACCAACTAGCCCATTGCAACCAAATTGCCGATGGCTATTGCACAATGCGGTTTCGGTCCGGTAACCTGGAGGGCGCGATGGTTCCTCGACGCAAGACCCGCGTGGCGGCCCCGCCGGCGGTATGCCCGTTGACGACCTGCATGCGCCTGCTGGGCGGGGCATGGACGCCCAACGTCCTGTGGTACCTGCGGGAATCGCCGCGGCGCTTCTCAGAGCTGAAGAGCGATCTGCAGGGCGTCTCCGCCAAGACGCTCAGCGCGCGCCTTCGCAAGCTGGAGCAGGACGGCGTGCTCCATCGCGACGTGAAGCCGACGTCGCCTCCCACGGTGGAGTATCGCCTCACGGCGCTTGGTGGCCGCCTGATCCCCGCCATTGAAGCGATCGTGGAGGTGGGGCATGAGCTGAAGCGCCTCAGGGCGCCGCGCTAGAGCGACATCAGTGCGGCCTGCCGGCGCGAGCGCACGCGCACCACTCCTGGCCGGCCTGCCTTCGGGAGCCACGCGCGCGTCAGCAACTCGATCAGAGACTCGAGGCAGTGGTCAGTGGCCGAGTCGAAGCTGACTGAGTGGACTCGCCGGTTCATGGACGGCCGTGGTACACGCTCATCTGCGGCCGCGGCTATGGCTCCTCGGTCATCGTCATCGAAACGCGCTCAGCTGCATCGAATAGAGCCCGAGCAGCAGCGCCAGTTGCATCGTCCATCGGGAAGAAGCACTCGACGCGCAATTCTTGAAGCGTGATGTCCTGCGGCGTCCCAAGCACCGTAACGGCCGAGAAGAAGTTGAAGGTGTGTCCGCGATGCCCGAAACTCACCGGCACAACGGGGACCAGCGGCGTTTCGAGATCCGGCGTACTCAACCGCTTTGGGACGCCGGCATAATCGAGTACCTCTGACAGAAGCTCCTGTCCTGCGTCATCGAGAGTTCCACCAAGCGCTTCGCGATGCACACGGCGGATGAGGGTTTGTGCCACCGCCTCCCAGTTTTCGACGAATGGCCGCAACCCGTCTGGATGGAACATGAGGCGGAGTATGTTGCCCGCGCCGTGTGGCGTCCGCCCATCCAGCAACATTGAAAAAAAGCGCGTCGCCGCGCCGTTGGTCGCAACGATGTCCCAGTGTCGGTTCATGACAACCGCGGGAAAGGGCTCCTGTTGTTTCAGGATGGCATCGATTGCGGTGCGGACTGGCACAAGCTCGCGATCGTCGAGTGTTGACTCCCGGAACATCGGGGCAAAGCCCGCCGCGAGCAGCAAGGCATTCCGTTCCCGCAATGGCACGTCCAGCGTATCCGCCAACAGGAGCACCATGTCGCGGCTCGGTTTCGCTCGGCCAGTCTCGAGAAAGCAAACATGACGCGGCGAGACCTGTGCCTCGTGTGCGAGGGCCAATTGGCTCAAGTTCCTGGCTCGACGCCAGTACTGCAGCAGCGCCCCGACCGCGGCGCGTCCCTCACCGGGTGCGTATACGTGTTCCATGGACGGCGGCGTCTAGTGTCCGAAGGGCCTCGGCTGCGGGCTCCGGTGCAAACTCTGGCGTGTGAACGGCGTACGTCGTGTCGATCATTTCTGCACCACGCTGTCACGAAAGGAGCGCCAAATCGCCAGGAACTCGGCCTGGACATCCGCTGGGTATCTCTTCTCGCTCATGCCGTCCGAGATGATCTTCATGAAGGTCGACCAGTTGGCTTCCGTGATGCCCAACCCATCGTGGACCGGCGTCATCGGGCGACCGATATACGCGCAGGGACCGCCAGTCTTCTGACAGATCAGCTCGACGACCAGTTGGAACTGCTTCTGCTGGCTGTCCTTCCCGTGTCCGCCGAACATGCGGGAAAGCTCCGGATGTAGCGCCACGCGAGGAAACACGAGTGCAATGTAGGAGGCAACGCCATCGTACCCGCCGAGACGGTGGTAGAGCGTCGGGCGCGGCTCCGCGGTCTGGGCGAGCGCTGACACGATCAGCGTGCCACACAGAATTGCGCCCAGGATGGCCACTCGGCAGCCGCGAGCGCGCATGTGTCTTCTGAAAAAAGTCATGTGAGGCTCCTTGAGTCGCCCAGTTAATTGGGCCGAGCCTCAGTATTGAAGGTAGTCGTGCGCCGCTCAATTCCCTACGAGGTAAGCGAAGGAGCTCATGTCGACGTGGGCGTTATCCGGGGTAGTCGCTCGCCGAGGCGACGAGCAGCACCTCCATGCCTTCGTCGGTCCAGATCTCGCCGTGATCGCTCTCGGCATCCGCGTGGTGGAAGTCGCCCGCCCGCAGGACCCGGCCTTCGACGATCAGCGAGCCGCTGATCACGTAGCACTCCTCCGGCCCGGAGTGCCGATGGGCGGGATACCGGGCGCCCGGCTCGCCCTTGAGCAGCATCGTGACCCGATCCCGCGCCCGGTCGATCGCGAGGACCTTCATCCGCACGCCGGGCACGGTGGTCTCGACCCATTCCCCGTCGGTGGAGGTGATGGTGTGGTTGAACGGCGCGGCAACCCTGGCGAGCAATGCGTCCCGCACCTCTGGAGACGGCTCCTCGCCGCTCGCGCTCGCCGCGATCTCCACGCTCGTGTCGTATAGGTGAGCGACCTCCGCGCGCACGCTGGGAGGCAGGGCGGTTAGGCGAGCCTCCAGATCCCAGCGTTCGTCCGGGTCGAGCGCGCCGATCGCGTCGGCAAGGACCAGAGCCTGGATGTCGTCCGGGATCATACGGCGTGCTCCAGCTTTCCTCGCATGGCGATCACGCCCGCGCGGATGCGCGTCTTCACGGTCCCCAGCGGCAGTCCGAAGCGTTGCGCGAGCTCGCTGTGAGTATATCCCTCGAAAAAGGCCGCTTCGATAAGCTGCCGCTGTTCCGCCGGGAGGCCGGCCAGCGCGCCGGCCAGCGTCCAGCGCCTCTCAGCATCCAATACGGCGGCCTCCGGGGTCGGCCCGTCTATGGCGAGCGCCTCGACTGCGGCCACGTCGATCGCGGGCGTGTCCACGTGGGCGCGGACCCGCCGGGCCCGCAGGCGATCGATCGAGCAGTTGCGCGCCACGCGCACCATCCACGCCAGCGGCCCGCCCATCCGCGCGTCGTAAGTCTCGGCTCGCGTCCACACCCGGACGAACGCCTCCTGCAGGATATCCTCTGCGTCCGCGCGATCGCGGACGATGCGCAGGACGAGACCGAAGAGCAGCCGGCTGTGGCGATCGTACAACTCCGCCAGTGCGGCGGTATCGCGCGCGGCGATGCGCTGCAGGAGGCCGAGGTCAGTAGGATCGCTGGCGTGCATCAGGCGAGTGCCGACCAATTCTTAGACGCAAATTCCAATCGTGGCTCAACCGTAGGTGTCGGTGAATGCGGAATTCACGAAACGACTTCAGTACTCTGCGTGAATTCGCGCTCGCGGTGATGGACCAAGTCATTTGCGTGGCAGCTTCCGATCGAGGAAGTCGAGCATGAGCGCCGCGATCTCGTCGCCCTTGTCCTCCAGCGCGAAGTGGCCGGTGTCGAGCAGGTGCAGTTCCGCGTCGGGCAGATCGCGCAGGTACGAACGCGCGCCGTCGGCCGGAAAAATCACGTCATTCGTTCCCCAGACGATGAGGGTCGGCGGCTTGCGAGAGCGGAAGAATGCCTGGAACTGCGGATATAGAGCGACGTTGCTGCCGTAGTCCTTGAACAGGTCGAGCATGATCTCGTCGATGCCTGGCCGGTCGAGCAGCGCCTGATCGTGCAGCCAGGCGTCCGGTGCGACCCGCGACGGATCGGGCACCCCGTCGAGGTACTGGGATTTCGTCGCAGCCAGGGTCAGCCCCGCACGCAGGGCTGCGCGATGCGCGTCGGAACCATCGGCCCAATAGGCCTTGATCGGATTCCAGAATTGCTTGAGTCCCTCCTCATACGCGTTGCCGTTTTGTACGACGAGTGCCGTGATGCGTTCGGGATGCCTGAGCGCTAGACGGTAACCGACCGGTGCGCCGTAGTCCTGCACATACAGCGCGTAGCGCTCAACAGCGAGCTGATTCAGCAGGCCGTCCATCAGCTCGGCGAAGCGCGCGAAGCTGTACTTGAACTCGTGACGGTCCGGCGTGCCGCTATGACCAAAGGCCGGATAGTCGGGCGCGATCACGCGGTAGCGATGCGCGAGCGCCGGAATCAGGTTGCGGAACATGTGCGACGAGGTGGGAAAGCCGTGCAGCAACAGGACTGCCGGCGCATCCGCCATGCCCGCCTCGCGATAGAAGACGTCTATGCCGTCGACCTTGGCCGTGCGAAAGCGGGTAACGGCCGACTCCGCGCGCACTGCCCGCGCCTGCGCCTCCGCGAGGGCTGCCGGCGGAATGGCCGCCGACAGCGCGCCGACCATCACAAGCATCGATATCGCCGGGTAACGAATTCTGAATCGCATTGGCTCTTCTGTGGCAGGGTCGAAGGAATCCGGTCATATAACCTCGATAACCAAGTATTTATTCCGCCCTTGTTCCTCGGAAGCCATCCGGCGGACTTCCTTATCACTCGCGACTCCGCAAGGCGCGCCTATCGAGATGATCGACGACGGGACGTCGTACGCGGCGTGGCTCGAAGGAGTGCAGCTGCTGCACGCCACGACCGCACAGAAGCTCAGGCGTCGCTTCGGCCGAGCGGCGCTGATTCTGTTCTCTCAGCGCTGACCTCATCTGCGCGCTGTCCGCTCGTACTGAATACGAGGTCGGCAGGCTGGGGGCTTCACGCGCGGAGCCAATTCGAAACGATCGGTCGGACGTTGCTATGGATCGCGGACGGTTCGAGCTGTCTGCCGATGCTGCGACCCACCGGGCGAGCACCGAGCGAGTCGCGGCAAACAGCAGTAATTGAAACCATGAGGGTTGCCATGTTGAAGCAGAGTAAAGGGTGGATCGCCCGCGCAGTGTTGATAGTCGTGACAACGTTGCCGGTCTGCGTTCTTGCACAAGACACGACGGTCCGAGACACCGAGTCGGACGACCGCCGACGCAAGTCGCGCAACAACGGCAGGGTCCTGCGCGACAGCGACGGCATTCCACACATCGCGGCCAGGACCGAACGCGAGGTGATATACCTGCAGGGCTTCACCCACGCGCAGGACCGCCTCTTCCAGATGGATGTCACGCGTCGGCAGGCCGAGGGCACGCTGGCCGAGCTGCTCGGCGCGGGGGCGTTAGCAAGCGATGTCCAACTGCGCACCTTCGGCCTGCGCCGCGCCGCCGAACATTCGCTCCCCATCCTGTCTCAGAACGTGCGCAACGCGCTCAGCGCCTACGCCGACGGCGTCAATGACTACGTGGCGCGCAATTCGTTGCCACCCGAATACGCGGCGCTCGAGATCACGACGTTTCGCCCGTGGGCACCGGTCGATTCACTGAGCGTCCTCAAGTTGATCGGCTTCGGCCTGTCCTTCGAGCTGACCGATCTGGATCGCACCACGCTCCTGGCGCAATACCAGGCCGCAGGCGCCGCACGAGGGTTCGACGGGGCGGCGCTGTTCTTCGAAGACGTCAGCCGCCTCGCGCCCTTCGACAATGCGGCCACACTGGCCAGGGACTATCTCGCGAACTTGGGCTCGCTGCCATTCGTGCAGGCGGCACTGAGGAATCCCGACGATGAACGTGGGAGCAACGAGTTCGTGATCTCGGGGCAACACTCTCGTACCGGCAGCCCTATCCTGGCCAACGATCCGCATCTGGAGCTCACCGCACCGGCGATCATCGCGTCTGTTCCGCGAACGCATCCCCGACTCGCAGTGCGTAGTGTCCGACAACTCGAGCGACGCATTCGCGCGCTCACGGCGTGGTTCCGTTACAGATGCTGCTCGCGGCGTTGTTTGGATGGCTCGAGCGAGAGCAACGCGATGTGATCGCGTTTCTTCGCGAAGAGAATCGCGCACTAAGAGCGCAATTGGGCGCTCGCCGACTGCAATTGAACGATGGGGAACGTCGGCGCCGGCCGTCCTCGGCCAGCGGCTCGGACGGGCCGTATTGCGCGAGGTGGCAACGCTCGTGACGCTCGGCATCATTCTTCGATCGCATCGCGAGCTGATTGCACGGAAATGGACCTACACCCGTCGGCGCCCAGGGCGACCGGTTGCGGGGGACCGATGCCGGCATTACTTGACGACTGGTGGATTGCGGCCTGAGGCGATCGTCGGCCGAAATCTCGTTTTTCAATGCAAGCTGCTTTCGGAGCAACAGTTCTCCGCCGCAGTTGCGTTCGCGGCCGCCTCCGCTGAGGAGGAAGAGGTTGTCCACACCTCCGGGTCCCTTCTCCCCATTTGCGGTAATTGACAACCTTCGGCGCGGCGGAAGAGACTCCGCATCCGAGAGCGTTGTGGTACGGAAAGCCCCGTCGATGCGGAGGTGCAGATGAAGACGCGCGAACCACGTCGTGTGCGTGTGTCGCAGTGGAAGAGGCATCTTGGTGCGCTCGTGCTGATAGCCGGAATTGCCGCGCCCTCAGCGGCGCAGCAGGAAGCGAGCATCGTCGGTGTGGTGACCGACGAGAGTGGCGCCGCCCTGCCCGGTGTGACTGTGACGGCGACCAGCCCCTCGTTGCAGGTGCCTTCGGTGTCGGCGGTGACCAACGATCGAGGCGAGTATCGTCTCACTCCGTTGCCGATTGGCGTCTTCAGCGTGGTGTACGATTTGTCCGGGTTCCAGTCAGTCCGCCGTGACGGGATCCGGCTGACCACGGGCTTCGTTGCGACGGTCAACGTGCCGATGGGCATCGGCGCAGTGCAGGAAACCCTGACCGTCACCGGGGCCTCGCCGGTCGTGGACGTGGTGTCCACCGCGCCCGCAACGCGGCTCACCCGCGAGACGCTCGATCTGATTCCGTCCAGCCGCAACGGCACCGTGTCGGTGATGTCGCAAGCGCCGGGTGCGCGTCCCAATCTCGACATCGGCGGCGACAGTGTGACCAGTCCGCCGCAGTTCCGCGCGTTCGGGCAGGCGAATCAGCCGTGGCAGCAGATCGAGGGCGTGCTGGTGAGCGCCGCGAAGTCGGGCACGCAGGGCGGCATCTACTGGGATTACACCAATGTGGAAGAGGTCAAGGTCGGCACGTTCGGCAGCCCGGCCGAGATCGGCACGCGCGGCATCGCGCTGAACGGCATTCTCAAGTCGGGCGGGAACACGTTCTCGGGGAGCGGCTTCTTCGCGTTTCAGAACGCCTCCCTGCAGAGCAACAACATCGATGACGCCCTGCGCGCGCAGGGAATCACACGCGGCGACGAGCTCGATTCGCGCACCGACGTGTCGGGCGACGTCGGCGGCCGCATCGTGCGCGACAAGCTCTGGTTCTACGCGGGAGCGCGGCGCCGGGCACAGCAGCTCGACACGCTGGAGTGCTTTCAGCCGAACGGCGAGGTGTGCTACAGCCTCGACCGCCAGATCTTCAACACGCAGAAGATCTCGTGGCAGATGACGCCATCGCAGCGGATGGTCGCGTTCCATACCTACACTCGCCGCCGCGGCATGGGGAGCGGCAGCCGCCTGGTCGCGTGGGAATCGCGCCTTGGCCAGACGCTGCCGTCGCACGTGGGCAAGGTCGAGTGGCAGGCCATTCGCGGCAACTCTATGGTCATCAATCTCATGGCCGGCGACATGCGCTGGACATCGGCGTTCCGCGGCTACGCCTACGGCAAGGTGTTGAAAACCGACCTCGTGCTCGGTACGACCACCGGTATGTCGGGCACCGACGGCGAAGACCCCGTCGACTACAACCATCAGGCGCGCGGCAGCGTGAGCTGGTACAAGCCCGATCTCTTCTACGGCAGCCATGACATTAAAGTCGGCGGCGAGTACATGCGCCGGCGCTCGGACCGCTTGCGCATCTCGCGGGGGGAGACGTGGAAGGTGGCACAGGAGATCAATTTCGACGACGTGCCAGCCGGCTACGATTCCGGCAACTACCAGCTGCAGTTCCGCAGCGGCGTGGCCAACCGCTTCATCGCCTTCAACTATCCGGCGGAGCCGACCGACCTCGAGGACTACACCAGCGCCTACATCCAGGATTCGTGGAAGATCGGGTCCCTGACGCTGAACCTGGGCGCGCGTTTCGCGCACGACAACGGGTATGCGCCGGAGCAGTGCCGCGTCACGGCCGACCCGCCCGGCGACGTCGCCAACCCGGGGCGCTGCTGGGACAAGGTGCAGATGAAGGTCTTCAACTCCTTCGTGCCCCGCCTGCACGCCGCGTACGACCTCACGCGTGATGGCAAGACTGTCCTCAAGGGCGGATGGGGGCGCTTCATGCTGATGCGCTACACCGACCAGACGCAGATCGCCAATCACAACCAGGCGAATCTCACCACCTACCTCTGGCACGATAACAACAACAACGGCGAGTACGAGATTGGGGAGGTGAACCTCGATCCGAACGGCCCCGACTACTTGTCAACGGCGCAGGCAGGGATCGGCGGGGGCGGCACGACGTCGCTCGGCATTCCCAACCCGGACGAAAAGCAGCCGGGCACCGACGAGTACTCGCTTTCCCTTGAGCGCGAGGTGATGGCGAACCTCGCGGTGCGCGTCAGCGGCATTTACTCGAAGACGTTCAATCAGCACCGCCTGCTCAACACCAAGCGGCCCTATGAGGTCTACAACATCCCCATCACCAACGTCGATCCGGGGCCTGACGGCGTGTTACGCACCGGAGACGATCCGGGGCGAACGATCACCTATTACGACTTTCCCGCCGCTTATGCGGGGGCGAATTTCCAGACACCGATGCTGGTCAACGATTCGGCGGCCAATCAGAGCTATAAGAGCGCCGAGTTTGCGGTGACTCGCCGGCTGACCAACCGCTGGTACATGTACGGGTCCTATTCGTTCACCAAGAAGCACATCCCGATGGTTCCCAACGCCGGGACCCAGACCGGCGTGACCATCTACGTGAACACGGTCGATCCGAATGCCGAGATCAACAACGACGACAACACGACGGAGTGGATCGCCCGCATGCAGGGGTCGTACGCGTTCCCGTGGGACATCACGACCTCAATTAACTACGAGCACCGTAGCGGCGAGGCGCAGAGACGGACGGTGATCCTGACCGGCGGGCGGCAGATTCCGCAGATCACGCTGCCGGCCGAGGAGTTCGGAGCGGAATGGCGACTACCGAACATCAACCTCGTCGATTTGAACGTGCAGAAGACGTTCCACGTGCGCCAGGGCCAGAGTGCCACTCTGCGCCTGAACATCTTCAATCTCTTGAACGCCAATACCGTCAACGCGCGGACCATGCAGTCGGGGCCGGCCTTCGGCACCATCACCGGCATCCTGCTCTCGCGGATCGCCGAGGTGGCAGTCTCGTACAGGTTCTAGCGCCGTTTTTCGTTTCCGTGTAGCCACGTTCTTAGTCCGTGGTTCTTCGTGCCTGGTCCGTCCTTGATCCCTCGTCCTTGGCCCCGCTGTGGACCGAGACTTTGGACCACAGAATGGACGAAGACCAAGAACGAAGAGCCAAGGACTCGCGCTACGTCGATTTGAAAATCGCTCTACCATCCCGGTCCAGTACTGGTAATTGACAAGATTTCGCGGGTCGACCAGACTCGCCTCTGGCCCATCCCAGGGATACGATGCACGCACAGCAACTCAACCTTGCGATCCGGTTGGCGGCAGCGATTGCGCTCGTGTGGACGGTTGGCGGCTCGCAGGCTGTTCACGCTCAGGCACTGACGAACACCGGCAACGCCGCCGCGCCGTACCGGGATGGCACCATCAAGGTCGGCGGCCGCACGATCCACTATCTCGACTGGGGTCCCGAAGGGAAGCCGGCGTTCATCCTCGTGCACGCGCTCGGTCATTCGGCGCACAACTATGATCACGTGGCGCCGCTGCTCAACCAGCGGCACCGCGTCATCGCCATCGATCTGCGCGGGCACGGCGATTCCGACTGGTCGCCGAAGGGCGAGTACACCGCCGAGGACTACGTCAGCGACCTCCACGCGCTGGTGACGCAGCTGAAGCTCGGGCCGGTGACGTTGATCGGCTGCTCGATCGGCGGGCGCGTCGTGCAGGTCTACGCCGGGATGTATCCCGATCGCGTCAGCAAACTCATCGTGCTCGACGTCGGCCCGGCGCGTCCCGAGTCCACCACGCGCACGCTCAGCGAACGTATCGAACGTGAGCAGCAGGGATGGGCATCGGAAGACGAGCTGTATGCCTCGCTGCGGCGGAACCCGACGCGCGTGCCAGAAGAGGTCCACCGCAACCAGGTTCGTTACGAGACCAAGCGATTGCCGAACGGCCGCATCGCGTGGAAGTACGACCCGAAAGTGGTGAACGGGCTCGGCCCGATCGAGCTCTGGGACTACGTCAGGAAGATCAAGGCACCGACGCTCTACGTGATCGGCGGCCGCAGCCGCCTGGTCACCCCCGAGGAGCAGAGTCAGCTGAAGACGCTGCCGTTCGCTGAGGTCGTCACCATCCCGGAGGCCGGTCACTATCCGCAGGAAGACACGCCGGAGCTGTTTCTCGCCGTCGTCAAAGCGTTTCTCGCAGGGTAAGGATGTCGCACTGGTCACGCTACCACCGGTGGGCGAGACGCACCGGCACGCTCGCGATGGGCATCGGCGCCGTGCTGTGGACCGGTGCCGTGGTAGACGGACAGCGTGAGAGTGACCGCGCGTCGACAGCCGCGCCGGCATCGCCGCCGCCCGCATCGTCTACTGCGGCGGCCCAACGTGCGCTGATCGATCGCTACTGCGTGACGTGTCATAACGAGCGGCTGAAGGCGCGCAATGGGACGCCGATTGCGCTCGACTCGCTCGACGTCGCCAGTGTGCCTGCGCACGCCGAGGAGTGGGAGAAGGTCATCGCCAAGCTGCGCGCCGGGCTGATGCCGCCCGCGGGCATGCCGCGTCCCGACAAGACCACTCTCGACGGTCTCAGCTCCTGGCTCGAGACCGAGATCGATCGCGCATCGGCGGCTAACCCCAACCCCGGCCGGACCGAGGGGCTGCACCGCCTCAATCGCGCCGAGTACCAGAACGCGGTTCGCGATCTGCTGAATGTGGACGTGGACGTTGCGGACCTGCTTCCTGCTGACGATGTGAGCTCCGGGTTCGACAACGTGGCCAGCACGCTGACCATGTCGCCGACGCTGATGGATCGTTACCTGTCGGTGGCGCAGAAGATCAGTCGCATGGCTATCGGGATCCCTGCGCCGGCGGCGAACGTCCAGTTCTTCCGCGTTGCCGACGATCTCGGCCAGGACAAACAGCTTCCCGGATTGCCGTTCGGCACGCGTGGCGGCACGCGCATTCGCTACACGTTTCCCATCGATGGCGAGTACGCCATCAAGGTGCGGCTGGCGCGCGACCTCAACGAGCAGATGCCGGTCTATCCCGACGCGCAGCAGCTCGAAGTGAGCGTCGACGGCCGCCGCGTGCAGGTGTTCACGTTGCCAGGTGCGGCGCGCCCAGCTGGGCGCGGTCAGGGCGGGGGACGCGGTGCGGCTCCGGCTGCCGATTCGCAAGTGGGCCGCGGCGGTGCCGATCCGGCGCCGGCCACTCCAGCCGGTGAACCTGCCGCGCAGACGCGGCGTCCGGGTCCGAGTGCTGGCCAGGCGCCCGAAGGGCAGCGGCTGCAGGGCAACGCACGAGAAGAGCGCAACCGCGCGGATCAGAACTGGGACGTGCGCGTGACCGTCACTGCCGGAGCGCATGACGTCGTCGCCACGTTTCTGAACCAGACGGTAGCGCTCGACGAAAGTCCGCGGCTGCCATTCCTGCGTCCGTTTCCCGCTGGCAACAACGTTCCTGAAACGCGCCTCGGCTCATCGCTGCGGAGCGTCGAGATCAGTGGTCCGTACGGGACCGGCGCGACCGGAGACAGTGCCAGCCGGCGGCGCATCTTCGTGTGCCATACCGGCGCTAGCCAAGGCGGCGCCGCCCGCCGAAGCTCGGTCGGGAACGCGACAAGCGAAGACGAATGTAGCAATACCATCCTGCGCACGCTCGCCCGACGCGCCTATCGCCGCCCGGTCACTGACGCCGACGTGCAGCCGCTCCTCGCGCTGTACCGCGAGGGACGCGAGCAGGGTGGCTTTGAAGCCGGCATCGAGCGGGCGCTTCGCCGTCTCCTCGTCAGCCCCGAGTTCTTGTATCGCGTCGAGGTCGATCCGCCGAACGCGCGTGCCGGTCGCGCGTATCCGGTCAGCGATATGGAGCTCGCGTCGCGTCTGTCCTTCTTCTTGTGGAGCAGCATTCCCGACGACGAGCTGCTCGACGCCGCCGAACGCGGCGAGCTGCGGAAGCCTGCGGTCCTGACAAAGCACGTCACGCGCATGCTGCAGGACCCGCGCTCCGAAGCGTTGATCGACAACTTCGCCGGCCAGTGGCTGTTCCTGCGCAACGTGCCGGGCACCGGCCCCGCGGCAAGCCTGTTCCCGGACTTCGACGACGGCCTGCGTCAGGCGTTCCGGCGCGAGACGGAGCTGTTCTTCGAGAGCCTTGTTCGCGAGGACCGCAGTGCGATCGATCTGCTGCGCGGCGACTACACGTTCCTCAACGAACGGCTCGCGCTTCATTACGGCATTCGCACCGTGAAGGGGCCGCAGTTCCGGCGCTACGCCTGGCCGCAGGACGACATCCGGCGAGGTATCCTCGGCCAGGGGAGCATCCTGACGCTGACGTCGTATCCGGATCGCACGTCGCCGGTCGTGCGCGGCAAGTGGGTGCTGGAAAACATTCTCGGGACTCCGCCGCCGCCCCCCTTGCCGGACGTCGGCGATCTGAAGACGACCAACGGGTCCGGTGTCGTGCTCACGATGCGCGAGCGCTTGGCCATGCATCGCGCCAGCCCGCAGTGCGCGAGCTGCCATTCGATGCTCGACCCTCTCGGCCTGGCGCTCGAGAACTTCGATGGCGTTGGCAAGTGGCGCACGCGCGACGAGTCGGGGCAACCGATCGACAGCGCGGCCGTGTTGCCAGACGGCACCCGGATCGACGGGCCTGTTGCGCTGCGCACGGCGCTGCTCGCGCGCTCCGACCGGTTTCTCATGACGTTCACCGGCAAGCTGCTGACGTATGCGCTCGGCCGCCGGCTCGAGCACTACGACACCCCGGTGATTCGCCAGATCCTGCGCGACGCGGCACCCGGCGACTACCGCGTCAGCACGGGCATCGTGCTGGGAATCGTGCGGAGCACGCCTTTCCAGATGAGGAGGCCGTCGTCATGATCTCCATCAAGCGCGCGCTGCCGCGGCGCACGTTCCTGCGCGGGGTTGGCGCGGCGATCTCGTTGCCGCTGCTCGACGCCATGATCCCGTCGTTCACCGCCACCGTGAAGACCGCGGCGAATCCGGCGCGCCGCCTGGCGTTCGTCTACTGTCCGAACGGCGTGTCGATGAACTTCAGCGGCATCAACTACTGGAAGCCGCCCACAGTCGGGTCGGGCTTCGAACTGTCGCCGATTCTCGAGCCGCTTGCGCCGTTCAAAAAACAGATGGTCGTCGTCGGCGGCCTGGCACATCGCGCGGCGGACGCGTCGGAAGACGGCGCCAACGGCGATCACGCGCGCGGAACGAGCACGTGGCTGACGGGTGTGCACCCGAAGCACACCGAGGGCGCCGATGTCTACAACGGCATCTCGGCGGATCAGATCGCCGCGCCAGTGCTCGGCAAGGACACGCCGCTGCCGTCGCTCGAGATGAGCATCGACCTGAATTACCTGGTCGGCAACTGCGGCAACGGCTACAGCTGCGTCTACATGAACACGCTGGCGTGGCGGTCGGCGACGGCGGCGCTCCCCACGGAGAACAATCCGCGAGCGATTTTCGAACGCCTCTTCGGTGATGGCGGGACCACGGCGCAGCGCATCGGCTTGGCACGCGAGAACCGCAGCATCCTCGACTCGGTGACCGCGGAGATGGCGCGCCTGCAGCGGCGGCTTGGCGTCAACGACCGGGCCAAGGTGGACGACTACGTCGACTCGGTACGGGAGATCGAGCGCCGCATTCAGGCGGTCGAGGCGCAGGCGCAGACGACGCTGCCCGATCTCGAGCGGCCGGTTGGCATCCCGGAGCGGTTCGATCATCACGTCTCGTTGATGTTCGAGCTGCAGCGGCTGGCGTTCCAGGCCGACGTCACGCGCGTGACCACGCTCATGCTCGGCCGCGAGCTGAATTTCCGGTCATATCCGGAAATCGGCATCACTGAAGGACACCACGGCCTGTCGCATCACGGCGACAACCCGAATCAGATGGCGCGCTACGCCAAGGTGAACACGTATCAGGCGCAGCTGTTCGCGTCCTTCCTGGAGTCACTGCGCTCGACGCCCGACGGTGACGGCACGCTCCTCGATCACTCGCTGCTCCTGTTCGGCGCCGGGCTGAGCAACTCGAATTTGCATACGCACTACGATTTGCCGCTCACGCTGGTCGGTGGCGGCTTCACCGGCGATCGACATCTGGTTTACCCGAACGACACGCCGATGACCAACCTGCTGTTGACCATGCTCGACAAGGCAGGCGTGCCGGCAGAGACGCTCGGCGACAGCACCGGCCGGCTCAATCCTGAACCGCTGGCGGATCTCTGAGCGAGACATGGTGAAACTCGCAACGATCGTCGCCGTCCTCATACTCGCCGCGGTCCACGTCGATGCGGCGAGCGGAGATCTGATCGCGGCGGTGAAGAATCGCGATGTTCGGTCGGTGCAGGCGCTGCTTCACCAGCGCGCCGATCCGAACGCCGCCGAGCCAGATGGGACGACCGCGCTGCACTGGGCCGTACAGAGCGACGATCTCAAAACGGCGGACCTGTTGATCACCTCGGGAGCGAATCCAAAGACGGCCACTCGTTACGGCGTCACCCCGCTGCACCTGGCTGCCACCAACGGCAACGCGTCCATGATCGAGCGTCTGCTGCGCGCTGGCGCCGATGTCAACGCTGCACTGCCGCAGGGTGAAACGGCGCTGATGTCGGCCGCGCGCGCCGGAAGTGTGCCGGCCGTAAAGGTGCTGCTCGCAAGCGGCGCGACCGTGGATGCGCGCGAGACGTGGAAAGGGCAGACCGCTCTGATGTGGGCGGCAGCCGAAAACCATGCTGACGTCGTCCGCGCGCTGATTACTGGCGGCGCCGACCCGAACGCACGTTCCTCGGGCGGTGTGTTCACGCCGTTTCTCTTCGCCGTGCGCGGCGGTCAGATTGCGGCGGCGCGGGCGCTGCTCGATGCCGGCGTGGACGTCAACAGTACACTCGCTGACGGGACCAGCGCGCTCACTGTCGCAGCGATGAACGCGCACTACGAGCTGGGTGGGCTGCTGCTCGATCGCGGTGCCAATCCCCAAGCCGATCGCCAGGGATGGACGGCACTCCATCAGGTGGCGTGGACGCGCCGGCCGAACTACGGTTACAACCTTCCCGGTCCGGTTACCACTGGCGCGATCGACGCGCTCGAGTTCGCGCGCGCGCTGCTCGATGCCGGCATAGACGTCAAC
>DASRJR010000062.1:0-4635 GCA_035649395.1 Vicinamibacterales bacterium
CATCGACCGGGCGTCGATACGCTCGACGAGCCAGCGTCGAGACGATCTGCCGCGCGCACGGTCCTTCGTTCTCGGCCTTGGCGGGTCGACACACCAGTAATCGGCGTCGCATCGGCGTCTCGCTCACGCCGGTAGGGTTGAACGGGCCGGAGATCGTGATGTTCTCGACGTGTGGCAGTCCCGTGTGATCGGTCGCGATCAACGTGCTCCGAATGAACGGCTGCAAGCGGTTGCCGCCCTGCGACGCGGGCTTCTGCAGGAAGGCGGCGCCCACCTGACGCTGACCGGCGCGCACTTTCACGCGCACCTGCAGCCGCGACGCGAGCGAGTTCACGACGTCGGTCGCGTTGAGGGACGACCTCGTGTAGTCGTCGGCGCCGCCCACCGGAGCGAGCAGGACGCGCTCGCCATCGAGAGTGACCTCGAGCTGATTCTCGTACTCGAGCCCTCGTATCGAGCCGAGGTTGATCTCGAGCAGCTTCACTTTGATCACGTACTCGCCGTCGAGCGGGAACGTGTGCAGCGCCATCAACCCGCCGCGTGTGCCCGGTGGCAGGGCCTCGTCTTGACCGGTCTGTGACGCATCACCGCGAATACGGTAGGTCTCCGAACCGGCGACGATCGACGGACTGCCCACCGCGAGCGCGCTTATTGTTCCGGCCGCGGCGAGATAGCGCTCGAGCAGCGCCGGCGAGACGCTCAGGACGTCGGCGTTGTTGTCGAAGCCGTCCGCGGAGTCGTCGGGAGGCAACAGCGCCGCGGCGTCGACGTCGAGGGCCAGCAGATCGCGAATCGCGTTGGCGTACTCGGCGCGGTTCAAGCGATGCGGCGACTGACGGCCTGGATTCGGATGCTCTGCGGCTGCTCGATCGAGCACCGACTCCAGATGCGCGACCATGGCCGTGGAGGTAGCGGGGTCCGGGCGCGGCAAGCCGGCCGGCGGCATCGCACCGGCGCGCAGCTTCCGAATCACCTTCTCCCACATGGCCGGATCGTCGGCCGGACGTGTGACGTCGGCCGTGTCCAACACGACGCCCGACGCCGTCGCGGTCGTGCTGGCGCGGGAGTTGTGGCAACCGACGCAGTACTTGTCCAGCAACGCGCGGGGATCGACGGCGGGCGCCGACGCCTTCTGTGCGGCCGTTAGCGCAGCCTGAGGCCGCGGTGCTTCGGCGGTCGGGACCGATGAGGCAAGCGCCACTGCCCACACGACGACTACCAGCAGGCCAACGCGCACACGAATACCCACTAGGCCGAGCATGTCCGCTGGCTAGGATACGTGATCGTCTGAGGGGACTCGGTACCCCAAATCAGGGGGGACGAGGCGCAGAGAGTGCGGAGATCGCGGAGTTTTTCAACGCAGAGATCGCAAAGATCACGGAGTGGTGCCGGTGAGCCGGGTGGGCGTCGGCCCGGTGGGCCGGCCGCGCTTCGCGCGGGACCGATCTCGAGGAAACCGTGATCACGAGCGCCACGGGCGTCTCGAGGCGTTCGTGATCGCGGCTTCCTCGCGATCGGTCCGTCCACCCGGCATGGAGTCGCCGCGAGTCGTATTGATCTGTCGAGGAACCGCCTCCGTGATCACCGTGATCTCTGCGTTGAGATAAATCCGCGATCTCCGCTCCTCCGCTCCCGAGTCGTTAGAATTTGCGTGATGTCGTCGGCACTTCGATTGTGGCTAGCTCTCGCGGTGGTTATTCAGGTGGCGCTTCCTCATGCGCAGCGCGGCGCGCCGCGCGCGGCGGGCAGCTCGCTGCGCCTGGTCGACGTCGCGGCGCAAGCCGGGCTCGACCTCGTGAACGTCTCCGGCGGCCCCAACAAGGACTTCATCGTCGACGCCAACGGCAACGGCGCAGCGTTCTTCGACTACGACCGCGATGGCGACCTGGATGCGTTGATCGTCAACGGTTCGATGCGCGAGCGCATCGAGTCGGGCGGGGATGCGATGGTGGGGCTGTTTCAGAACGACGGCGCCGGACATTTTCGCGACGTCACGGCCGCCAGCGGATTCGCTCGCCGCGGCTGGGGGTCGGGCGTCTGCATCGGCGACATCGACAACGACGGCGCCGATGACGTCTACGTGACCGCGTTCGGTGCCGACGCGGTGTGGCGCAACACCGGAAAAGGCACGTTCACCGACGTCACGACACGCGCCGGCATCGATGAGACCAGATGGGGCACGAGCTGCGCCTTTGCCGACTACGACCGTGACGGCGACCTCGATCTCTACGTCGCGAACTACGTGAAGTTCGATGCGTCGATCCCGGCACGCGGCACGACGGCAAACTGCCGCTTCATGGCGACCGACGTCTTCTGCGGGCCAAAGCGGCTGCCGGGCGACCCTGACGTGCTCTATCGCAACAACGGCGATGGCACGTTCAGCGACGTCTCGACCAGCGCAGGCATCGTCGACCCCGGCTACTACGGCTTCGGCGTCGTATTCACCGATCTCACCGGTGATGGCTGGCCGGATATCTTCGTCGCGAACGATTCGGTGCCCAATCTCTTCTTCCGCAATCGAGGCAACGGCACGTTCGTCGAGGACGGTCTCGCCTCTGGCACGGCGCTGAGCGGGGACGGCCGTCCGCAGGCGGGCATGGGTGCAGACGCCGGCGACTTCAACAACGACGGCCTGATCGATCTGGTCGTCACCAACTTCTCACACGACTACAACACGCTGTACGAAGCCGGTCCTGCAGGGATCTTCACCGATCGCAGCTACGCGACCGGAATCGCGTCGACCGCGGGGCCGTATCTGGGGTGGGGCGTGAAGTTCGTCGATCTCGACAACGACGGACGCCTCGACATCTTCATCGCGAACGGACACGTCTACCCGCAGGTGGATGCGCACGGACTGGGCACGCGTTATCTCCAGCGCAAGCAGGTGTTCCTGAACGACGGCAAGCGCTTTCTCCACGCGACGATGGAGATCGGCGGCGGGCTGCTGCTGGAGAAGTCGAGCCGCGGCGCCGCGTTCGGCGACTACGACAACGACGGCGACATCGACGTGCTGGTCATCAACATGAACGATCGACCGACGCTGCTGCGCAACGACAGCCCGCCATCGAATCATTGGATCACGATTCGACTCACGGGCACGAAGAGCAACCGCGACGGCATCGGCGCGCGAATCAAGGTCGAAGCCGGGAAGCGGGTCCAAACGTCGATCGTGCGCGGCGATGGCAGCTATCTTTCGCACAGTGACGTGCGGGCGCACTTCGGTCTGGCCGAGGCGACGCGGATCGATCGCATCGAGATCCGGTGGCCAAGCGGACTCGTGGAGACCGCGACCGGCCTCGCAGCCAATCAGTTCTATGTCGCGCGTGAAGGCGGTGGGGTCGCTGTCGAACGCTGAGCGCGCGGAGGCCCGGAGTTTTCAACGCAGGGATCACAGAGATCACGGAGAGCAGCTCGATCCTCATCCGCCAAAGGCCGCTGGGAATCCGGCAGTCGCCGTCACGATGGCCGGGTGGGCGCCGGCCCGTCGGGCCGGCCGCGCGTTGCGCGGTCAGAATCGAGAGGAAGCCGTGATCACGAACGCCTGTATTTGCGAGTGGCGCTCGTGATCACGACTTCCTCTCGATCCTGACGTCCACCCGGCGTACAGGCATCGCGACTCGGATCTTCCGTCGAGGCTCCGTGATCTCCGTCCCTCTGCGTTGAAAGACTCAGCGTCCTCTACAGTCACTCGGGGAAACCGTTCACCACTCTCTTAATCCCATCCCGCAGCGTCATCGCACCAAAGTTCAGAATCAAACCCACCCGACAGTCGGCAACACGCAGATAGGTATACAGCTGTCGACTGTGGATCGGCGCCAGCGAGTCGAGTGCCTTCACTTCGACGATGACGACACCTTCGACAACGAGGTCGGCTCGATAGGCGCAATCGATCGTCACGCCGCGATACAAAAGGGACAGCGCCTTCTCCGACTCGACGTTCAATCCCGCAGATATGAGTTCGAATCGAAGGCACTGAAGGTAGGCGCTCTCGAGCAAGCCTGGGCCGAGAGTTCGGTGGATACGAATGGCGGCTTCGATAATGGAGGACGTCAGTCGATTGAGTGATTCGTCAAACGCGAGGGCAGTCATGTGGCGCTCGATTGCCGATCGCGTGCCGGATGCCTTGCTCGCCGTGTCTCAAGAGGTTGCGCGATCGGTCGCAGTGAGACGTTGGAAATTTCGATCCGTCTGAGTTGGGCAGAGTACGCAGATCTTGCGACCGGTGGCTCGCGGAGGACGCGGCGGGCACAGGCCGCTAGGCCTTCTCTTGCGCAGGGGCTTTTCGGTCAGCTGTGGCGGCTCGCCTTTGCTGCCAGGTGAGCGCCAGAAGACCGGGCGCCCACGCGAACGCCCACGACGCGAACTGCAGCAGGTAGTTGCGTCCCTCTACCGGCGGGCGCCCCCACAGAACATTCCGGACGAGCGCAAACGCGACACCGCCAACGACCGCTGCGATCACGCCTCGGACCGCGACGTCCATCCAAGGCCGGCGATCGGGCGCTCGAAGCCAACGCCCGTCGAGCGTCGCCAGCAGCAGCCACATAATGACCCACGCCGTGGGGATCGCCGTCCCGTACGTGCGCCGGTCCATGACGACCACGAGCGCGTAATAGCTCAGGGCACCGCCGATGCCGG
>DASRJR010000063.1:0-4677 GCA_035649395.1 Vicinamibacterales bacterium
GCGTTTTGTGACAGGCTATTAGCGGATTATGACGACTCCTGCAGCTGCGCCCCCGAAGAATCCGCCGCCTGCGGCATGGCGCTGGGCCGTCCTGGTCGCGATCAGCGTCGCGATGTTCGCCAATTACTACGTGTACGACTCGGTCGGGCCGGTCGCGGATCTGTTGCAGCGCCAACTGGGCTTCAGCGACACACAGATCGGCACGCTGAATGCCATCTACAGCTTGCCCAACATCATCATGGTGCTCGTCGGCGGGATCCTCGTCGACCGGTTTGGCACGAGGCTGTCGACGCTCATTTTCACGATCATCTGCACCATCGGCGCCGTGCTCACGGCAATCGCGCCGTCATTCTTTCTCATGGCGACCGGCCGACTGATCTTCGGTCTCGGCGCAGAGTCGATGATCGTCGCGATTACGGTGGCGATCGGCCAGTGGTTCGTCGGCCGGCAACTCGGATTCGCCTTTGGCGTCAACCTGAGCATCGCCCGCGCCGGTTCTTACAGCGCTGACCTGTCGACGACGTGGTTCAAGCCGCTCTACGAGCAAGGGTGGCAGCCGCCGTTGCTGCTCGCCGCGGCCATCTCGGTGATCTCGGTCGCGGCTGCGTTCATCTACTACGTCCTCGAGCAGCGCGCGGCACGCCAGTTCGATCTCACGCAGCCGACACCGACGGACCGGCTCGTCTGGTCCGACCTCTGGCGATTCGATCGATCGTACTGGTACATCGTCGGGCTCTGCGTCACGTTCTACTCGGTGATCTTTCCGTTCCGCAGTACGTTTGCGATCAAGTACTTTCAACACGCGCACGGCCTGTCGCTGCAGGACGCAGGTGCGCTGAACGGGTACGTCTTCCTGGCGGCGATCTTCGCGACGCCGGCGTTCGGCTTGATGGTGGACAAGCTGGGACATCGCGCGGCGTTCATGGCGTTCGGCTCGTTACTGCTGGCCGCCGTGTTTCCGATTCTTGGCTACACGAACCTGAACTTGTGGGTATCGACGGTCCTCATCGGCATCGCATTCTCCCTGGTGCCCGCGGTGATCTGGCCCGCAGTGCCCTATCTCGTCGAGCCGAGCCGCCTCGGCACCGGATATGGATTGATGACGATGGTCCAGAACATCGGCTTGACGGTGTTCAACTACTCGGTGGGACTGTTGAACGACGCCAATGGCGCAGGGCCGACGAATCCAGGTGGGTACCAGCCGATGCTCTGGACGTTCTTCGCCTTGAGCCTGTTCGGGTTCGTGTTCGCCGCGGCGCTGCGGACGCGTGAGACGAGCGGGCAGGGACATGGGCTGGAGTCGATTCGAGCAGGCGCGGCTGTGTAGAGCATTGTTGATTAGTGATTATTGATTAGTGATTCGTTGTTGATTGGAGATCGTTGATTGGTGATTGAGAGCGTCAATGCACGACGGGCGCTGATTGCTATCGCGGTCGCCTCGCTCGCTGTGGTCGTCGGGGTCGTGGCGATGCAGGGGCAGAGCGCCGAGCCGGTCATGGCGCGCGTCAAGCAGGAGCGGGCGCCGTTCATCGAGACATTGCGTGCGCTCGTGTCGATCGAATCCGGCAGCCGCGATCTCGAGGGGCTGGATCGGATTTCTGATCTCATCGCGATGCGGCTGCGCGCGCTGGGCGGCGACGTGCAGTTCATCCCCGCGAACACGACCGCCCGGTTCGACGACACGCCGGCGCGGATCGGACGCATGGTGCAGGCGACGTTCAAGGGCACCGGCACGCGCAAGATCCTGCTGCTGGCGCACATGGATACCGTCTACGAGCGCGGCATGGGTGCCAAGCAGCCGTTCCGTGTGCAGGGCGATCGGGCGTACGGGCTCGGCGTCGCCGACGACAAGCAGGGCGTCGCGCTCATCCTGCACTCGCTGGCGGTGCTCAGCGGACTCGGCTTCAAGGACTACGGCACGCTGACGGTGCTCATCAATGCCGACGAAGAGATCAGCTCGCCGGGCTCGCGTGCCGTCATCACGCGGCTCGGCCGCGAACACGACGTCGTGCTGTCGTGCGAGGGCGGCGGCTCTGAGGGTAACGAGGCGGTTCGACTGGCGACGACCGGGAGCGGCGACGTCATCATGAGGGTCACCGGCCGCGCGTCGCATGCCGGCCAGGCACCGGATCAGGGACGCAACGCGCTCTACGAGCTGTCGCATCAGATTCTGCAGATGCGGGATCTCTCGGATCCGCGCACGGGGGTGAAGCTGAATTGGACGGTCGCGTCAGCTGGCAGCGTCCGTAACGTCATCCCCGCGGCGGCGCAGGCGCTCGCCGACGTGCGAGTGCAGCGGGCCGCCGACTGGGACGACATCGAAGCGCGTGTACGCGAGCGGGTGAAGAAGACGCTGATTCCCGACACCAAGGTCGAGATCATCGTCGAGCGCCGTCGTCCGCCGCTGCAGCCGACGCCTGCCGCGCGACGCGTCGGCGATCACGCCCGCAAGATCTTCGCGGAGATCGGCCGCACGCTGACGGTCGCCTCGGAGGGCACCGGCGGCGCCACCGACGCGGCGATCGCCGCGCTCGAGACCAAAGCCGCCGTGCTCGAAGGATTCGGCTTGCCCGGCTTCGGCGCGCACTCCAACGACGCCGAGTTCGTCTACCTGAACTCGACGGAGCCGCGGATCTATCTGCTGACGCGAACGATTATGGATGTGGGAATGGGGAAGGTAGACGTGAAATAGGTGCGAGTTCCAGAGTTCCTAAAGTTCCAGAGTTCCGGAGTTCGCGCGAACTCGGGAACTCGGAACCTTGGAACTCCGGAACTTCGGAACTCAGGAACTTCGGAACTCCGGAACTCGCACGCGTCCTACCGCGGATACCAGTGCCCCGACACCGCCGCGCCGAAGCCCTTGGTTTCCCAGCCGACGAACGGCGCCGGCATCTCGTAATAGCCGACGTCGAGGCTGATGCCGAACTTCGGCAGGCCCGACAGCGTCAGCTCGCCGCCGCCGAAGATCCGGAAGCCCATGGCGTTCGATGTTTGCTCGAATCCCGGGGTGGGGTAGCTCAGCGTGGCATGCGAGAAGTCCAGGCCGCCGCCGAGATACGGGCGCATCCACATCGTGTCGGTCACGCGGTCGTTCATTGCGAAGAGCACGCTCGGGCCAAACTGCGTCGTGCTCACGCTGCCGACCTGGGTCAGGCTGCTCATCGCATAGTGCGACACGTCGAACTGCGCGCCGAGCCGGCGCCCTTTCCAGCCGCGTACGCTGCCGCCGACGCCGAGCGACGAGCCGCCGATGCGGGCGCCGAAGCCGAGTGTGTGCGTCGGTGCGACGAACAGCGTGCTCGCCGGTGACGGCGCCGAGGAGCGGACTGCCGGCTGTTGTTCATCGCGTGCCGCGAGTGAGGGCGACGCCGGCGCGGACTGGCGCAGGACCGGCGACGAGGCCGGAGCCGGCGATGCCGGGGCTGCCGCCGCGGCCGCTGCTGGCGCTGCCGCGGTGCCGCGCGAGATCGACCCCATGGTGGAGCGGACGTAGCCCACTCCCTCGGGCGAGCTCGGCCAGGCGACCTTCACCCAGTCGCCGAGTTCACGCGTGACCTCGAGCGCGGTGCCGCGTGAGGCCTGGCCAACGGTCGGGCTCCCCACGCTTGGCGACTTATAGACGGTGGCCGACGCGGCGCTCACCGTCAGCTTGACCGAGTCCGCGTGCAGCGATGCGGAGCTCAGACAGAGAACAACGACGACAGCCGCAGCTTTGCGAATCATCGACATAACCTCCACTGCACGTGCCCACACACGTGCCCGGCGGGAACACCCGCCGGATTTCAATAAGGGTCCCACCACCCTGCTCGCCCAACTCGCGGCGGGCCGAACGCGACCCGCTCGATGCCGTCCAAAACGGTCTAACAAGCCTCGTATCAGGCGTACGGTTTCGTGATCCCGCCCGTGCCCAAGGCGCGCAATTGAGCCCCGATCTGTGATCCAGCCCCTAAAAGGAGCAAACGGTGTGCTGAGAAGCGGCTTCGCGTGGACAATAGTGCGCAGCGCCTATGAAGCCTCGAATCGCGGCCGGCGGGGTGGTCGAACGCGTCACGCCCGACGGCATCCAGTTGGTCATCGTGCGCCGGACGCAATATGGCGATTGGGTCTTGCCGAAGGGGAAGCCCGATGACGGCGAGACGCTCGAAGAAACGGCACTGCGCGAGGTCAAAGAAGAGACCGGCTGCGAGGCCCGCATCGTCGGTGACGCCTACACCATCGAGTACAACATCCGACGCGCGCGCAAGGTCGTGACGTTTTATCGGATGGCGTTCGTGGCCGATGGCTTCCAGGTGGACCCGTGGGAAATCGAGCGGGTCATGTGGGTCTCGCCGAGCGAGGCAGTCGACCGCCTCAGCTACGATACCGAACGGGCCGTCGTGCGCAGGGCGTATCCGGACGTGAGCTCGTCTCAGACGCCCAGATTTCCCAAACGCTGAGCGCTGGAAACTCGAGCCCGGAACTCCGGAACTTCGGAACTTCGGACCTCGCGAACGTCGTTATGGCAATGCCAGCGCGATCAGTTCCCCAGGAAATTGCCGTCCCGACACCGCGACGACGATGTACTGCTTGCCGCCGAGCATGTACGTCATCGGCGCGTTGCTGACGCCGGCAGGCAGCTCCATCTGCCACGCGATCGCGCCGGTCTTCTTGTCGAAGGCGCGGAACATCTTGCCGCCG
>DASRJR010000064.1:0-3030 GCA_035649395.1 Vicinamibacterales bacterium
ACGCCGACCAGCACCGGATGATCGCGTCCCTGCATGCGCTTTTCGACAATGGCGACCGGTGTGTGGCTGTCGATCGAGGCCTCGTGCAGCGTCTGGCCGAACATCTCCTCGTTGACGTTGTACGAACAGCTGCACGTGATCAGATGGCCGCCCGGCTCGAGCAGGCGCATCGCCCGAAGATTGATCTCCTTGTAGCCGGATAACGCATTGGGCACCGAGGCCTTGTTCTTCGCGAACGCCGGTGGATCGAGCACGATGGTATCGAAGCGCGCGCCCAGGCGCTCGTAGTGCCGGAGTTCGTCGAAGACGTTCGCCTCGCGCGCCTGGACGTTGGTGACGCCATTGCGCGCGGCGTTTCGCTGAAGGTGCGCGACCGCATCGCCCGAGATGTCGAGCGCTTCGACCGCGGTGCACTGCGGCGCCAGCCGCAGCGCGAAGCCGCCGTGATAGCTGAACCCGTCGAGCAGTCGTCCCCGCGCGTAGCGCGATGCTGCCTCCCGATTCTCCCGCTGATCGAGGAACAGACCGGTCTTCTGCCCTTTGCGAAGATCGACGTCGTAGTGGATCGGACCTTCGCGGACGACGACGGTCTCGGGGATCGACCCGGCCACGACCTCGACGGTCTGTTCGAGCCCTTCGAGCGTGCGGACGCGAGGATCGTTGCGCGCGAGGATCCCTTTCGGCGAGAGCAGTGCCTCGAGCAGCCGCACCACGGCGGGCAGCAGTCGATCCATGCCTTGCGACAGCGTCTGGATCACGAGGTAATCGCCGTACTTGTCGACGACGAGCGAGGGCAGCAGATCGGCCTCGCCGTGCACCAGGCGGTAGGCGGTGGCGTCGAGGTGGAAGCTCTCGCGCACGGCGATGGCGCGGGCCAGCCGCGATCGCAACAGCCCATCGTCGGCAGCCGCCTCGCCCTGTGTCAGCATCCGCAGCGGGATCTGCGATCGATCGCTGAACAGCGCGTGGCCAATCGTGCGACGACGGGGCCCAACCACGGCGACGATGTCGCCACCGGCCGCGTCGACGTCGACGACGTCGGCGCGATAGATCCACGGGTGACCCTCGCGGATGCGATGCTCACCTCGAGCAGAAATGACAACGGTCGGCATAAGAAGCAGGCCTCAGGGCCCAGGCCTCAGGCCTCAGGCGCGCCCGCACTCCCAGTCAGCGGGCCTTCGAGAAGATATCCAGCTTATAGCCGGCGCTCTTGAACAGGTAGGCGCGCGATTCATCCGCCATCTGGCGAAACTTGTCCATGTTGACGCCGGCCATCCGGCCTCGGAGTTTCCGGATCCGGCCGCCGATGATCACCGTGTCGATGTTGCGAACATCCGCGGCCGCGACCACGGTACCGAGGGCGTGATTGGACGGATACACGTTGATGTCGTCGGCGCGGATCATGACGATGTCCGCCTCTTTGCCAGGCGTCAGCGTGCCGCACTTGTCGAGCAGGCCCGCGCAGGCGGCGCCGCCAACCGTCGCGCATTCGAGCACCTCGCGCACGCCGACGAGCACCGGTGCCTTGGCGTCGCCATTGGTCCTGCGATACGTGGCCATCGCACGCTGCACGTTGAAGGCCACTCGCATCTCGGTGAACATGTCGGTGCCGTACGACACTTCGTTGTCGATGCTGAAGCCGGGACGCATGCCGTGGTCGAGCGCCTTCTGGAAGGCCGAGACGCCTTCTCCAAGCCCGTACTGCGCGTCGGACCTGGGACAGACGTTCACCGAGGCGCCGGCGTCCTTGACGCGCTGCCACACCTGATCGGGCCAGCCCTGGCAATGGTTGAAGGTGTTGTCGGCGCGGAGCAGCTTCTCGTTCCAGAATTCCTCGAACTCCCGTCCCGCGGCGTTCGATTCGGTGGTGATCCTGAGACCGAGCTTGCGCGCGAGCGCCCAATTCTCACGGCTCATCCCGGAGAACATTCGCAGCGTGACGAGCTGGTCGGTCGACGAAAAGAACCGCTTCTGCAACCGCTCGAGATCCTGCGGCCACTGCTTGTCCCACTCGCCGGTCTGCGGGGCGCCGGACGCGTGAACGCCGCGGATGCCCGAGTCGATGAGCGCCTGCACGGCGGCATCGGAGTGCGCCGCCGATCGCGAGTTGTGCGAGTTGTCGATCATGCAGGTGATGCCGGCGTCGATGCATCCGAGGGCGGTGATCAGGTTGCCGACGTAGATATCGTGCGGCCGATAGTAGCGAGCGAATCCGTTGTGCGTGGTCGCCATGTATTCGGCGATCGCCCCGTCCGGGATGATGCGGCGGAGCTGACCCTCCCATGAGTGGCGGTGCGCATCGACGAACCCGGGAATGATGATCGTATTGGTCGCGTCGATCACCTGTGCCTGTGGCGGCGCTTTCACCGCGCCGGACGGTCCCACGCCGACGATCTTCTTGCCGTCGATGAGCACGTCGCCCGTCGCGAAGTCGCCGACCTTCGGATCCATGCTCACGATCGTTCCGCCTCTCAGCACGATCGGTTGGCGGTTCGTCGGCGGCTGGCGCCACGCGCTCTCCAACGTGCCGGCATCCTCGGGACCAGGCGGGCGCTGCTGGGCGTTGGCTGCAGATTGAAGAAGCGGCGCCGCTGCTACGGCTGCCGCTGCCCTGAACACCTCGCGGCGCGACATCCGAAGGTCGCGCGCGTCGTCGTGATGGTGTCGCTTCATGAGTCGACCTCCGAGTCGCGTCGAGGAGTCAGAAGCCTACAGCGTCCACGGCATCTTTGCGAGGGGCGCGAAACGCCTCTATCACGCAGTCGGGGGCGCAAGCTGCTCAAGACGGAGCTGCTGGACGCCTAGCCGGCCGGCATTGCGGTTTGACAGGCATGCCTAGATTAACGACAATCAAATACCTCGACTATCGACAGCTGGCCTGCGCGGGGTCGCGAACTTCGCCACGGCGCGCACGTAATGACCGATGACGAGGAGATGACCCGATGCGCCGAACCCTCCCACTGCTGCTGTTCGTGCTCGTGACGGGCGCTGTCGCACCCGCGTTCGGGCAGCAACCGAAATATCGAGCGC
>DASRJR010000065.1:0-9110 GCA_035649395.1 Vicinamibacterales bacterium
CGGTCGGCATCTACTTCGAGTTCGCGTTGCCGGACGGCCGGATCGATCCGGTGCTCGACGACCTGCGCCGCGTCGCGGGCGTCGACCAGGCCACCGAGACGCCGTCGTTCGCCAAGATTTACGGCAAGCGCATCATCGTCATGGGGGGCGGAGCACAGGTGGGACAGGTGGCGATGGGTGCGATCACCGAGGCCGATCGCCACAACATCCGGGGCGAGCGCATCTCGGTCGATACGATTCCGCTCGTCGGCGAACAGGAGTTGGCCGCCGCCGTGCGCGCGACCGGACGCCTGCCGCGCGTGAAGATGCTGGTGCTGGCCGGCGCGCTGATGGGCGGCGACATCTCGACCGCGGTGGAGGAAGTACGAGCGCTGGGCTTGCCGGTGATTTCGCTGAACATGGCCGGCAGCGTCCCCGACGCCGCCGATCTCGTGGTCAGCGATCCCGTGCAAGCGGGCGTGATGGCGGTGATGGCCGTGGCCGATACGGCCAAGTTCGATCTGATGCGTCAGTTGAAGAGACGGTACTGAGCCTTGAATTGACTGATTGATAGAATGAGCGCCATGAGAAGAACCGTCATAGCCGCAGCGCTCGTCCTCGCCTTTGGATGTTCGTTCTATGTCGCCGCGCAGCAGGGTCCCGCTCCGGCTGGGCCACCGCCCGGCGGGCGACGGGGTGGCGGACCTCCCGGTGGTGGCCCTGAAGACGGGATGAACGTGCGTCCGCCGAACGCGCCCGATCAGAAGCCGGCGGTGCCCGGCCAGACGCGCGCCCCAGAGCAGAAGCTGAACGTCGCGTTCACCGTCGTCACGGTCACCGAAGGCCTCGTCAATCCGTGGGGTCTGACCTTCCTGCCCGACGGCAGGATGCTGGTCACCGAGAAGCCAGGCCGATTGCGCGTGGTGAGCGCCGATGGCAAGCAGATGTCCGAGCCGGTCGCCGGTCTGCCGATGGTGGACGGGCGCGGTCAGGGTGGACTGCTCGACGTCGCGCTCGACCCGGCGTTCCAGAAGAATCAGTTGCTCTACTGGAGCTACGCCGAGCCCGGCGAGAGCATGATGAACAACACCGCGGTCGCCCGCGGGAAGTTCGTCGACGGTTCGGCGCCGAAGGTCGAGAACGTGCAGGTCATCTTCCATCAAGCGCCATCGCTGAACTCGCCGCTGCACTTTGGCGGACGCCTGGTGTTCAATCGCGACGGCACGCTGTTCATCACGCTCGGCGAGCGCTCGATTACCGAGGGGCGCATGCAGGCGCAACGGATGGACGGCCTGCTCGGCAAGATCGTGCGCCTCAACCCCGACGGCTCGGTCCCCAAGGACAACCCGTTCGTCGGCAAGCAGGGCGTGCGCCCGGAGATCTGGTCGTACGGCCATCGCAACGTGCAGGCGGCCGCGCTCAATCCGGGCACCGGCGAGTTGTGGGAAGTCGAGCACGGCACGCGCGGCGGCGACGAAGTGAACATCTCGCGCAAAGGAAAGGACTACGGCTGGCCGACGATCGCCTACGGCATCGAGTATCAGGGCCCGCCGATCACCGGCGGCATCCAGCAGAAAGAAGGCATGGAGCAGCCGATCTATTACTGGGATCCGAACATCGCGCCGAGCGGGATGATCTTCTACACCGGCAAGCTGTTCCCAGCGTGGCAGAACAGCCTGTTCATCGGCGGTCTCGGCAGCACGAATCTGGTGCGGCTGTCGGTCAAGGGCGACAAGGTCGTCGGCGAGGAACGGCTGCTGCAGGATCTGCAGCCGGAGCGCGAGCGACTGCGCGACGTGCGTCAGGGACCCGATGGCGCGATCTACGTGCTGACCGACAGTGCCAAGGGTCGAATCCTCAAGCTGGTGCCCAAGGCATAGCTCAATCGATCCCGGAGGAATCAGGATTCAGGAATCACGATTCAGCCCTGAGCCAGGTCGCGAGCGTTAGGGGCCAGGACTCAGGGCTGATTTTCGTGCGCCCGTCAACGCCGCGATTCTCTCCACTGTTCGCCGCGACGAAGATTGGCGGCCCTCTCGACGAGATGAATGAACTCCGCTCGATAGCCTTCCTCGTCGTCGCCTTGGAATCTGCGCGCGCGCGTGGCAGCCGACTCGAACGACGCATCAGGCATCGCTCGCGATCCACGCAGCAGCATCCCAAACTCCGCCACTGCCGACGCAAATCCAACGTTGGCCATCATCGCCGACGGCCGGCTCATGACGGCTCGACTCAGGAGACGGCTGGTCTCACCATCAGGCGCTTTGTAGCGCACTTTGACGGTCAGGAGCTCACCAGACGACGCCCCACGCGTGTCGCGCGGCTCGCGCTGATACTTCAGCGGATCGACGTCGCCCGCCTCGGTCTTCACGCCCACCGGCACGATCTCGTAGAGCGCGGTCACTGAGTGACCGGCGCCGATCTCGCCGGCGTCCTTCGTGTCGTCGTTGAAGTCCTCGTGCTGCAGCAGGCGGTTCTCGTAGCCGATGAGTCGATAGGCACTCACTTCGCGCGGATTGAATTCGACCTGAATCTTCACATCCTTGGCGATGGTCTCAAGCGTACTGCCGGCCTCCCGCACCAGCACCTTGCGGGCCTCGTGCACTGAATCGAGGTAGGCATAGTTGCCGTTTCCCTTATCCGCCAGCTTCTCCATGGTCGAGTCCTTCAGATTGCCCGTGCCGACGCCGAGCACCGACAGGAAGATCCCGGTCGCGCGCTCCCGCTCGATGAGCTGCACCAGATCGCTCTGATTCGTGACACCGACGTTGAAGTCGCCGTCGGTTGCGAGGATCACGCGATTGACGCCACCATGAATGAAGTTCCGACGCGCGACCTCATAGGCCAGCGTGATGCCGGAGGCGCCGTTGGTCGATCCTCCTGCCTCGAGTCGGGCGAGCGCGTGATGAATGCGCTCCTTCTGATCGCCTGACGTCGATGGGAGCACCAGGCCGCTGTTGCCGGCGTAGACGACGATGGCGACGCGATCGTTTTCCGTCAGGACGTCGGTGAGCAGGCGCATCGCGGTGCGCACGAGCGGCAGCTTGTCGGGCGGCATCATCGAACCGGACACGTCGATGAGGAACACCAGGTTGCGGGGGGCGGGATCGCGATGCGCAATCGCCCGTCCCTGCAGCCCGATGAGCGCCAGCCGATGGCGCGGATTCCACGGCGCCATTGTCAGCTCGGTCGTGATCGAGAACGGCGCGCCACCCGAAGGCTGCGGATAGTCGAACCGGAAGTAATTGATCATCTCCTCGATGCGTACTGCCCCGGCCGGCGGCAACGCCCCGTCAGTGAGGAACCGCCGCACGTTGGCATACGACGCGGTGTCGACGTCGATCGAGAACGTCGAGAGTGGGTCGGCATCGACGCGGCGGAATGGATTCTCGTCGATGTGATCGTAGGACTCGGTGTTGAATGGACGGCCCTGCCGTTCTGGCCACCCGCCCTGGGAATGCCGGCCCGGGATCGCGTCTGCGTTCGCATCGAGAGCACCCCCAGCGCTCGGCGGATAGCTCTCGGTGGTGTTCTTTGCGACTGGCGCGGCTACCGCGAGAGCCCCGCCCGTCGAAAGAGCGATGCCAGCAACACCGCCGCTTAAGGATGGCGGCGGCAGTGGGTTGTTGACGACATCGTACCAGGCGTCGATCGCAAGCAGTACAACGACGATTGTCGAGACGACGAGAAGAACACACGTGCGGGTGCGCATGGCTTCGCCTCCAACGCAGGTTGTTCTCGTCGATCCGGATCGGCGATGGGCATCGGGCACGATGGCAAGATCGTGCCTCGAGCAACTCTGACAGTGACGTTAGACACCGCTGACTGTGAGTTGGTCGCCCGTTGTTTCAAGGCTGATTCGAGGACCAGCTGATCGTGCGGATCTTCCAATCGCCGGAGTCACGTGTCAGGACCATTAACTGCGTGATGATGTACTTCTCGGGGTTGCCTTCGTCGTACTCGGCGCGGGAGATGACCCAGGCCGTGTTGCGGCCGTCGAACGTCACCCGGAGAGGCCCCCGCGCTCCCTTGACCTTCTGCTCGAATTCAATGTCCGCGGGGAGATGGTTCATTTCGTATTCAGCCCGTGTCTCAATCCTTCCCGACTCGATGAACACCGCGTCTGACGCGATGAGGCGCATCACGTCGCCGGGTTTGGCGGCTGTGATCGCCCCATAAAAGGCGTTGACGACCGCGGCGACGTCCTCTTCCCGTGGTGGTGGCTGTGCGCAGGCGGACTGGAAAACGAGGACAACGGCGAGTCCATAGCAGCCGACACGGGCGCCCGTCATGCGAGAGAGTCTATTGGCGATTGGCGATCTTTTATTAACGTCTCGTTAATGATCGCTGACGCGCGGTCACCACCCACGTTGCCGATGGTATTCCGCGACGAGCTCCTCAAGACGCTCGCGCGACAGCATCGCACCAGGATCGTTTGGCAGCGGCGCGTTGAAGAATCGATCCGGTAACGTGTCTTCGTCCGGCGTCCAGCCAGCGAGCAGATTGAACTGCCGCTTCGCCGAGAGGATGCGGCGGGCGGTGTCCCGCAGTTCGTCGGCCGTCACGTCCCAGCCGGTGACGGCGCGCAGCATCGCCGCCGATTCGGCGTGAAAGTCCTCGAGCACGCGGCGAAGGAACTTGCACAGGATCAACGAATCCATCAGCGCGGCTTTGTCTTCCGACTCGATCGCGTAGCGGACAGAGTCGAGCGTCGCATGGCGGCGGTCCACCTTGTCCGAGAAGTCGACGTCGTAGGCGCCGCTCCGATTGTGATCGGCGCCGCGCGCACCCACGGCGAAACCGAGCGCCAGCGTCTGCAGGCCGCGCGGCTCGTAGCCGGGAATCTCGAGGCCTTTGACCTGCGGCGCAAAGGCGATGCTGCCCTGTCCAATCGAGACCGCCGCACGGCGGCTCCCTTCCGCGAGCAGATGGCCAATCCCTTCGCGCTTGCCGATCAGCTCGATGGCGCGCAGCACCGCCTCTCCGCTGCCGAACGTGAGCCAGGGAGCTTCGAGCAGACCTCGCTCGACGCATTCCATCGCAAAGGCGATCGTGCCACCGGCGCTGATCGTGTCGATGCCGAGTTCGTCGCAGCGCTTCGACGCGCGTAGCACCGCGTCGCCATCACCGACACCGCACAAGGACCCAAGCGCGAACAGGCTCTCGTATTCGAGCCGTACGCCTCGATCCCCGAGCGAATAGATGTGTTCGCAGCCGATCGTGCACGCGACACAGCTGGCTCTTGTCCGCGCGTGCGCCTCGGAGAGTTGCTCGGGCGAGAGCTGCTCCGCGTCCTCGAACGTGCCGCTCTGGAAGTTGCGTGTCGGCAGCGTGCCGAAGCGGTTGAACGTTAGTAGGTTGGTCGCCGTCCCGAGCTCGCGGTACTTGGCCGTCGCGGGGCCAAACGATCGCTTCGAGAGATCGCGGCTCAAGTCGGTCAGCTCGCGTGGATGGGCCCACTCGACTCGCGTGGTGCCGCGCACCGCGATCGCCTTGATGTTCTTGCTGCCGAGCACAGCTCCACTGCCGCCGCGCCCGGCGTGACGTCCGTCGTGCGAGATCGTGGCGTAGCGCACGCCGCGCTCGCCCGCCGGCCCGATCGAGGCGACGCGAAAGTCGGAGCCGAGCCTCGCTCTGACCCGTTCCTCGGTCACCGCGCAGGTCTCGCCACGAACGTCGTCGGCGGGTTCCAGACGAACGGCGTCGTCGTCGATCACGAGCACTGACAACGCCGTCGCGCGGCCCACGATGACGATGGCATCGCAGCCGGCGCGCTTGCCGGCAATCGCAAAGCCGCTGCTCGCCAGCGAATCGTTGAAGCGCTCGGTGAGCGGGCTCCGGCTGACGACGGCGAACTTGGCGGATGTCGTGAGCGGACTGCCCACAAGCGGACTGAAGGCAAAGACGAGCGGCGCTTCGGGCGCGAGCGGATCGGCGACCCCGTTTTCGTCGAGCAGGAGGCGCGCGCCCAGACCGGAGCCGCCGATGTACTGACGGAGTACAGCCTCCGGCAACGGCACTCGCGTGGCCTGACCGCTCGAAACATCGATGCGCAGATAAGCGCCGTGGTATCCAGGTGGCATCTGTGCCGTTTGCGTTCCCTATCCGCCTGCGTCCGCCGACAGGATGATCAACCGGTCGTGCGGTGCCAGCCGTCTCGACGGATCCGACACGAACTCATCGCCATTCAGGTTGGCGGCAATCGACGGGTGCAGCCGGTCGTCGGCGATGAGCTCGCGCAGGCCCGGACATCGGGTCGCGAGGGTTCCGAGCAGCTGGCCCAACGTTGCCGCATCAACCTCGAGTTCGGAGATGCCCGCACGCTCGCGTGGGATGCCGAGAAACTCAACAAACATGGGTGTGGCAGGCAGAGCCTGCCTCGCCGAAGCCCGAAGGGCGAAGGCGGGTAACCTGATGATAACATGGGCAGTTAACCCAATCGGGACCAGAATGAGCGAACCCACAGGACTGAAGACGCCATCCAAGGGCAAGCGATCGCGCGTGCGCGCGACGCCGAAAGGACGCGCCGTCGATCCGAAAGCGCGCGAGGAGGTTCGTGCCCTCCTTGGTGAGGCCCCCCGCCGACGCGACCTGCTGATTGAGCATCTGCACAAGATTCAGGACCGCTACGGCTGCCTGTCGGCGGCCCATCTCGTGGCGCTCGCGGCCGAAATGGACATGGCGATGGCTGAGGTCTACGAGGTGGCGACCTTCTACCATCACTTCGACGTCGTGAAGGAAGGCGAGGCCGCTCCCCCGGCGATCACCGTGCGAGTCTGCGACTCGATCGCCTGCGACCTGGCAGGGTCGCACCAGCTGCTGAAGTCGCTTCCGTCGATTCTCGGCAAGGACGTGCGCGTGCTGCACGCGCCGTGTGTGGGCCGATGCGAGACGGCACCAGTGGCGGTGGTCGGACAGAACCCGATTCAATACGCCACCATCGAAAAAATCGAGTCAGCGATCACGTGCGGCGAGGTGACGCACTCGACCACCGATCTCACCATCACACCGGGTCACATCGACTACGCCGCCTACAAAGCCGACGGCGGGTACGCGTTGGCCGCGGCGTGCGTGAGGGGGGAGCGCTCGCCGGCCGACATCATCGCGTTGATGGAGGACTCGGGACTCCGGGGTCTGGGCGGTGCCGGGTTTCCGGCGGGGCGCAAGTGGAAACTCGTTGCGGCGGAACCGGCGCCGCGGCTGATGGCGATCAACATCGACGAGGGCGAGCCCGGCACATTCAAGGACCGCTACTACCTCGAGCGCGATCCCCATCGTTTTCTCGAAGGCGCAATCATCGCCGCGTGGGCCGTCGGCATCGACGCGGTATACATCTATCTTCGCGACGAATATCACGGCTGCCGCGCCCTCCTCGAGCGCGAACTGGCCGCGCTGCAGGCCGACCCGCCGTGCAGGATTCCCGAGTTCCATCTCCGCCGCGGCGCTGGTGCCTACATCTGCGGCGAAGAGTCGGCGATGATCAATTCCATCGAGGGCAAGCGCGGTGAACCTCGGCTGCGCCCGCCGTATGTGGCGCAGGTCGGCCTGTTCGATCGCCCCACGCTCGAGCACAACATGGAGACGCTCCACTGGGTGCGCGTCATCATCGAACAGGGGCCGGCCTGGTTCGCCGGATTCGGACGGGAAGGTCGCAAGGGGCTGCGCTCGTTCTCGGTCAGTGGCCGTGTGAAGAAGCCTGGCGTACATGTCGCCGAGGCGGGCATCACGCTGCTCGACCTGATCGACGAGCACTGCGGCGGCATGCTCGACGGTCATAGACTCTACGGCTATCTGCCCGGTGGCGCGTCGGGCGGCATTCTGCCTGCATCGATGGCCAATGTCCCGCTCGACTTCGACACACTGACTCCCTACGGCTGCTTCATCGGATCGGCCGCCATCGTCGTGCTGTCGGATCAGGACAAGGCTGCCGCAGCGGCGCGGAACGTGATGAAGTTCTTTGCCGACGAATCGTGCGGCCAGTGCACGCCGTGCCGCGTCGGCACCGAGAAGGCGTTGCACTTGATGCATGACAAGCGGTGGGACAAGCCGCTGCTGCAGGAGCTGTCGCAGGCGATGATGGATGCGTCGATCTGCGGTCTCGGCCAGGCGGCCCCGAACCCGGTGCTGTCGGTCCTGAAGTATTTCCCGTGGGAAGTGGAGTGATGCATCAGACCAACACGGACGTGGCGCCGAAGCTCGTCACGTTCACGCTGAACGGGAAGACGATTGCCGCGCAGGAGGACCAGACCATCCTGCAGACGGCGCACGCCCACGGCATCGAGGTGCCGCGTCTCTGCTACATGGAAGGCATGCGCGCCGACGGGAATTGCCGGACCTGCATGGTCGAGATCAAAGGCGAGCGCGTGCTCGCGCCGTCCTGCTGCCGCTACCCGAAGGACGGCATGGAGGTGACGACCAACAGCCCGCGCGCCGTCATCAGCCAGAAGATGTCGATCGAGCTGCTGCTGTCGGACGTCCCCGAAACGTCGTACACGCTGAACTCCGAGCTCGATCTGTGGGCGAAGAAGATGGGCGTCGGCAAGCCGCGGTTCAAGGCGCGGTCGCAGCCCGTCGAAGATGTGTCGCATCCGGCGATCGCCGTGCACCTCGACGCCTGCATCCAGTGCAAGCGGTGCGTGCGCGCGTGCCGCGAGGAACAGGTCAACGACGTCATCGGTTACGCCTTCCGCGGCGGCTACTCGAAGATCGTCTTCGACCTCGACGATCCGATGGGCGCGTCGACATGCGTCGCCTGCGGTGAATGCGTACAAGCGTGCCCGACCGGCGCGCTGATGCCAGCGCGGGACGTCGCGAAAGTGGTGCCGGACAAGACCGTCGACTCGGTGTGTCCGTACTGTGGTGTCGGCTGTCAGCTCACCTACAACATCAAGGGCAATCAGATCCTGTACGTGCAGGGGCGGAACGGTCCGGCGAACTCGAGCCGTCTGTGCGTCAAGGGCCGCTACGGCTTCGACTACGTGCAGCATCGCCATCGGCTGACCACGCCGCTGATCCGCAAGAAGGACGTGCCGAAGCACAAGGACTTCACCGTCGATCCCGAGAAGTGGCACGAGGTGTTCCGCGAAGCGACGTGGGAAGAAGCCCTCGACGTCGCCGCCAACGGTCTGCGC
>DASRJR010000066.1:0-22581 GCA_035649395.1 Vicinamibacterales bacterium
GGCTCCGCGCGATCTCAGTGCGATCTTCGATCAGTTCGTCGCCGACACGACGTTGATCGATGACAGCGAGATCATGGAAACCGCGGGTGCACAGTGTCTGGTGCTGACCGGCTTCTTCGAAGACCAGATGCGGCAGCGATATAACATCCGCTGGTATGCGGAGCTTGGCGCCGGGTTCTTCAACAGGGCCGCCGCGCGCCAACCGTCCTCACAACGATCCAAGCTCCTCGTGATGCTCGCGCGGCACTTCGAGCCGTGGCGTCAGCGGCACGCACGACTGGGCCGCGAGCTGCGCGATCAGCCTTATCTGCTGACGCCTCGTCCACTGATGTAAGAGCATTCTCAGGCAGGACCCCAGCTCCGACCCTAGTCTGGGCCCTGAGGCCTGAGGCCTGAGGCCTAAAGAAAAACGCGGGGGCTTGGTGGGAGCCCCCGCGTTGTCTGCTGCTGGGTGAGCCGAAATGGACGGCTGCGGAGTGGCCGCTGTCAGTTGCCGCGGCCGCGCCCGGGATCAGTCGGGCGGCCGACGCCCGGAGGCGTTGGCTTTGTCGGCTGCGTCGACTGACCCGGCGCCGGTACACTGGCCGGAGGACCGCCGTTGCCGGCGTTTCCACGGCCGTTGCCACTGCCAGCATTACCAGCATCCGACTGCGGCACTGAGTCCTGGCCACGCCCTCGCCCACGGCCCTCCTGAGCAGGCAGATTGAGCAGTTCCTCTGGTTTCCCCTTCAGGGCGTCGCGGACCCTCGCGAGCGCCACGTCGGAGGCGTGTCCCATTTGAACGAGTTGGGTGAGAGCGGCGATGGCCACGGCGCGCCGGTCGCGCGGGGCCGCCTCCGACACGGCCTTCAGGACCGCATCGCTGACGCCGGACTCCAACGCATCGGCGGCAACCGCGAGATCCGCGTCACCGGTACCCTGCACACCTTTCAAGACCTGACTGGCGTGTTCGAGGTTCGACGCGCGACGCTCGATCGCCGCCGCGATCCGATCAAGCGAGACGCCCTTGGCCTTGCCTTCCGCAATCTTGCTTTCGAGAAGCGACACCGGGATGCCGACCTGCTTGGCCCGGGCCAACGCCGTGTTGATCCGATCCTGTGGCGGCTGCACCTGCGCGACCGCCACGTCGGCGCACGCCACGCAAAGCGTGACGGCCGCCGCAATCGCGATCTTCATCTGTCCTCCTCGGCCCATTTCCTGGTTCTTCATCCGCGTCTGATAGAAAGACGACTGACGGGCTGGTCCGTCACTTCACGTTTCCGCAGCTCGGCCGACAACGCTTCACGAGCCCGTAACACCCGCATTTTCAGGGCGCTGACCGAGGCGCCTACGAGTCCCGCCATCTCGTCGTACGGCACGCCTTCCACGTAATGCATCAGAAAAGCCTCGCGCTGCACATCGGGCAGGCGATCGAGCGCGGTGCGCAATTCTGCTCGCAGTCCGGCTCGTTCCACGCGCTCCGCGGGGCTCTCCGCCGTGTCCGGCACCGGCGGCGCCTCTTCGAGCGCCACGTGCCGCCGGCGCGGGTCTTTCAAGTAGTCGAAGCAGCGATTCCGAAGCGTCCGGAACAGCCAGACCTGGAAGCGGCTGGGGTCCCGACACGCCCCGAGGTTCGTATACGCGCGAACGAAGGCATCCTGCACCATGTCGGAGGCGATGTCGTGATCGCCGACCATCGACACCGCGTATCGATACAGGCGGACCTGATAACGGCGTACGAGCTCGGAGAATTGCTCGGTGTCGCCATCGAGCACCTTCGAGACGAGCACGTCGTCATCGAGCGGCGGCATTACATCACCACCATGACGGCGACCTGGCCGCCAAAGCCATCGTCTCGTCGCCCGGGCGTCGACGTGGGCACGAACCAATCGCCCCGCGCCGATCGGAACGCGTAGTTATACACGCCCTTGGCGAGGGGAAGACGGATCGTCCACTCCCGGCCTTCGCGCTGCATCGGCACCGGCACCCACTGATTGAAGTCTCCGGCGATGAACAACGCGTCGCCGGGGGCGTCAGCCACAGAAATGCGGACGACCACGCCGCCATCTTCGGCGCGTGGCACCGGCTGCAACGCGGGCACGCCGCGTCCAAGCCGCCGCGTGAAGCCAACGCTCCACGTTCGCCGCAACGCGTTCCAATACAGCGGATCGGGTGCCTCCTGCCGCGCCATTGCCCACAACGTCGATCGGTTTCCGAGCGGCAGACCAACGCCGACTCCCCACGCGACCTCGTCGAGCTGATCGCTCAGCCACTTACCGGTCTGACCCCATATCTGCACGCGGGCGCCACTGTACGAGACCGTTCCGCCGACGAACGGGAACGTACCTTCCGCGGCATGCACCCACTTCGCATCGCCCTGCACACGCAGCTGCAGTCCGTAAAACGCGCGCGCACCCGTTTCGAGGACGCCAGCGCGTGTGGTCTCGCTGGCAAACGACAGCGTTTGCCCTCGCCATCCGCCGCGGAGCTCGATGCGCCCGTCGCCTGCGGCGAGGCTCGCAAACGGAATGGCCTGAGCGGCTCCGCCCGTTCCAGTGAGGACCGCGACGCGGTCGCGGAAAACGAACCCGTGTGCGTCGGCGTCCACGCCGAAGAAGACACGCCGTGCCTCTGCGCCAGACTGTGTGAAGCGCCCACCCCCGCCAGACGCGCCCCAAACCGGATCACCGTCACGCAGCGGCGCGGCGCCGGTCCCGTACACCCAC
The DNA here is from genome assembly GCA_035649395.1 of Vicinamibacterales bacterium. GTDB lineage: Bacteria > Acidobacteriota > Vicinamibacteria > Vicinamibacterales > UBA2999 > Gp6-AA40. The sequence goes on from DASRJR010000066.1 coordinate 2,706, forward strand.
GCGCCGCGGCGTGCGTCATACCGCAACGTTCCCATGACATTGTTGGTACCGAGGTTCACCGACACCGGGTCGTAAACAATGCGACCTGCGGACACGTCGAACGACAAGCCCTGGGCGAGCGCCCCTTCAGCAGGGACGACGACCCAGCCTGCGACGAGCAGGCATAGGACGATCCAGCGCCGGGTCATGAACGCGATTGATCGGGCGGCAGAATCGCGATTCGGCTGTTCGTTCCGCCAAATCCATCATCGACGGCTTGCGCGTACGGGTCGGCGACCCAGCGCTGACCATCGACGACGAAGGCGTAGTCGTGTACTCCCTCAGGCAGCGGCAGCGTGATCGTCCAGATGCCAGGCGCGGTCTGGTGCAATTCGTACTGCGGTTGCCACTGGGTGAAGCTTCCCGCGAGCTTGACGTTGGAGGCATCGGCCGCCTGCAGCCGAAACTGCACCAGCAGCTTCGGTGCGTTCTCGATCGACATGGCGACGGGTGTGCCGGACCGCTCGGGGCGAGCGCTCGGGATCATGATGGCGAGCAGGACGGCGGCCGCCACGGCAACGATGCCGTAGGCAGGTCGGAACTGGAACGTGACCTCGCGCGACGTCCAGAGAGTCGACATCAGGCGGGCGATCGCCGAGGGTCGATGTGGACGCTGCGCGGGCTCGAGTTGGTGGACGCGGCGCATCACCCCATCGAGCAGATCGGGCACCGGCCTGGAGTCGGCGAAGGCACGCGTCTGCTCGATCGCGCGTTCGAGCGTATCGGCCTCGGCCCGTTCGTCGGGTGTCAGCGCGATGCGATCCAGAGCGCCATCGAGATAGTCGTCGATGCGATGGGTCATGGGCGTGCCTCGTCCTGGAAAACAGACGAGCAGAACCGGAATGCGGTCACAACTTCACCCCCTCGACGCATAAGGGTGCGCCTGCGGGAACCTTGCACATTTTCTCCCGAGTTGCCTGCAACTGCACGAGCTAAACTCGCTGGATGTGCACAAGCCGTGTCCGTCTGGTGCTGGTCGTCCTCCTGGCCGGCACCTCAGCCGTTCCGGCCTGGGCTCAACGAGTGTCGTTCGAGCGCGCGTTCGACGTTTCGAAGGATGCCGTGCTCGACGTCTCGACCATCCGCGGTCGCATTGATGTTTCGGCCGGAGAGGGCAGTCGAATCATGGTCAGGGGCACGGCCACCGTGCGCGTGGGTATCACCGTCCCGGCAAACGCCCACGCGATCGCCCGTGGGGTCGCGGCGAATCCACCGGTCCAGCAGGAAGGGGATACCGTTCGTCTGCGGCCACCGTCCGAAGAGGACCAGCTGCGAGCGGTCACGATCAGCTACGAGGTCATCGTCCCGGCGGGGACCCGAGTCACGACGGTGAGCGACTCTGGTGCGATCGCCATTCGCGACGTGTCCGGAGCCGTATCGGTGCGGACGCAATCCTCGGCGATCGCGCTGCGCGATCTCGGCGGAGCAGCCGACGTGACGACCGGGTCCGGCGCCGTTACCGCGTGGGGCGTTGGCGGAAACATGAAGGTGTCCACCGAGAGCAGTGCCATCACACTGCGTGGTCTCGGCGCGGGCCTGCAGGCACGCACCCAGAGCGGCGCAATCGACGCGACGTTTCGCGGCCGCGGGGACGTCGACGTGGAAACGGGATCGAGTGCGATCGATCTCGGCGGCGTCAACGGTGGACTCGCGGTCCGCTCGAATACAGGTCGAGTCCGTGTCAGCGGAACCCCCTCATCCCCCTGGCGCGTGATCGACGGTTCCGGGCGAGTCGACCTCGCAATCGAAAGAAGCGCGCGATTCACTCTCGACGCCAACAGCGACTCGAGCACGGTCGTCGTGGAGGGGTTTACGCTCGACGGCAGGACCGCGAAAGGATTGGCGGAAGGTAAGGTGGGTGGTGGCGGCCCGCTCGTGCAGGCCGCCACACGCAACGGCGCGATCAGAATTCGCGCCGGGTTATGAGTCTACTTCGCCTTGTGCGATGACTCGATCAGCACGACGCCGCCATTGATCGCCCCCGGAAGCTTGATCCGGTCGCCGAGCGAGCCGGCGCTGAAGCCCTCACGGACCGTTCCTTTGACGGTCACGCGCGAGCCTCGCCGCGGCACGCCGCGATTCGAGACGATCCACAGCTTGCCGGTGCTGTCGTCGAGTTGATACGCGCCCTGGCCCACGAACGAGTAGCTGTCGGTCACCGAACCCGACAGCTTGACCTCATGGTCGCGATACCGGGCCGGATCGGCCAGCACGTGATTGATGGTGCGCGCTCCGCAGGCCGTCGAGATGACAGATGCGACAACCAGCAGCGCGAGTCCCAACGATCGGATCGAAGTGTTCATCGGAAGCCCCTTCCCTCTATCTCGGTCGCGCAGTTTCAGAACAACACCGCCACGTCGAGAAGGAACCCGCGGTCGTTATAGACCACGGCCCGCCCGTCGATGATACCGCGTCGATACCCTCGTGGAACGACGACGAGCTCGGGCTCGAGATAGACCGGCACGGGACGGACACGGCGCTGCCATCCCGGCGGAAGATATCCGCCCCGATAGTAGTAGCGGTTCACGTCGACCGGCACCGGCCGATAATACGGACGGTAGTAGTCGCGAATGACGACGACGTCGCGCGGTCGGTAGTAGCCGTGGTAGCGCGATTCATACACGACCACGCCACGGCTGTGCTTGGCGTGGTGCCGGCGATCTCCCGCCTCGGCATGACTCGCGAACACCGATCCGCCAACCATCAGCGCAATCATCACAGTCAGTAGCGGTCTCACTTCGCACCTCCGTGTCGAGACGTCGTTCACGTCTTCGTGTGACAGCTCAACGCAAGCATGTTGCCAGCGGTTGAGCCCCGCGTAATTCGTGCAAAACCAAGGAATTGGCGGAATTGTTGACGGTTCGCAGTGCACTCAACGGGAGACGATCGGGTCGTCCCGAGAGGTCAGGCTGGCGGTGTATGCTTCAGGCCGCAGGGCCCAGGCCTCAGGCCTCAGAAGCTGTCACGGGGCCGCGCCATGGAGACAGTGATGACCCGATTCGTGCTCATGCTCGGCGTCGTGTCTGCGCTCCTGCTCGCAACGCCTCACGCGCAGACGCACTCGTCGGCGCGACACGCATGGGGCGATCCCGATCTCGAAGGCACGTGGACCAACGCGACACTGACGACGCTCCAGCGGGCGCCGGAGCTTGGCACCAAAGCGTTTTTCACGCCTGACGAAGCCGCGGCCTTCGACAAGCAGCGGATTCAGGCGACCAATGCCGATCGCCCACTGCGTGCTGGCGAGGTTGGCGCCTACAACGACGCATTCTTCGAACGCGGGCGTGGTGGCGTGAAGACGCGACGCACCTCGCTCATCGTCGACCCGCCGGATGGACGGATCCCGCCATTCACGCCGGAGGCGCAGAAGCGAGTCGAGGCGCGGCAGCAGTACGAGGCGCAGCATCCCGCCGATCGTCCAGAGGATCGATGGCTGACGGAGCGGTGCATCCTGTTCGGCGCAACCGTGCCCATGCTGCCGGAGCCGTACAACAACAACTACCGGATCATCCAGAGTCCTGGGACCGTGACGATCCTCGTCGAGATGAACCACGACGCGCGTGTGATCCCGGTGGACGGACGTCCGCCGCTGTCGTCAACTGTCGCGCAGTGGACCGGGAGCTCACGCGGGCATTGGGAGGGCGACACGCTCGTGGTCGAGACGGCGAATTTCAAGTTCAACGACAAGAGCCGCTTTGGCGTGCAGTATCTCAACGGGCTCAGCGACGAGCACCTGCGCGTGGTCGAACGCTTCACGCGCACCGATGCGAACACGCTGTTGTATCAGGCGCGCATCGAGGACCCGACGGTGTTCACGCGTCCGTGGTCAATCGAGATCCCGATGGAACGAACCAACGATGCGCTGTTCGAGGTCGCCTGCCATGAGGGCAACTACGGGATGGCGAACATCCTGTCGGGGCACCGCGCCGAGGAACGCGCGCGATGAAGACCTCAGGGCCCAGCCCACAGGCCTCAGGTTTCTGAATAGCATCGTGGAGTAACTGGGGCCTGGGCCCCTGGGGCCTGCAGATAGGAGAGTGATTCCGATGACTCGCACTATCCGCGCCGTGATGGTGTACGCGGCGCTCGTTGCGATTGCCGTGCTGACTTACCTGACGGTTGGCGCGCAGAAGCCCGCACGCACGAAGGATCAACTGATAGAGCTCGGACGGCAGCACAAGACGGCCGAGGCGCTGTATCAGGCGCTCAAGCAAGAGGCCAAGGGCGGGCTTCGTCTCGAGTGGGCGAAGCTGCCGGACTGGAGCGGCGTCTACACGCGCGCACCGGTCGCGGGGTTCGCCTTCGACCCCGACACACCGGAGGGCGGACTGCCGACGGCAAAGCTGACGCCGGAGTACCACGCGAAGATGATCAAGCGTATCGAGGGCGTCAAGAGGGGGATCGAGTGGGATCCGATTTCAACCTGCGCGCCTCCCGGTCATCCGCGCTGGCTGACCGAGCCGTTCCTGCGAGAGTTCATCGTCACGCCCGATCAGGCGTGGTTGATCAACGAGATGGTCAACGACATCCGGCGCATCTACACCGACGGCCGCAGCCATCCGCCGGAGGCGGATCGCTATCCGCTGTACAACGGCGACTCGATCGGCTTCTGGGATGGTGACAAGCTCGTGATTCACACCAACCAGCTGAAGGAAGGCATCTACCAGCGCTCGCACCCGGACTATTCCAGTCAAGTGGAGACCGTGGAGATCTGGTACAAAGCCGACGACAAGACGCTCGTGGCCGACGTCTGGGTCTACGATCCGCCGGCACTCGTCGAGCCGTGGTACACGAGGCAGCGTTATCTGAAATTGAGCGATCCCGACAAGAACCTGCGCATCCGCTACTGGCACTGCGGCGAGAACGAGAACAACGCGGTCATCCAGACGAGCGAGGGCAGTACTCAATTCCAGCAGTCGACCATCGCCGCGGGCGAGAAGAAGGAGGCAAAGTGAAGACGAGACCTGTCATCGTCGCGCTGCTCAGCGCGGCGGCCACGATGACCATCGTCGCGGCGGCGGCGGCCCATCATTCCATGGCGATGTTCGAGGAGAAGAAGACCGTCACCGTCGAGGGCACGGTGAAGGAGTTTCAGTACACGAACCCGCACTCGTGGCTGCTGGTGGACGTCAAGAACAAGGACGGCTCGGTGACGACGTGGGGGTTCGAGGCCGAGGGACCGACGACCCTGCAGCGAGCCGGGATTCGTCCGAGTGAGTTCCCGGTGGGGACCAAGGTCACGATCACGGGTCGGCCGATGAAAGATGGCCGCCCGCGAGCCACTTGGGAGCTCCTGGTGCGCGCCGACGGCAAGAAGTTCAATCCGCGCGAAGGATTTCTCGTGAAGTAGGGGTCGCCTTTGTACGTGGGGGCCGCCTTTAGGCGGCCCTGAGGTCGTTTCGATACGTCTCGCGCATCCCGAGCACGCACAGCCACGAGATCACGGAAAGGGCGACGACATAGATCGTGATCAGCCGCGAACTGCCGGCGGCGTTGTACAACGCGGTGGCAATTGCCGGAGCAGGGGCACCGCCGACGATCGTACCGAGCGTCAGGCTGAGCGACGCGCCGCTATAGCGGGTTGAGGTTGGAAAGAGCTCGGAAAAGACCGCGGGCTGCGGGCCGATGTAGGCACCTTGAATGAGCAGCATCCCCGCCAGCGACAACGCGATGAGCGGAACCGATCGCGTGTCGGCGAGCGGAAAGTAGACCAGCGACCACAGCACCAGCGCTGTCATACCCCAGAGCATCACGCGACGACGACCGACGCGGTCCGACCAACTCGCGCACACCATGATCGATCCCGCGAACAGCACGGCCGATACGAGCAGCAGTGCGAGCGTCGTTGTCAGCGCCAACCCGAGCTGGCGTGTCGCGTAGGAGACGAAATATACGATCGTGATGTAGCCGAGCGCGCTGATCGCCACGTAGCTGCCAGCGGCGAGCAGGACCGCGCGGCCATCGGCGCGCAGCACGTCGAGCACCGGCATCCGTCGCGCCTGCTGGGTCCGGCGCACCTCTTCGAAGATCGGACTCTCTGCCACGCCCAAACGGATGAATACGCCGACGATGACCAGCAGCGCACTCGCCAAGAACGGGATCCGCCACGCCCACTCGGTGAACTGCGCCGGCGCGACGAGGGTGGACGCGATCAGGAAGACCAGGTTCGAGAGGATGATGCCGATCGGCAGCCCCAGCGCGACGAAGCTGCCAAAGAAACCGCGCCGTCCGTCCGGAGCATGTTCGACGGACATGAGGACCGCGCCGCCCCACTCGCCGCCGAGCGCGAACCCCTGCACGAATCGACACAGGATCAGCAGAGCAGGGGCCCATACGCCAATCTGCGAGTAGTTCGGCAGCACCCCGATCGCGAGCGTCGAGAGTCCCATCAGCATCAGCGACCAGACCAGCATCGACTTGCGGCCGAGACGATCGCCGAAATGCCCCATGACGACGCCGCCGAGCGGCCGCGCGAGAAACCCGATCGCGAATGTGGCGAAGGACGCCAGCGTCCCGGCAAACTCGGACACTTGTGGAAAGAACTGCGGGGCGAACACCGTCGCCGCCGCTGTCCCGTAGATGAAGAAGTCGTACCACTCGATCGTCGTGCCGATGGCGCTGGCCATCGCGACGCGGCGCGCATCGGCGGTGTGTGTGACGCGATCGGCAATCGTCTTCATCGACGCGAGAGTAACATGGTGCGCGTGCGCAAGGCCCTCGTCGGACTCGTCGTCGCGATCGCCATTGCGGTGAGTGCGTCGGGCGCGTCGATTGCGGGCATCGCCGCGTGGAAGATCGTGCTGGCGGCGGCCGGGGCCGTGCTCTTCGTGGCGACCGGGCGGGGAGCCGGGCGGGATCAGTGAAGCACCGGCGACGATCCGCCGAAAGCTTGAACAGGGCCTTCCTGTGATGCGGATCCGACTTGCACGTGTGATAGGCGTCGTCGCCCTTGCGGCCTGTGCGCCGGTGGTGATCGCTGCGCGGCCAACGACCCTGGCGATCACCGCGACGACGGGGGCGAGCTCGCTGCCGCCAGGCGGCGTGTTACTGCTCGTGGTTCATGCATCGCAGCCGCTCGATGCCGTCGAGGGCTACGCGTTCGGCAAGCCGGTGCGCTTCTGGCGCGACGCTGACCCTGCCAAGTGGTTCGGCCTCGTTTCCGCGGGCCTCGACACCAAACCAGGCCTATATCCGGTGACGATCAGCGGCGTCGGCGGCGCCGCCAAGGAGTCGGCTTCGGTGACGCTGCGCGTCAAGCCGAAGACGTTCGAAACCAGACACCTGAAGGTGAACCCACAGTTCGTGAACCCGCCCGCGGACGAGGCCGAACGCATTGCCTCGGAACAGAAGCTGATGGCGGAGCTGTTCGCGCAGGTGAGCCAGGAGCGATACTGGCGTGGTCATTTCGACGCGCCCGTTCCGGGTTCTGCCACGAGCAGCTTCGGCCGACTGAGCGTGCTGAACGGCGAGCCGCGCAGCCGGCATCAGGGCGCCGACTTCCGTGCGGCCACGGGCACGCCGGTGCACGCCCCGAATGGCGGCCGAGTCGTTCTCGCGTCGGACCTGTACTTCTCCGGCAACACGATCATCATCGACCACGGGCTCGGCATGTTTTCGCTGCTCGCGCATCTGTCGCGAATCACTGTGGCGCAGGGCGCGTTCGTCTCGCGTGGCGAGCGGCTCGGCGAGTCGGGCGCAACCGGTCGCGTGACCGGACCGCATCTGCACTGGGCGCTCCGGCTCGGCGACGCGAGCGTCGACCCGCTTGCGCTGATGGCCGCGGTCGCGAGTCTCCCCGAAGATCACTGAGCCTCCCTCCTCCGCACATAATGTGTGCTCAGGAGGATCTCCATGTTTGTCGCCCGCGCGTTCGTGGTTTCGAGTCTGCTCTGCCTCGCCGTCGCCGTATCTCTTTCCGGGCAGCAGCCCCAAGCGCCGGCTACAGCGTCAATCGCAAAGGCGTCGGGCAACCTTGAACACGGCCGCTATCTCGTCGAGAACGTCGTGATGTGCTACGAGTGCCACTCGACGCGCGACCCGCAGGGCAACATCGTGCCGGGGACGAAGTTCAGGGGCGGGCCGATGCCGATGCGCCCCTCGTGGTCGAGCGACTGGCCCATCCAAATTCCGCGCATCGCCGGTCTGCCTGGTTATACCGACGAACAAGCGATGCGCCTCCTGACACAGGGCGCGATTCGATTCGACGGCAAGCAACTGCGATACCCGATGCCCAGATTCCGCATGTCGCCGCAGGACGCGGCCGATGTCATCGCATACTTGCGAACCCTGTAGTTCAGGGTTCATAGTTCAGAGTTCATAGTTCGAGGGTTCACGGTTCTGAGGTTCGCCGTTCAACGTTCACAGTGAGGGTTCACTGTTCACACCGAACCCTGACTGAGGAACGATGAACTTTCGAACTCCCTGAACCATGAACGTGGAACCGTGAATCATGAACATGAACCATGAACCGTGAACGGCATGAATCACGCGGCTGCTTCGATTGGCGTGATAGGCAACTGCAGTCGAACGCCGGCACGGATTACAACGAGGGCAGTGGCGACGTCGATCGCCTCGCGCGTGAGCAGGCGATGCAGATCGTCGATGTCGGCAATCTGATTCGAGCCGAAGCCGACGATGACGTCACCCGTTTGCAGCCCCGCGCTCGCGGCAGGGCTCGCCTCCATGACCGACTCGACCAGCACGCCGCTGTCGGCGTGCAGGAGCGCAGCGCGGGCGACATGGCGGGGCAGCCGCGTGTTGCGACCACTGACGCCGACGAACGCACGCCGGACGTGACCTTCCTGCAGGATCGCGGTGACGACGCGCGTCGCGGTATCGATCGGCACCGCGAAGCTGAGCCCCTGACCGCCCATGATCACCGCGGTGTTCACGCCGACGACGCGCGCCGCACTGGTGACGAGCGGACCGCCGGAGTTGCCCGGATTGAGGGCGGCGTCGGTCTGAATGATGTTCTCCATCATTCGACCGGTCCGCGAGCGCAGCGAACGGCCGGTCGCGCTGATCACGCCAGTGGTCACGGTGTGCTCGAGTCCGAGCGGATGACCCACGGCCACGACCAACTGACCTGTGCGCAGCGTGCTCGATCGGCCCAGCGCCGCGACGCTCGGCACGTCGCCTGATATCCGCAGCACGGCGAGGTCGGTATCGGGATCGTCGCCGATGATGTCGGCCTCGTGCCGTCGCCCGTCGGCTGTCGTGACGTCCACGCGTGTCGCCTGTGCGACCACGTGGCTGTTGGTGAGGACGAGGCCGTCGGGCGTGAAGACGAAGCCAGAACCCGAGCCGGCAGGCACCGGGCCGCGCGATCGCCGCGACGGCCGCGAGGCGTCGACGCGGACCACCGCGGGGCCGACTCGCTCGACGACATCGATCACCGCTTGAGAGTAGGCATCCAGCAGCTCGGCATCCCTGAGTGGTTCGTGTGTCATAGGGTCACCAATCCCCGTCTGAGCCCGTGGCGGACTGCGGCGGCTCGAGAGCTCACGCCGAGCTTGCCGAGCAGCGCGCTGACATGAAACTTGACGGTGTGCTCGCTGATGCCGAGCGCGGACGCGATCTGCCGGTTCGACAAGCCCGCGGCGATATGCTCGAGGACGTCCTGCTCCCGGGTCGTCAAGGATTCGACGAGCCGGTCCGCGACGTCCTCGCGGTCGGCGTCGTCGCGCTCGGCGTCGCGTGCGTCGACGAGAACGGCAGTCACGCCGTCGAGATCCTCAGCCGAGAGGCTGTGTTCCGCCGGGACATCTGCCCGCACAGTCCAGCCAGCGCTCTCGGCTTCTTCGATCAAGGCTCGCCGCCGCACAGGATCGCGGGCGACCACGACGACGGTCATGACTACCTAGCCATAGGACGCTTTTCCCGTCCGTTCTGATCCCTCAGCGCGCGTCCGACCCGCGCTCGCCAACCGTCACGTCGAGCTGAACCGCCTGCGTGCCTCGAACCAGATGCAGGCGTGAGACTTGGCCGACGCGGTCGCCGGTCAAGTGCGCGGCGAGATCGTCCGGTCGCTTTGCCTTGGTCTCGTCGATGGCGAGCAGGATGTCGCCGACCAGCAGATTGGCCTGATCGGCCGGACTGTCAGGCGCGACCGACGTGATCAGGAGACCGCGCTCGGCTCCGCCCGGCCGCTGCTTCGCCGGCACCGACACAGGCATGCTGGTGATCCCGAGGTAGCCGCGACGCAGACGGCCGTGACGTCGCAGGCTGTCGACCACGCGCGCGACATCAGCTGCCGGCACCGCGACGCCGCGCCCACGATAGAGCGCCGACGTCGAGATCCCGACGACCTCGCCGCGGACGTTGACGAGTGCTCCGCCGGAGAAGCCGGAGAACGGCTCGAGCGTCGTGTGGATCGCATGTTCCAGCCGGAAGCCGGGCCACAGGTTGTGCGGGCCCGAGACCTGAGTCACAAACCCGGGATACGCGACCAACCCCGTCCAGCTCCGGCCGACGGCGACGACGACTTCGCCTAGAGACGGGACGTCGCTCGAGATGGTCACCGGTGTGAGTCCGCCGCCGTCGACCTGCAGCAGCGCCAGGTCGGTACCGGCGTCGCGGCCGACGATCCGGGCGCCGATTTCGCCAGCAGCGGTCTGAATGCGGAGCTGAGAATCGGCATCGAGCAGATGATCGGACACGAGCACCGACTGGGGGTCAATGATGGTGCCGCTCGCGGCGCGTCCACGGCGTCCGCGCGTGAACACGAGACCAGACGAGGTCTTCGACACGGCAGACGCAAGATCGCGTGATAGTTGTTGTGCAAGGAGTTCTGACATGCCTTCGAGGATAGCCGTGGCGAGATCTGGTGGGATCAGTCGAACGACTAGGTAGAATGAGCGTCATCGAAGGAGCTCTCATGCGCATATCACGATCGGCGGGTCTGACGGCCCGCCTCTACGGGAATGCCCTCGTGCTGGCGGCGTTCGTCGCGGTGATTGCACCACTCAGTGCACAACGCGGACCGCAGGCTCCGCCGCTGGTGAAAGAAGGTGCCACCGAGAAGATCGCTGACCATGTCTACGTCATTCCGGATGGCAGTATCTCGATGGTTCCGAACATCACCATCGTTGTCGGCAGCCGCAGCACCTTCGTCGTCGATACCGGCCTCGGCGCGCGCAATGCCGAGACAGTGTTGCGCGAAGTGGCCAAGGTCAGCAAGAACGCCGATCTCGGTCTGGCGACGACGCACTTCCATCCGGAACACGACCTCGGGGCGCACGCATTCCCACCGAACACGAAGATGTATCGCTCGCGCGATCAGCAGGTCGACATCGACGAATCGGGCGGAGAGATCGCCAAGCGCTTCGCGGGCTTCTCGCCGCTGAACGCCGAACTGTTGCAAGGCGCCACGTTCCGCAAAGCCGACGTGTTCTTCGACAAAGAGCAGACCGTGGATCTGGGCGGGGTCCGCGTGCGAATGATCGCCATGGGGATGAATCACACGCGCGGTGATACGGCGTTCTGGATCGAGCCGGACGGCATCCTCGTATCGGGCGACGTCGTGATGAGCACCGTGCCGAATGTTGGCGCGGGGTCGAAGCTCTCGACGTGGATTCAAAGCCTCGACCGCCTCGAGCAGCTGAAACCCCGGCGCGTGGTGCCGAGCCACGGTCCGATGTTCGACGCGGCGACGATCACCAATTGGAAAACGTTCCTGACGACCGTTCGCACGAGAGCCGCCGCGTTGAAGAAGGAAGGCAAGAGCCTTGACGATACGGTAAAGAGCATTCAGGACGAGCTTGGGGACAAGTACGATCGCAACCGAATGGCGGGGGCCATTCGGGCCGCCTACAACGAAGCTCCATAACCCCAACTGACCTCGATGCTCTGGCAGGCATGGCGATCGTGGCGCGGCGCGAAGGGCGTCGCCGTACTCGCGGCGGCGGCGCTCGCCGCCGGCATCGGGTCGGCGACGGCGATCTACACGGTCGTCAACGCCGTGATGCTCAAACCGCTGCCGTATCGCAGCGGCGAGCGCTTCGTGGCGCTGTTCTCGGCGGAAACCAACGATCCCGAGCACTACGGCTCCCTGACGGTTGCCGATGCCCGCACGTATCAGGAGCGCGCGAAGTCGTTCGACGCGTTCGGGTGGTTTCGGTATTCCTCGAAGAACCTGACGTTTGCGGGCGAGCCGCACCACGTGAACGGCGTCGCCGTCACGATGTCGCTGGTCCCTCAGCTGGGCGCCGAGCCGGCGCTGGGCCAGTGGTTCCGCGACGACACCGGCGTGGTCATCTCGAACGGCCTGTGGCGGGAGGTGGGCGGCAGTCGCGACATCGTCGGCCAGGCGTTGACGCTCGACGGCCGTCGTTACGTCGTGACGGGGGTGATGCCGGAGAGCTTTCAGCTCCCGGTGGCCGGAATCATCTCAGCGGGGTTGCGCGCTGATTTCTGGGTGTCACTCGATCCGACCGAGAATGCCGGGGCCGCGTACTTCGCCTACGCGCGTCGCCGTCCCGGCGTGACGTTCGCGGAGGCGGACGCCGACGTCAAGCGCGTGGCCGCGCAGATCGCGGCCGACGATCCGGTGACGCATCCGAAGTACACGTCACGTCTGTTCGATCTTCGCGAGACGGTCGTCAAGGATGTGCGACCGACGCTGCTGCTCCTGTTCGCGGCCGCAGCGCTGCTGTTTCTGATCACCTGCGCCAACGCGGCCGGCGTGCTGTTGGCGCGCTCAGTCGCCCGGGCGCGCGAGACCGCGATCCGCGTCGCGGTCGGCGCGCGCCGCGCGCAGCTCGCGTCGTTGTTCTTTGCCGAGAGCCTGCCGGTGTCGTTCGTCGGCGCACTCGGCGGGATTCTGCTGAGCATCATCGTCACGCCCGCGATCGTGTCGCTGGCCTCCGACTACCTGCCGCGCGCGAACGAGATCGCCGTCGATTGGAAAGTGCTCCTGTTCCTGTTCGGCATCGCGCTCGTCTCGAGCGCGCTCTCGAGTATCGCGCCGCTCTGGCAAGCCATGCGGACGGCGCCCCAGGAGGCCCTCGGCGATGGCGCCCGCGCCTCGGCAGGCCTCCGGAGCCGACGCGTATCGCAGTGGCTGGTCGTCGCCGAGATTGCGCTGGCCTTCAGTCTGCTGGCAACGAGTGCCGGGCTGATCATCCATCTGCGGTCGCTGTCGCGGATCTCGGCGGGGTTCGATCCCAATCAACTCGTGACGTTCGGCATGAGCGTTCCGGGGGATCACAGCAAACGCGTCCCGTTTCAGCGCAACGTGGCGGAGGCGTTGCGCACCATTCCCGGCACGATCGACGTAGGGTTCTCGAGTCAACTTCCCCTCGATGGCTGCTGCATGGGCACGCGTGTGTATCCGCAGGGAGGCGCGATCGGCATCGAGGCGCAGCGCATGGCGCTCACGGCGATCAGTCCTGAGTTCTTTCGGACCATGCGCATTCCTCTGCGGCGCGGTCGGGTGCTCGCCGACACCGACCTCAACGACAACATGGTGTTCATCGTTGTCAACGAAGCCGCGGCGCAGCGCTACTGGCCGGGGCTGGAGGCCGTCGGTGCACATGGCCGGTTCGGGAGTCCGGATGGGGCGCCCTTCGAAGTTGTCGGCGTCGTCGGAGACGTGAAGAACGACGGCCTCGGGGCTCCCACGGTTCCTGAGTTCTACATGCTCAGTCCGATCAGGGAAGAGGAGACGGTGATGTTCCTCGTCCGATCGGCGACGGGAACCGCGGTGCTCATACCAGAGATCAGACGGGTCATCCGCAAGCTCAGTTCAGAGCAGCCGATTCACGACGTGACGACGATGCGGGACATCGTGATGCGATCGATGACGCTCGAGCGGGCCGGAGCGTTTCTGACCAGCTTCTTCGCCGCGGCCGCCCTGCTGATGGCGACGTTAGGCGTCTATGGAGTGATGTCGTATTCGGTGCGGCAGCGGACCGCCGAGATCGGGACACGAATGGCGATCGGCGCGACGAGGCGCGACATCGTGACCCTCATCATCGGCGGTGGTGGCAAGCTGGCCTTGTACGGGACGCTCGTCGGTGTGGCGGCGGGCGCAGGTGGCGTCGTTCTGCTCGGCCGCGTCGCGGGCATCGGCGACGTGGGGCTGGCACCGTTCGTCTACTCGACCTTCGTCGTCGGCACCATCGCGCTGGTGGCGTCGGCGCTGCCGGCGTGGCGCGCCACGCTGCTGTCGCCGATGGTTGCGATTCGGGGAGAGTCCGCGTCGGTGCTGCGCGAGGCCCGCGTGAAGGTTGGACATGCGGTGCGCGAGCTGTCCGACGCGACCGCCGCGCGCGTCATTCCCTTGAGTGTGTTGATCGCCGAGTTCGTCGGTTCATTGCGACACGTCGCCGGCTTCTCCGAGGCCACGAATGCCGCGCTGGCCGCGCTCAAAGATCGCCTTGGTGCATCGTCTGTGCTCCTGCTCCAAAAGAACGGTTCGGAATACCGCGGCGACACCCTGTCGATTCCCGCGAATGGATGTTTGCTGAATCGCGTGCAGCACTACCCGCACGCGTTGCCGCTCACCGCGGACGACCTCGACGTCTGGTCGCGGTGGGCCCGAGATCTCAAGCCGCAGCACGTCGCGGAGATTGACCTGCTGCGTGCACACGCCGTTCGTATGGCGGTGCCACTACGAGCGAAGACCGAGATCGTCGGCCTGCTGCTGCTCGGTCCTCCGGCCGGCCGCGACAGCTACGCGCGCGAAGAGAAAGAGCTGTTGAGCAGCGCGTCGGACGTCTTCGCGCTGATGCTGGAGAACGGCCGTCTCACCGAACGGGCGCTCGAGCAGGAGAAGCTCCGGCGCGATCTGGCCTTGGCGGCCGAGGTGCAGCGACGGCTGCTGCCGCCGCAGCCCCCACAGAGTCAGGCGATCACCTTGACGGCGTTCACGATGCCCGCCAGGAGCGTTGGCGGCGACTATTACGATTTCCTCGATCTCGGCGGCGAACGGATCGGCGTGGCCATTGCCGACGTCTCGGGTAAGGGCGTCGCCGCCGCCCTCGTGATGTCGGTCGTTCAGGCATCGCTCCGCGTGATTTCTCAGGACAAGAGCCTGCGTGTCTCGGAGCTGGCCGCGCGGATGAACGGCTTTTTGCATCAGTCGACCGGCGCCAACAAGTACGCGACGTTTTTCTACGCGCAAGTCGACTGTGGGCGGCGGCTGCAGTACGTCAACGCCGGGCACAACCCGCCGTACCTCGTGCGACGTTCGTCCGCGGGCGTGGAGATCTCGGAGCTTGGTGTCGGCGGGACCGTCATCGGCTTGTTCCCGCAGCTCACGTTCGAAGAAGCGGCGGTCGAGTTGTCTCCGGGCGATGTGCTGGTTGCGTTCACCGATGGCGTGACCGAGGCGCGCAACACGGCCGATGACGAGTTCGGAGAGGAGCGGGTCAAGGACCTGCTGCGAGCCACCGCGGGATTGCCGGCTGCCCAGATCTCATCACGGCTGGCTGACGAGGTGCGCGCGTTCATCGGCGACGCCGAGCAGCACGACGATCTGACGTTCGTGGTGATGGCCGTCAACATGGACGCGTGAAGGGATGGAAACCCAGCTCGCCATCGGGATCCTCTGGTTCGTCGCGTTCCTGTTCTCGACGACCGTTCACGAAGCGATGCACGCCCTGGTCGCGTGGAAGGGTGGTGACCCGACCGCCTACCACGGCGGACAGGTTTCGTTGTCGCCGATTCCGCATATCAAGCGCGAGCCGATCGGGATGCTCGTCGTGCCGCTGGTGACGGCGCTGACGCAGGGCTGGGCGATGGGCTGGGCGAGTGCGCCGTACGATCCGTTGTGGGCGGAGCGACATCCGCGTCGCGCCGCGTTGATGGCCGCCGCGGGCCCGGCGGGCAATCTGTTGATCGCGCTGGTGGCGCTGATCGGATTGAAGACCGGTTTGTTGCTGGGTGTGTTCACGGCGCCCGACCGGGCGGCGTTTCACGCGCTCGTCGCTGACGCCGCCGGTACCGCGACGTTCTTCGGGTCGCTGCTCTCAGTGCTGCTCGTCCTCAACGTGCTTCTCGGGCTGTTCAACCTGCTGCCGCTGCCGCCGCTCGACGGCTTCTCTGTGGTGACGATCTTCCTGCCGGAGCAGCAGGCGCACCGCCTGCGGCAGATCCAGACGAGCGGCATGACGTCGATGATCGGTCTCCTGATTGCCTGGCGCGTTTTCCCGGTCATGACTCGTCCGCTGTTCTCGATGATCTTGTGGTTGGTACACCCTGGCCAGTCGTACGGCTGATTCGTCAACGCTATGATTGACCTCGGAGACCCGCAGCACGAATGTCTTCCCCCGGTCAGCTACACATTGCGTTCCTCGGTTGCGGATTCATTACCGGCGTGCACAGCCGCCATTTGCAATCGCTGCGGGGCGACATCGCCTGCAGCTACGCGAGCCGCGACACCGCGAAAGCGGAGGCGTTCCGGACCCGCTTCGGCGGTGTGGCGCGCTTCGCCAGCTACGAGGCGGCCATTGCCGATCCCGGTGTCGACGCCGTGGTGGTCGCCGTGCCCCCCCGCTTTCATCTTGCGCTGGTCCTGCAGGCGCTTGCGGCGGGCAAGCACGTCGTCGTCGAGAAGCCGGCGTTCGTGCGCACCGAGGACTATCGGACCGTGATCGACGCCAGGGATCGCGCGCAGCGGACCGTGCTCGTCGGCGAGAACGATCACTACAAGCCGCTGGCCGTCCTGCTGCGGCAGTTGTTGCGCGACGGCGTGATCGGCGAGCTCGTGTTCGCGCAGTTCGTGTCGGTGGCGAGACGGCTCAAGCCGGCGGAGGACTGGCGCAACGACGAGACGATGGCCGGCGGCGATGCGTTCTTCGAAGAAGGCATTCACTGGCTGCATCTGGCGAGTAGTCTGGGACCCCGGATCGTGCGGATCGTCGGGTTTCAGCCGACGCCGTCAGCCGACGGGCCCGATCGCCGGATCAAGAGCATGATGGTGTCGTTTCAGTACGACTCGGGAGCGGTCGGTTCGCTCTATTACTCGCGTGAGATTCCGTCGCTGCTGCGCGGGCTTCGTGTGTCGAAGCTGTTCGGCCGCGGTGGCGTGATCACGTTCGAATCCAACGGCGTGTATGTGTGGGCGAGGGGCCGGGGGTGGCCGCGCCTCGTCGTCCCTGGTGTGGTCGACATCCGCGGCTACCGCGCGATGTATCGTGACTTCGTGCGTTCGGTGAGGACGGGGGCGACTCCCGAGATGAGCCTGGAACGCGCCCTCGAGGATCATGTGCTGATGGACCAGGTCTACGCGAGTCTCGAGCGCCCGGTGTCAGCCTCGTCTCAGGCGCGAGACTTCGTTCCCTGATGCGAACAGAACAATTCGACATCGTCATCATCGGCAGCGGCGCCGGCGGCGGCACCATCGCCCACGCGCTGTCGCATTGCCCGGTCCGCCTGCTGATCGTCGAGCGCGGCGGTTTCATTCCACAGGAACCGGAGAACTGGAGTCCCGAGGCCGTCTGGAAGCAGCTGCGTTACCGGACGACGGAACGGTGGCTCGACAACAACGGCCAGGAGTTCCCGCCGTATACGCACTATTGCGTCGGCGGCAACACGAAGTTCTGGGGCAGCGTGCTGTACCGCCTTCGCCGCGAGGACTTTCACGAAGTCGCGCACATCGATGGCGTGTCGCCGGCGTGGCCGATCTGCTACGAGGATCTGGCGCCGCACTACGACCGCGCTGAGCGTCTCTATCACGTGCATGGCCAGCATGGCGTCGACCCGACCGAGCCGCAGCGCGGACCGTATCCGTATCCGCCGGTGGCCCACGCCGCCGAAATCGCGGCCATCATCGAGCAGTTGGAGCAGGACGGGCTGCACCCGTCGCCGCTGCCGCTCGGGTTGATCGAGCCCGGCGCAACCGGTGGCTGCATCCTGTGCAACACGTGCAATTCGTTTCCCTGTCAGCTGCAGGCCAAGAGCGACGCCGACGTGATCTGCGTCAGGCCGACGATGGGGCGCGCGAACGTCACGCTGTGGACCAACGCGCAGGCGCTGCGGCTGCAGACGAGCGCCGCCGGCGACCGCGTGGAGGGCGTCGAGGTCCGGCGCGACGACGAAACCGTTCGCGTCGAAGCGCCGCTCGTGATCGTGTCGTGCGGCGCCATCAATTCGGCCGCGCTGCTGCTGCGGTCGTCGAGTGCGCAACACCCACGCGGTCTCGCCAACTCGTCGGGACTCGTCGGCCGCCGCTACATGGCGCATCTCGCGACGATGATGCAGGGGTTCCATCCGATGCGGAGGAACGGCGCCGTGTTTCAGAAGACGGTCGCCATCAACGACTTCTACTTGCGTGGCCCCGACACGCCGTACCCGCTTGGACAGATTCAATCCCAGGGACGCACCCACGGCGTGATGGCGCAAGTCGTCGGCGACACGATCATCCCGAGAATTCCGTTGTGGGCGTACGACTGGTGGGTCGCACACGGCGTCGACTGGCTGGCGATGTCCGAGGACCTGCCGCGCGACGACAACCGCGTCACGATCGAAACGGACGGCCGCATCCGCCTGACCTATGAGCCCAACAATCTCGCGGCCCACGCGCGGCTGGTGGCCGAAACGGAGCGGATCCTCAAGCGACTGGGTTTCTGGATCGTGATGAAGCACTCGCACAATACGCGCAACACGACGCATCAGTGCGGCACCGTGGTGTTCGGTCGGGATCCGAGGACATCCGTGCTCGACACCTACTGCCGCACTCACGACGTGGACAATCTCTTCGTGGTCGATGGGTCGTTCTTTCCATCGTCGGCGGCGGTCAACCCAGGACTGACGATCGCCGCGCAGGCGCTGCGCGTGGCCGATCACATCATCGAGACCCGTCTGTCATGAGAGCTCGATCCTTCAGCCACGTCGGCATCACGGTGTCCGACTTCAACGCCGCGGTCCGCTTCTACTGGGACGTGTTCGGCTGTCCGCTCGTCGGCGTCGCGGATACGCCGCCGGACCGCGTGCGCACGTTCTTTGCCGTCGAGGCGCCCGCCCCTCGATGCAAGATCGGATGGATCCGTGTGCCGGGTGGGGGAGTGCTCGAGATCTTCGCGTTCGAGCCGAAGCAGCCGCCGGTCCCGGTGCCCTGGAACCGGGTGGGTCTGACGCACATCTCGTTCAACGTCAGAAACCTCCCCCGATGGTACGAGTATCTTGTGAGCCGGGGCGTCGAGTGCGTCAGCAAGCCGGAACGGTCGCCGCGCGGGCATTCGTTCTTCTTCGTGAAAGACTTCGACGGCAACCTGATCGAGCTGATGGACCTCGGCTACATGTATTACGTCCTCGGGTGGCTCGGACCACTCGGCGGCTGGCTGTTCAGGCGAGGGATGTACCGGCAATACTACACGTGATCCCTAGCCCAGAACTGATTCCTGATTCCTGCCTCCTGATTCCTTCGGAGTGTCGTGAATGATTCGCGTTCAAAACCTGGTCAAGACTTTCGGCGAAGTGAAAGCGGTGGACGACGTGTCGTTCGAAGTGCGAGCGGGCGAGATCTTCGCGTTCCTCGGCCCGAACGGCGCCGGCAAGACGACCACAATCCAGATGCTGACGACGCTGCAGCGGCCGACCAGCGGGTCGATGTCGCTCGACGGCGTCGATCCGACGACGAAGCAGCTCGAGGCGCGGCGCTCGTTCGGCATCGTGTTTCAGGATCCGAGCCTGGACGTGGAGTTGACGGCATACGAGAACCTCGAGCTGCACGGCGTGCTGTATCACGTGCCGAGGAAGGTCCGCTCGGAACGCATCGAGACGCTGTTGAAGCTGTTCGAGCTCTGGGATCGGCGCGACTCGTTCGTCAAGACGTTCTCCGGCGGCATGAAGCGCCGGCTCGAGATCGCGCGCGGGCTGTTGCACACGCCGAAGA
>DASRJR010000067.1:0-4666 GCA_035649395.1 Vicinamibacterales bacterium
TTCCTGCTGCACGCCGACGCTGAACTGCCAGTCGTACGGACGGACGCCCCAGCCGTGCAGCACCTCGGGGTTTACGGTCGTCGTGTTGAACGGGTTGCCGAAGTTTCCATTGATCCAGGGACCGCATCGGTCGCCGCCCGCCACGGTGTTGTCTTCACCGAGCCGATTCATGACGTTGCAGTCGACGGCGCGGTTGCCGTTCTCGTCCAGCCACGCGACGTTCGTCGTCTGCTGGAAGGTGACGGCCGGATTGGCGATGGTGTACTGCGCGTCGTTGTTCGCGGCCTGGAGGTACTTGCTGAAGTTGACCTTCAGCGACGTCCTGCCGTTTCCGAACAGATCGTAGGCCGCACCCATGCGCGGGGTGATGTCGTTGTAGCCGGTCACGCCCTTCAGCTCGGGGAACAGGAATCGGCTTCCGTACGCGTTGTCGGCGACGACGCCGTTTTCACCCTCGGGGAACCAGCTCCACGCGTGCTCGTAACGGAGACCGCCCTGCAGCGTGAGCCGTCCGCGTGTGTACTGGTCCTGGATGTAGAACGCGTCGAAGCGCGTGCGGTTGCTCGACCAGAACGGCGCGTCGCGAAGGGTGAACTGAACCGGACGGCGGTTCGCGAACACGTAACTCAATTGACTGCCGGCGTTCTGGAAGTTCTTCTGCACCTGGAACGCGGCTTGGTACCCGATCTTCATGCTGTGCGAGCCAGTGACGTAGGTCGCTGACGCACGCCAGACGTTGTGCGCCTGCTCGTTCGACCCCGCCGACGACCAACCTCGGTAGGTGAAGTTGCCGACCGGCGTTCCGGTGAAATTCGGACTGGTGGGATCAAGCACCGAGTTCTGCTCCTGCACCGGGATCAGATTCGTCAGCGCGCCACCTGGAATCTGGCCGCCGAACCGGCTGGCGAACTGCGAGAACCCGGCTTCGAGCAGTAGCTTGCTGTTGAACGGCGAGGTCCACGAGAACTGCGTGATCTTCTCGCGGTTGTCCCACACGTTGCCGGCCTCCGGCGCGAGCGCGCCGAAGAACCCGGCGCCGACGCTGCCGAGCGCGATCCAATCGTCACCACGGTCGCGGCACTGCTCCGCGCCCTTGGTGAACGCGGATCCGTTGCACACCTGCTGATAGTCGAGATAGAAGCCGACCTTGTTGCGCGGGGTCGCCTGTCCGGTCAGGCGGATCGCCTCGATCATCTTCGCCGCCGCGCCGCGCGCCGGGAGACTCTCGTCCTTCTCGTAGATCCACGACGCGGCATTGCCGGCGTTCTTGTTCCCGAACAAGCCCGGGATCTCCTGGTGGTTCCCGTAGCTGCGGACGTTGTTGAAGAACCAGAGGCGATCTTTGACGATCGGTCCGCCCAGGGCGAAGTTCGTGTCCCAGTTCTTGATCAACGCCGGCACGTTGGTCAGGCCGAACCCTTTCAGTTCGTCGGTGAGGTTGTCGCCCTGCGACCACTTCCCTGCCGTGCTGAGGAACGCAGTGCCGCTGAAGCTGTTGCCGCCCGTCTTCGGGATCAGGTTGAACGCCGGTCCGCCGCGATCGGTTTCACCGAGACCGCCTGAAACCGTGACCTGGATCTCGGAGGATTCACCGATCGGATAGCCGAAGCCGGCGACGCCGCCGCCGTTGAAGGCGGACCCGACGTTCATGCCGTCGATCTGGATGGTGCCCTCGTTGCCACGTCCACCGCGCGAAGTGAAGAAGTTCGTCGACACGCCGGAGCTGACGTCCAGACCGGTCGCTTGAATACCAGGAACCGTCGCGAGGATGTTGCCGTAGCCGCGCGACGCAGGAATCGACTGCACGACCTCGTTCGACAGCACCATCTGCCGACGCGTGCTCGTCTGGACATCGACCACCGGCGATTCACCGGTGACGGTGATCGTCTCGGTGAGGGCGCCGACACGCAGCTCTGCGTTGATCGTCGTGACGCCCGCGCCCGTGAGCTCGACGCCCTCGCGATTGACCGCCGAGAACCCGGCCAGCGTGAACGTGAGCTTGTACATGCCGGGCGGCAGATCGGGAATACGGTAGAGTCCAGTCGAGTCGGTCACGCCGGAGCGAACCTTTTCGATCAGGACCGGACTCGAGGCTTCGACGGTGACGCCGGGCAGAACCGCGCCCGAGGTATCTCTGACTACGCCGGAGAGCGACGCCTGTGCAAAGACCGTTGCCGGAATGATGACCGACAACGTCAAGGCGGCCGCTACACGTTGCAATGCACGCATGCCTTCTCCTTTTCGCGATGTTCCCCGCACGTTCTGGTTCGCGATATTGACCCGCAAGTCGCCTATCGTAGAAAGCCATCCCCACGCAGTCAACCTCGAGCCGACGAGGGTTATTGACAGCGACCGATGCTTGTTCGCACATTAACGAGACCCGATGCCGGTCTCTCGACGCTCCCTCCTGGGGCGATTGGCTGTGGCATATCTGTCCGCAGCTGCCGCCGCGTACCCGGCACGGAAAGCCCCGGCACCCGCGCAGCCGGGCGACGATCCACCGTCCCGTCGCTTCCACGTTTCCCATTACGACGTGCAGCTGCACCCCCGGCTGGTGACGAAGACCATCACCGGCACGACCGTGATGACCCTGTCCTTGGACGACGGCGAGCGAAATATCGTTGTGAATCGCGGCAGTCTGCAGATCGATGCCGTGAGGGAGGGGGCAGAGCCACGGCCGTTCGAGGTCGCCGGCACCACGCTGCGCGTGTCGCTGGAGCCCGGCCCGGCCGCGCGTGAGTTGACGATCGACTATCACGGCGCCCCTTCGTCAGGCCTGGTCTTCGTCCCCGAACGCGACCAGATCTACACGCTGTTTTCCACGTCGCAGTGGATGCCTGCCATCGATGAGCCGGATGCGCGCGCAACGCTGCGATTGCGGGTGACGATCCCGCGTGGATGGACCGGCGCCGCGAGCGGACGCGAGGTCGCGCGCCGATCGAGCGGCGACATGCAGCAGGTCGAGTGGCGGCAGGCGCGCGCGGTACCGACGTACACGTTCGGCTTTGCCGTCGGACGATTCGTGACGGCCACCGAACGCGCCGCAGGCGCAACGCTGCGATACATCGGCGGCGCCGTGACGGCAGGCGATCTGCGCACGATCTTTCGCGAGACGCCGCAGATGATCGCCTTCTTCGAATCGCGCGCCGGGGTGCCGCTGCCAGGCGGCGAGTACGCGCAGGCGCTGGTCGCACGCACGGTGGGTCAGGAAATGGCCGGCCTCTCGGTGATGTCGGACGAGTACGGTCGTGCCGTGCTCAGCGACCCGAGCGCAATCGGGCTGATCGCGCACGAGTTGGCGCATCAGTGGTGGGGCAACATGGTGACGTGCCAGGCCTTCACACACTTCTGGCTCAACGAGGGCTTCGCCACATATATGGCGGCGGCCTACCGCGAACACCGCTTCGGCCGAGAGGTTTACCTGCGCGACGTGGCGTCGATGCGCGCACGCGTGGAGCAGGTCCGCGAGCGCGGCAACGATCGCTCGCTCGTCTTCCCCGAATGGCGGCGGCCCAGCGCCGACGATCGTACGGTCGTGTACCAGAAGGGCGCCTACCTCCTCCACGAGCTGCGCGAACGGCTCGGGGACCAACCCTTTTGGGCCGGGGTTCGTCTCTACACCACGAGATACTTCGGTCGATCGGTCACCACCGCGGATTTCCGAGCAGCTATGGAGGAATCGAGCCGATCCGACCTGAGTGGGTTCTTCGAGCGATACATCTACTAGCCCGGGCCTGGCCTAGGCCAGGCCCGGGGCAGGCCTAGGCCAGGGCTGGGGCCCGGCTTGGCCAGGCCCGGGCCAAGCCGGACGCCGAACTTCTCGCGCCCTGGGCCGTAATTCCATGCAGCCGCCGGAGGTCTTCCCATGAGCTTGAGAACCGCCGCTTTCGCCGTGCTTGCCGCGCTGATCGCTGGATCCGCGTGGGCGCATCACAACATGTCGGCCCTCTTCGACTTCAACGATCGCGTGACGCTCTCGGGCACGCTGACGAAGATGGACTGGAGAAACCCCCACATCTACCTCTCGGTCGACGCCAAGCGTGGCAGCGGCACGGAGGAGTGGTCGATCGAGGGCCCCGCCCCCAATTTCTTCCGCAGTCGCGATATCACCAAGGCCGATATCGAGATGGCGATCGGCAAGATGGTCACCGCCGAAGTGAGCCGGGCGCGCAATGGATCCCACTCGGGCCTCATCCGCACGATGACGCTGCCCGACGGGAGGACGGTCTCCGCCTGTCCGCAGAACTGCTGAGCGTCGCTGGTCCGCACGCAGAGGAGACTTCACATGAACAGGATCTCACTCGTCGTCTCATCAGCCGCCGCCGGCCTGGCGTTACTGCTGATCGCCTCCCCCAGCAACGCGCAGCTCCCGCGTGACCCGGCCGAACGGGCCAGGGTCATTGCTGAAATCATGGAGACCCAGACGCGGACGCTCACGCTGTTCGATCGTCAGGGCAATCAGGTCGGCATCGTCGGATCGCGCGATCTGTACAACCAGCCGGTCTTTTCCCCCGACAACACGCGAATGGCCGTCGTCAAGCCAGACCTGGAGAAGGAGACGAACGAGCTCTGGGTCATCGACATCGCCAGTGGCAAGGGTCGGCAGATGACGACGAGCAAGGCGCGGGAGGGGGCGAACTCGCCGGCGTGGTCGCCCGATGGGAAG
>DASRJR010000068.1:0-9868 GCA_035649395.1 Vicinamibacterales bacterium
TTGAAGGACGTGGATGGCCGCCGCATCGTGCTGGTCTTCACCGATGGCGACGACACCGCCAGCAAGCGCGACATGGGCGATGTGCTGGTCAAGGCGCGCGAGACGGAGACGATGATCTACGCGATCGGCCTCGAGTCGGAGATCGCGATCGGTCCCGGACGGATGCAGCGGACCAGACCCGATCGCGGCCTGCGCAAGCTCGCCGACGAAACCGGCGGCGGTTACTTCGAGCTGAAGAAGACCGCGGAGTTGGCGCCCACGTTCACCCGCGTCGCCGCGGAATTGCACAGCCTCTATACGATCGGCTTCACGCCGACGGCGTTCGACAACAAAGAGCACAAGCTGGAAGTGAAAACGAAGACGCCAGGCCAGAATGCGCGCGCACGAAAGAGCTACGTCGCATCCGCGGATCGGCTCTCTGGCACGAAGTAGCCCGGCAGTTCACAGTTCAAGGTTCAGAGTTCAAAGTTCACACTGAACGAGGAACGCTGAACGATGAACCTTGAACTGTGAACTACCGAGTTCGGCCGATGTCTTTGACCGATCAGGAATTCCGCCTGCAAGCGGATCTCGCGCTCGAGCACCTTCAGCACGCACTCCAGCCGATCGCCGACGAGCAAGGGTTCGAGGTCGAACTGCAGAATGGCGTACTGCAGGTCGTGTTCGACGAGCCGGCTCCCTCGAAGTTCGTCGTCAGTCCGAACGCGCCGGTGCGGCAGATCTGGGTGTCGGCGCTGTCGCGCAGCTTCAAGCTGTCCTGGTCGGCGGAGGAGAAGACGTTCGCGCTCGACGGTGAGCCGCTGGACGCGCTGGTGGATCGCCTCGCGCGTCAGTTCCTTTCCGGCTAAACTAGAAGCGCCTCATGACTCAGCTGTCCGGGTCGGTGCTTGGCGTCCTTCTCAGCATTGCACCGTTCGCACCATCGAAGGGTGTCTTCATCGCGCCATTATCCGCCGGTGCATCCATGGAGATTCGGCACATTCAACTGGACGCCGAACAACCTGCCGATGCTCCGCCCTCGTCTCGACTGCAGTTCGACGTTCACAACACGAGCCCACGTGCCGTGAAAGATATCGTGGTACGGATCGTCATGGTCCGATCGCGAACGGCCGATCAACCCGATACGCCGCGCACTCGCGTGGCCGGGCCGCTCGACGTCCGCTCCTCGTCTGAACTCTCGCCGGATTTCAGTGTTCACTTCGACATCCGACTCAAGAACCTCGGATCCGACTGTGACTGTGAAGCGGTGATCGACGTGCTCAGTGCACGCTACGTGGAAGAGCCGGACAGCGGCGCTCGAATCGCCCGGGCTCTCAACCGCTAACGTCGGCATCCGACGATCTCTCAGGACTGCAGCCACCGGCGACGGAAGGGGCCCTCACGGGGTTGCTCCCTTGCACGACATCTGAATGGATTCGATGTTTGCGGTGAGTGCGTCGTCGAGCCGTGTCAGCCGGCTGCCGGGTGGAAACTGACGTGACATTCCCGTGAAACCAATCTCGATGAAGACGGTGAGGGCCGCGGCGGCACCGACGTCGATACTCCGGATTCGATTCCGCCAATCGACTTCATCGACCTGCAGGCGTTCCAGGTTCTGCCAGCGTCCGGGTCCGTTCAAGACCGCGCTCGCTCCCTTGAAGTCGTCGCGGTCGTAGACGAACGCATAGCACCCGTTCGGATTCGGCGCGGCAGGACCCACCGGGATGCGTTTCGGTTCGCCGCCGCACGCGGTCAACGAGAGCAGGACGAGGAGGGCGATGCACCAGTGACGATCAGCGGGGGCCAGGCGCGTAATAACCATTCTTGGTCCGGGCGGTGAGGTTCGGGCGGGCGATCTGAACGCCGAGACGACGCCACGACGCGTCGCGCTTCGGGTTGTGAGAGACGTAGCCGACCGTGTACTGACTGGCGAGCTCGTCGGCGATCTGCGCATACACATCCGCCAGGTCCTCGACCTTGAGGGGGAAGAACGATCGTCCACCGGTCTCGCGAGCGAGCGTACGCAATACGAACTCCGCCTCCTTGAAGCCCTTCGCCTGCGAGTCGGATCCTCGAAGCGCAATCGTGTAGATGCTCGTCTCTGAACGCTTGGCCAGGTCGAGCACTTCGTCGAACGCGACGAGGCTCGACGTGTCCTCGCCGTCGGAGAACACGATCAGTGCCTGACGCCGCACGTCCTCCTCGGTCACCGCCTTGACCTTCCGCAGCTCGCGCAGCGCGATGTAGATGGCGTTGTAGAGCGAGGTCGATCCACCGGCAGCCGTCTGCAGAATGGCGGCATCGAGGTCGCTGTGGCGAGACGTGAACGACTGCCGGATCTCCACCCGGCTGTCGAAATCGATCACCTGCGCGATGTCGCTGGGTCGCAGCCGCTTCACGAAGTTCGAGGCAGCGGCCTGCAGCGTCGGCAGATGCTGCTCCATGCTCGCGCTCGTGTCGAGCAGCAGCGAGAGCGCAATCGGCTGCTGGCGGCGGTTGAAGAACGTGATGGTCTGCTTGACGCCGTCCTCGAACACCGAGAACTCATCTGACTCGAGGTCGGTGATATAGCGCCCCATGCCATCGGTCACGGTCACGTTCATCGACACAACGTCGACACCGGCGCGAAAGGACGGCCCCTGCGCCGGCTTGGGGCCAACCGGCGGCGTCTGCTGCGCCAACAGCGCGCCCGCGGACACCGTGAGCACAAACACCGCGATGGGAAAGCGAGGATTCACGGCCACTCGCATGCTAACGCGCCGACACATCGTCCGGTTGCTGGAGTCGGGCGTCCATGCAAAATGCGGGATCCGGCCGCCCAGAGTCTGCGGAATCTCGACCCGAGCGAGTGGGCGGACGCGGGCCGTGCGCGTTACAACCGAGTGACGTACGCCGCCGCGTCGTCGATCGCTGCGGTACCCGGTGTGGCGGCCGGGAGCGTGACGGTGATCCGAGTTCCGCGTCCGCCGAGGCCTGCACCGCTCGTAATGGTGCCGCCATGCAGTTCGACAATCTGCCGGCACATGTAGAGCCCGATCCCCGCGCCGCGAGCACCGGGGTGCGGTTCGGTGTGGTGATGTTCGAGCCGGAAGAACTTGTCGAAGACCCGCGAATGGAAGGCGGCCGGAATTCCCGGTCCCGTGTCGCTGATGCTGATCGACACCGTCCCGGGCATGGTGTCGCTGGCAGGGGTGAGTCGACCTTCGAGCGTGACCGTGCCCCCGCTTGGCGTGTACTTCAGAGCGTTCGACAGGATGTTGTCGAACACCGCGCGCAGGCGGAGTGCGTCGGCCACGACGCGCATCGGCCCTCGCTCGATGCGGTTGGTGATGCTGATGCCCAAGGCCCTGGCCTGTCCTTCGACGCGACGGAGGGCTTCAGCGACGACGGCCTCGGCCTGGAGCGGTTCAAGATTGAGACGGAGCTGGCCGGACTCGATGCGCGTCAAGTCGAGGAACTCGTGAACGGTTTCGGTGAGCTGGTCGACACCAATCAGCGAGGTGTCGACCAACTCGCGCTGGCGGTCGGGCAACACGTCGGACGCCTCCTTCAACATGAGCAGCGCCATCCGGAGCGTCGTCAGCGGCGTCTGCAGCTCGTGAGAAGCTACTGCGACCAACTCCGACCGCATCTCGTCGAACCGGACCAAATCGGTCACCTCGTACAAGAGCACGATCGCGCCGTGCTGACGAGGTGCCAGGCCTGAAACGGGTACGACGCGGGGCAACAGACGCTGCACCGTCCCGTCGAGCTCGATGCGGATCGTTCGAGTCAGGTCGGCAGCTGCCACCGCTCCGGTGCCGGCCACAATTGCGCGCGTGACGGCGTCCAGGTCCAAGCCGTCGAGACGCAAGTCGTCCAGGCAGCGCGGCGCCTGCACGCCAGCCGATTCGAGCGTTCTCACGGCTGCGCGATTCATCGACTGAATCTGCCCCTTGTCGTCGAGCAAGACGACCGCATCCGGCAGCGCCTCGAGCGTCGCTTCGAGCGTGTTCTTGGCACGAACAACCTCACCGATATTCGTGCGCCGGAACTCGGCCAGATCCTTCGCCATCTGGTTGAACGCACCGGCCAGTTCGCCGAGCTCATCGCGCGAGGACACGTCGATGCGTTCGGAGAAGTGACCACCGCGAATCGCGTTCGCGCCGTCGGTCAGTCGTCGCAGCGGTCCGACCACCCTGCGCGTCAGGTGCCACGCGACCGCCACCGCGATTCCCAGCGCGGCGAGCGTGATGAGCAGCACGACGCGGCGCGCCGCCGCAGCCTGGTCGCGGGCACCGCCGACCGCTGCTCGAGCCAGCGCGAAATGGCGGTCGCGAATAGCGGTCGTCAGCGCGACCGCTCGGCGCAGCAGCGGATTCGCCTCGTCGTGGTACTGCACGAGCGCCTCGCGCTCCGAGGCGACCGATCGCACCGTGTCCGCCGCGTGACGGTAGGCGCCGAGCGCCGCTCGAAGCGGGTTCGCCAGTTCACGCTCATCCTCGGGTCCAAGCACCTCGAAGAGATCCGACATCGACCGATCGACGACCGTGCGTTCTCGCGCCAGCACCACGGCGCCTTCGGTGTCACCGGACAGGATCAGCAGCACCGCGTCGTCCTCGCGTTCGAGCGCGCCGGCCAGCCGCGACGTGACCGCCGTGACCGACTCGCTCTGACGGACCGTATCCGTCA
Organism: Vicinamibacterales bacterium; assembly: GCA_035649395.1. GTDB lineage: Bacteria > Acidobacteriota > Vicinamibacteria > Vicinamibacterales > UBA2999 > Gp6-AA40. The sequence goes on from DASRJR010000068.1 coordinate 4,651, forward strand.
CGATGCCGCTGAGTCGTGTCAGCGCGAAGAACGTCCACACGCTCGCCGTCACCGTGGTGCAGACCAGCAGGCCGGCCGCGACCATGAATCGCACACCGAGACGACCGGGGATCGTCAACCGATCACGCCAACCCATATCGCTTGCGCTTCCGCTGAAGTGTCGTCGCGTCGATGTCCAGGATCCGCGCCGCGGCTTCGAGCGAAGGAGCCTGCGCGACCACGCGGGCGATGTGTTCCCGCTCCAACGCGTCGATCGAGATCAGATCGCCCGGATGCAAGGCAGGGCGGTGAGTGTCCACCGCCGGCGCACTCGGTGCGGCGAGACCGAGATCGCCGACGTCGATCTGTGCTCGGGGTCCGAGGATCACCGCGCGCTCGACGGCATTTCGCAGCTCGCGAAGATTGCCCGGCCACACGTGCGTCTGCATCGCCTGCTCGGCCGCGGCCGAAAACGTCACGCTGCGGCGGCGCTGCTTTTGACTGAAGATGGCGAGGTAGTGCTGCGCCAGCAGGAGAATATCCTCCGGGCGCTCGCGCAACGCCGGCAGCGTCAGCGTCACGACGTTCAAACGATAGTACAGATCCTCCCGAAAACGACCGCGGCGCACGTCCGCTTCGAGATCGCGATTCGTCGCCGCGATCAGCCTGACATCGGCGTGTCGTTCATGTGCCTCGCCCAGCCGTTCGTAGGTGCGGTCGTTGAGAAAGCGAAGCAGTCGCGCCTGCGCATCGGTCGTCAGATCGCCGACCTCGTCGAGGAGCAGGGTTCCGTTCTCGGCTTCCTGAATCTTGCCAGCCACGTCCGCGACCGCAGCGCTGAACGCCCCCCTGCGGTGCCCGAACAGGGCGCTCGTCATCAGTTCACCAGACAGGGCCGGACAGTTGACGGTGATCAGCGGCGCATCGACGCGTGGGCTGTTCGCGCGAATCCATCGCGCGAGCACGTTCTTCCCCGTGCCGCTCTCTCCCCGGAGCAACAGGACCGCGTCGGAAGCCGCCGCTCGCGCCGCCGTCTGAAGGAAGCGAGCACAGCCAGGACTTCGCGACTCGAACAACGCCGGCTCGCCACTCTCGTCCAGCGCCTCCTGCAGTTCCGCCAGTCGACGGCGCATCCGCTGGGCCTCGACGACGCGATGCGCGGCCAGCCGAATCTGATCGGGGGTGAACGGCTTCGGCACGTAGTCGACCGCTCCCCGCTTGATCGCGTTGACCGCGCTCTCGATCGAGGCGTACGCGGTCACGACGATGACGCCGACATCCGGTTGCCGGACCAGAATTTCCGGAAGGAGCTCCAGACCTGCGTCGGTGCCCAACCACAAGTCCAGGAACACCACGTCGAAATGCCCGCGATCGAGCGATTCGAGCGCCGCACGCCCGGTCGCGACGCCGAGCACGCGAGCGCCGGCCGTTTCCAGACACAGCCTGAGCGACTGCCGCACACCGGCGTCGTCGTCCACGACCAGCGCGGCCCATGGTGCTTTCGTGCGGATCGACGACTCGACAACCACGATCTCGGACAGCATTGCACTTGCAACGGCCGCGAACAACCCTGATCTCGCCCGCTCCTGGGCGCCCGCCAGACGCACAGGTCAACCGCGGTCCGTCGACGCCAAGACGCCGATGTCGTGAGGTCGAGCTATCATCCGATTCGTAGCGCGCTCTCGTACTCGACGATGGCCCCGTTCTCGCCGATCCCGCTTCGCCACCCGATTCGCGTCGTGCTGTCGTCGACGGCGCTCCAGCCGTTCATGTCGGTGCGCAAGGCGGCGGCGCTGGCGATCGCGCAGCTCGGCGTCGCGGCGTTCTTCATCCCCGGCGTCGCTCGCACGGCGCTTGGCGACTCGGCGCCGTGGTTCGTGCTCGTGGCGACGCTGCTCGCCGCGTTCGTCCGCGCCATCGACATTGAAAGCTGGGCGCTGCTGATCCCCGGCGGGTTCGTGACGCGTGTCGGCGCGTTCGGCCCGCGCTTCACTGGACTCGCCAGGGCCATCGCCCTGGTCGAACGCCTGCTGCTCGGGGCGCTCGCCTGTGTCGTCGCCGGCCATTATGTCGCCAGCGTCTCGGCCACGGCCATCGCCGGCTGGCGCTTCACCGGCTTCGTCCGTCCCGAGGATCTCGCGACGATCGTGGCGGTCGGCCTGCTCGGCGTGCTGTGGCTGGCGAAGCGGATCGGGCGTGAAATTGGCCGCGATGCGATGACCCAGGCGGTGTGGATCGGCGTGGCCGTTCTCCTGGCGACCATCGTGTGGGGCGGCCTGTCGCTGGTACGTGGCGACGTGAGCTTCTCCGCCATTGCGACGCCTCCGCCGGTCGGTGCCATTACCGGCTGGTTTCCATTCGATCTGGTGCTCGCGATCATCCTCGGGTTCGGCGTGACACTCCCGGTCGTTGGCGGTGGTGAGGTTCTGGCACGTGCCGCCCAGGAGCTGCAGCCACCCCGCGTGCAGGCGTTACGGCGTACCGCCCGGGTGACGGTGTTGTTCGCGGGCGTGACCACCGCGCTCGGCGCGTTTCTCATCGTATGGCTGGTACCGGCGAGCGAGCAGCCAGTCTGGGCCAACGCGCCGCTGGCGGGCCTGGCCCAGCACCTGGCCGCACCCTCTGCATTCCGCACGCTGATTGCTGTGGCACTGGCAGGTGCTGCGATCGTGATGCTCGGTGCGGCGGTGCACGCCACTCTGGGCGAGGCCGAGCAGATGCTGCACCGATCGTCGACGGACGGCACGCTTCCCGCCGGTCTCACCTCGCTGCACACCCGATTTGGGACGCCTGGCCGCTCGGTCGACGTCGCCATCATCGCCATGAGCCTGGTGGTATTCGCCAGCGGCGGCCGGGTGGCCTGGCTGTCGCGCGCCTACACGATCGCGATCGCGGCCATGCTCGTTCTCACGATCGCCGCGCTGATTCGACTGCGTCGAACACGTGAGACGCCGACGCCGTTCAAGACGCGGGGAAACCTTCGGCTCGGGCGAAAAGAGCGGCCGGTGGGGCTGCTGCTGTCCGCGGGAGTCGTCGGCACGACGGCAGCGGCGATGGTGCTCACGGGGGACGTGCCCTCGATCGCCACCGGCATGGCCATCGCGGTGCTCGCGCTCTGGTTCGTCCGGGCGACGCCGCACGCCGCACCACTCGAGACGAGCGCGGACGAGAGCACGTTCGATCTCCTGCTCGCGGCCGAGCTGTCGCCCGACCAGATCGCGGCGCGTCCCGGCAACGTGCTCGTCCCGGTGCGCAATCCGCACGCACTCGAGCACGTCCTCGCCGCCCTGCAGACGCCCGGCGATCGCGACGTTGTCGTGATGACCGCCCGAGTGCTCGAGGTCGACGTGAGCGAGGAGACCGCCGCGCAGCCGACGCCGACATCGTCCGAGCGGCGTCTGCTGTCCGAGGTGGTCGCGCTGGCCGAGCGCGTCGGCCGCCCGGTGCGCCTGCTGATCGTCCCCACCCGCAACGTCGTCGACGCCATCGTCGGCGCCGTCATTCGACTGCGATCGGCTGACATCTTCGTCGGCGAGTCGACGACGCTCTCGGCCGCGGACCAGGCCCGCCTGCTGGGCGAGGCGTGGGAGCGATCGGACAAGCCCGAAGCGCTCGATGTCCGACTCGTGATCTGCCATCGCAGCGGCCGTGCCGACACGTATCACCTGGGCGCCCATCCGCCCTCGCTCACCTCGAGCGATCTCGACCTGATTCACCGCCTGTGGCTCGACGCCGTCAAGACCGTCGGTCCACACGTCCACCATGGCGATGTCGTCAGAGCAGCGCTGAAACAAATGGAACAACAGCTCAACGGCCCGCAACGTGAGGAGGCCGTCGCCGCCATCCGACAGGAGGCGCGCCCGGCCGAAGAGCTCGCGGAGGTCCTGCGCACGCGTGACTACGCCCGGCTGCGCGACATGCTGCGCAACCGGCACGCCAGCGACGTGGCCTCCGTCCTCACCGCTCTCAGTCTCGAAGACCAGGTCGTCGTCTTCCGCGTGATGCCACGCAAGGACGCGGCGGCCGTGTTCGAGTACCTCCCGCAGGAGTCGAAGGAAGCGCTGCTCAAGGCGATGGCGCAGGAAGACGTCGCGGCGCTGCTGAACAACATGGCGCCGGACGATCGCACGTTGTTCCTCGAGGAGCTGCCCGCCGAGGCGACACGTCAGCTGCTATCGCTGCTCACGCCGGCAGAACGCGGTGTCGCGCTGACGCTGCTCGGGTATCCGGAGCAGTCGGTCGGCCGGCTGATGACCCCGAACTACGTCGCGGTCCGCGAGCAGTGGACCGTCCGCGAAGTGCTCGACTACGTCCGGACGCACGGGCAGGACAGCGAAACGCTCAACGTGATCTACGTCGTCGACGAGCAGGGCTCGCTGATCGACGACGTCCGCATTCGCGAGTTCCTGCTGGCGCCGCTCGAGAAGCGAGTGGCCGATCTGATGGACCGCCGGTTCGTCGCGCTCAAGGCGACCGACGATCAGGAAGCCGCGGTCGGCGTGTTCCGGCAGTACGACCGCTCGGCCCTGCCGGTCACCGACACGGCCGGCATGCTGATCGGTATCGTCACGATCGACGACGTGCTCGACGTTGCGGAGGCGACGGCGACCAGGGAGATCCAGCGCATCGGCGGGTCGGAAGCCTTGGACGAGCCCTACATCAGCATCGCGTTCTGGCGCATGATTCAAAAGCGTGCCGGCTGGCTGACCGCCTTGTTCCTCGGGGAAATGCTGACGGCAACCGCGATGGGGGCGTTCGAACAGGAAATCTCGAAGGCGGTGGTCCTGGCGCTGTTCGTGCCGCTCATCATCTCGAGCGGCGGCAATTCGGGATCGCAGGCCGCGACGCTGGTCATCCGCGCGCTGGCGCTCGGCGAGGTGGGCGTGCGCGATTGGTGGCGCGTGATGCGCCGCGAGTTACTGGCCGGCGTCGCGCTCGGCGCCATCCTCGGCAGCATCGGTTTCCTGCGCATCACGCTCTGGTCCGCCTTCTCGGACATCTATGGACCGCACTGGCTGCTGGTCGCGATCACGGTGTCGGTGGCACTCGTCGGTGTGGTGCTGTGGGGCACGTTGAGCGGATCGCTGCTGCCGTTCGCATTGAAGCGTCTCGGATTCGATCCCGCGGCCTCGTCTGCTCCATTCGTCGCCACGCTCGTCGACGTCACGGGACTCGTGATCTACTTCTCCGTGGCGCTGGTGGTGCTGAGGGGGACCCTCTTGTGATCGTGTAGGTCAAA
>DASRJR010000069.1:0-7332 GCA_035649395.1 Vicinamibacterales bacterium
CACATCAACTCGATCGGGCTCGCCAATCCGGCCAAGCGCTCGTGCGCCGTCTGCCACAACGCGCAGATGTCGGGAATGGATCTCGCGCCTGGCTGGGTGGATCTTGGGACCACGAACTATCCGACGTGGACCGAATCGAAGGTGTGGAGCGAGTCGGCCGACCTTCCGGTGTTCAAACTGACCTGTCGCACCGACGCGAAGCCGCATCCGTTTCTCGGCCGGGTGATCTACACCTCGGACCCAGGACGCGCGCTCGTCACGGGTCGCTGTGCCGATATCGGGGCGATCACGATGCAGCAGTTTCGAGGGCTCGCCGCCCGCGCGCCGTACTTCTCGAACGGATCGGCCAAGGACCTTCGCGAACTGGTCGATTACTACGACCGCCGCTTCGACATGCGCCTCACCGGACAGGAAAAGCAGGACCTGATTAACTTCCTGAGCGTGCTGTGATCGGCGGCCGGGTGCTGCTTCTCGTGGGCGTTGCGGCAGCGGCCCTGTTCGCTCACGGCTCTGCGGCCCAAACGACAGAGCGGTCGACGTCGAGTCCCGCCGCCCGCCGTCAGTTCGTGGCCTGCCCCATCGTCCGCGACACCAAGACGCAACCCTGCTGGCTCGCCGAATACGGGGGAGAGCTCTATTACCTCGGTCAGCAGGGCGGCGTCGCCAATGATTTCTACCCGCCGCAACTCGGTCACCAGGTGCTGGTCGAGGGCACGGTCGGCACAGGCCGTGTCTGTGGAGGCATTCCGCTGCAGCCGATAAAAGTCAGCGTGCTCAAGGAGTTGAGTCCTTCGTGCAACACCATCCTTCCCGCCGAAGACGGCATCGAGGCACCGCCGCCGATTCCCGCGCCACGCGGTCCGGCACCCTCGTGGGTCAGGGTGGCAAACCCCGGCAACGTCACGCTTTACTTCGACTTCGACGACGACTTCTTCAGCCTCCACGTGACCGTGGCGCTGACCGACCTCGCGGCGCACATCACGGCGACCAAAGCGTCGCGCGTCGAGGTGGTCGGATATCGGGCTGCAACGCGTCTATCCGATAGACAGGTACTGACAGAGCGCGCGCAGATCGGCGCCGTGCGCGCTCGGAAGGTCGCTGACACCCTCGAGGGTCTGGGTGTCGCCCGACGCGTCCTCGTGATCAGCGCGCCGGAGAAACCCGAACGGGCGGACGGGGTCAACGACCCCTGGAACCGCCGCGTCGATATTCACATACGGTAGGACATGAACCCACTTCGCCTAGGCATCGTGACTCTGTTAGTGGGCATCTGCGCGCTCGCGACGGCGAGTACGGGAGCAGCCCAGTCGTTTACTACCGACGCTCGCAGCGTCGGGATGGGCGGCGCGCGGTCGACCTCGAACATCGCGTTGTCGCTGGTCGCCCCAGCCACCCCTTATGCGGTGATTCCAGTGCCGATTGGCTTGTTCCAGGTCCTCGGCCACCTCGACGCGTTCGATCCGAGCAGCGACAATTTCGATCCGGCGTGGGCGATTGAAGCGGCCTCGAACCCGATGCATTACACGTTCGGCCGCAGGTCTCCCGGCGGCGACAGTCCGGAGTCGCGTTTCATGCGGGACCTCGTCAACGGCGAGCTCAATCGCGACCTCGCAACCTATAGCAGCTTTCACCTGCCGACCAGAATAACGGCCGAAGGGCTCGCGTCGGGGGCGTGGGGCCCGACGATCAAGTTCGCGCGCAGGGACAGCGGCGCGTTCCAGGGCGTCTTCATCGGCGCCGGCCCGTACCTTTCAGTCGGCACAGCGGCGGCAATCGATCCGCGGCTGTCCGACATCTTCGAGACTGGCGCCCACTACCCGAACAGCACGCTCATCATGCAGGACAACTCGGCCATCCAGCTCGCGATGTCGATCGTCTTCGGCTATCGCGCGCGTCTCGAGGTCCCGGGATGGGAGGAGCGTCGCGATGGCGTCTACCTCGCCGCGAACTATCGATATCTGCGCGGCTTCAAGTATCTGCAGCCGGACGCCACGGTTCGATTCGATACCGACAGCCAGGGCCTGCTCACGATCAATCCAACGACGACGCCGATTGAGATTGCCGACCTCGAGGGAGACAAGGGCACCGGCCGCGCCGTGGACGTCGGCGTGCAGATCGTTCGCGATCGGTGGGAAGGCGGCGTCGGCGTCAACGGGATCGGCAATCAGATCGACTGGACCGAGTTGACGCTGAAGCGCTTCACGCAGACCAGTCTCGTCAGCGGAGGCGAGTTCATCGAGGAAACGATCGCGAACCCTTCCGGCACGGTGACCGTGAAGCTCCCAGTCGAAACGAGCGGCAATGTCGGCTACGAGGGCGACGGCTACGCGGTCAGGGGCGCCGTGACGCACGGCTTCAACGGCAACCGCTTTCACGGCGGCGTCGAGCGGACGTTCGGAATGATCGCGGTGCGTGGCGGCGCGAGGTTCTCGCGCGACTACTGGGACCCGACCTGGGGCGTCGGCTTCGGCGGCCGCGTCGCGGTCGACGTCGGCTTCTACGGCACGCACGCCAACCTGGAAGAGAAGCAACAGATCTCGATGGCAGTGTCGATCCGGATCGAACGCGGCGATCGCTAGTTGGTCCTTGGGCCTTCGGCCTTCGGCCTTGGTGCTTGGCGGGTCCGTGGTCCGGCCCTAGTAGTCTTTGGTCCGTGGCTGACGCGCTACACTCCCGAAAGCTCCGTGAACTGTCCCGTGCTGTCGCCGAGGGTCTCGACGGGAACACCCAGCCGGTCGAGCAGCGTCAGCTGCAGGTTGGTCAGCGGCGTGTCGGTGGGATAGACAAGATGCCGGCCGCCTTTGAGCGCGCCGGCACCGCCGCCGACGAGCAGCGTCGGTAGCGGACCGTGTGTGTGACGATCGCTGTTGCTGATCCCGCCGCCATACAGCAGCATCACGTGATCGAGCAACGACCCGTCGCCATCGGGTGTCGCTCGCAGCTTCTCCAGATACGACGCGAACAACGCGACGTGATAGAGCTGAATCTGCGTGCACTTCTCCATCTTCGCCGCATCGTTCTGATGGTGCGTCAGCGGATGGTGCGACTCGGGGATCCCGATCTGTGGATACGGCCGGCCGGTCTGTTCGCGCCCGTACATGAACGTGATCACGCGCGTCAGGTCCGACTGGTAGGCCAGCAGCTGCAGGTCGTACAGCACCTGCACGTGCGGCTCGAAACCGTCGGGCACCCCTGACGGTCGCTCCACCTCGGGCCCGTCCTTCGCCCGCTGCTCCTCGGCTTTCTGGATCCGGCGTTCGGTGTCACGGAGCGATTCGAGGTAGTTGCTCAACTTGGTGGTGTCGGCGGGACCCAGCGTCTGCTGCAACTGCTTCACCCGCGACGTGACCGAGTCGAGAATGCTTCGATCCTGACGCAGCCGTGAGGCGCGCACGCCGGCATCGGTACTGTCGCTCGACCCGAACAGCCGCTCGAAGACCACGCGTGGGTTGTTCTCCGCCATCAGCGGCAGCGTCGGCGTGCGCCACGACAGCGTGCTGCTGTAGGCGCAGCTGTAGCCGACATCGCACGCGCCCACCAGGCTGTTGTCGTCCGCCGTCAGCTGCAGCGACGACAGCTGCGTTTCCCTCTCGAGCGCCCTCGCCGCGATCTGATCCATCGAGATCCCGTTTTCGACGAGGCTGTCCGACTTCTTGACGTGCACGCCGGTCAGATAGGTTCCGGACGCGCGCGAGTGATCGCCGCCGCCGTCGCCGAGCGCCTCCGCCTGGTGGCTCGAAAGATTGCTCACCACGATCAACTGATCGCGGAACGGCTCGAGCGGCGCGAGCGTGCGCGAGAGCATGAAATCGCGCCCCGCGCCTTTCGGCAGCCAGTTCTCGTAGATGACGCCGTTGGGATGGTAGACGACGCCGAGGCGGCGGACGGCCTTCGCCGGCGTCTTCACTTGTGCGGTCAGTGCCGGCACCATCGCATCGAGCAGCGGCAACGCCACGGCCGTCCCCATACCGCGAAGGACGGTGCGGCGCGACATGGCCTTCTTCGTCACGATCATGACCGCGACCTCCTCATCTGGAACGGCGGGCTCTTGACGATGGCGAGGATCGTGGAGGACCAGCGGTAGTCGTCCGCTGCCGCCGCTCGCACGATCGCGCGGATCGCGGGAGCGTCGGCGTACCCCACCTCCCTGCCGATCGCGTACGTGAGCAGCTTGCCCGTGACCGTTCTCACGAACTGCTCCCTGCGGGCCACCAGCGCGCGCCGGAGCGCGGCCGGGCCATCCACCTTCGTGCCATCGAGCAGCACGCCGGTCGCGTCGATCGGCGCATCGCCGTCGGTCGTGCGCCACTGCCCGACCGCATCGAAGTTCTCGAGGCTGAAACCGAGCGGGTCCATGCGCGCGTGACACGACGCGCAGACGGGGTTGGCGCGATGCTGCTCCAGCATCTCACGCACGGTCGCTGACTTGCCGATCTTGCTCTCGTCGAGATTGGTGTTCGCGTTGGGCGGCGGTGGCGGAACCGGCGCCGCCAGGATGTTTTCCAGGAGCCACTTGCCGCGCGTGGTGGGCGACGTCCGAGTCGGATACGACGTGACGGCAAGCACGCTGGCCTTGCCCAGCAACCCCCAGCGGTTTTCGTCGGTCAGCGTGACGCGCCGGAAATGACTGCCATAGACGCCCGTCATGCCGTAGTGACGAGCGAGCTGCTCGTTCACGAACGTCGAGTCGGCGGTCAGCAGGTCGGCGATGCTCCGGTCGCTCTTGAGCTGATCGTCGAGGAACAACTCCGTCTCGCGGACCATCGCGGCGCGCAGGTTGTCGTCGAACCACGGAAACTTCGTGTTCGCATCGGGCGTCAGCAGCCAGACGTTCCGCGTCTGCAGCCACTGGCCGAAGAAGTTGTCGATCAACGTGCCGCGGGCTCGCGGCTCGGCCAGCATGCGTCGGACCTGCTGATCGAGCACGCCGGGATCGCGCAGCCGGCCGCGAATCGCGAGGTCGAGCAACTCCTCGTCCGGAATGCTGCTCCACAGAAAGAACGAGAGGCGCGAGGCGAGCTCGACGTCGGAGAGCCGGTACGCAGTTGCCGATGCGATCTTCTCGGGATCGGCTTCGATGCGGAACAGGAAGTCGGGGCTGGTGAGCAGACGCTCGAGCGCCGCGCGGATGCCGGTGTCGAAGGTGCCCGTCGCACGCGCGGTCCGATAGAAGCCGAGCAGCGTCTGCATGTCGTCGCTCGTCACCTGACGTCGATAGGCCCGCCGCGCGAGGGCCGACACGATCTTGGTCGCGCATGCCGTTTCTTCGTTCGCGCTCGTCGGCTGGCACACGAGGATGCGCCGACGACTCGGCGAGTCCTTCGGCACGCGACCGTTGTAGGGCCCGCCGATCAGCAGCGAGGAGATCGCCGACTCGGCGCCGGAGACGTCGCCCTCGCGATTCCAGATCGGGATTCGCGCCGGCCCGAGGCCTTCGGCCTTGACGCCTTCGGTCTTCACGATCGCGGCGATCACCTGATGCAGGCCCGCGGTCAACGATGCGCGCACCTGCAGCTTCTCGTCGGCATCGTCTGCCGGCTCCGCAGGGCTGCCGCCGATGGTGAACTGCCCGACGCGCGCGCCATCGACGCGCACGTCGATGGTGACGGGTGCGTTCAGCCCTCGGATCACCCCGGCATATGTCCTCAGCAACCGGACCCTGAAGACGTACTCGCCGTCGACCGGAAAGTAGTGACGCGCCGCGACACCGCCGCGCGAACCCAATGAGAACGATTCGCCCAGGCGCTCGGTCTGCCAGAGCCAGGTCTGTTCGTTCGAATTGCCTTTCACGGCCGTGTAGCGATCGAACGCAGGCCGAATCGTCGGATCGCCGACGGCGAGTCGAGCGATCTTCGCCGCGGCGGTCAGATAGCGATCGAGCAGTGCCGGCTCGATGCCAAGCGCGTCGGCGTTGGTGTCGAAGCCGTGGGCTTGGGCGTCCGGCGGCAGCATCGACGTGGAATCGATCTCGACGCCAAGCAGGTCACGCACCGCGTTGGCGTACTCCGTCCGATTGAGACGATGGAGCGCCGCCGGCCGCCCTGGATCCGGCCGCGCCGTCGCGGCGCGATCCAACTCCGTCTCCAACCACGTGGCCACCGCGTCATACGTGGCGTTGTCTGGCCGCGGCATGTTCGACGGCGGCATCGACCGGCCACGCAACTGCACCACGACTCGCTCCCAGGTCTCGGCCGCGTTCGCCACCCGGTCGTCAGTCTTGTCGAGCAGGAGGTTTGCGGCCTTCGTCCGCTCGTTGTGACACGTCACGCAGTACTTCGAGACCAGCGCTCGCGCCGGGCTTGCGATTGTGGGGGCCGGCTTTACGGTCGTGGGGTCCGGCTTTACCGTCGTGGGGTCCGGCTTTACCGTCGTGGGGTCCGGCTTTACCGTCGTGGGGTCCGGCTTTAGCCGGACCTGTGCTTGGGACAACCCCTCCATGCACACCACTCCCACCCACAAGAGGCAGGCGCACGTCCCCACGGCCGTTCTCGACTTCCTCACCGGCACCTGACCTGCGCCTGACATGGCTTTCCGAGCTTGGGATCGGCGCCATGTCTCTCCAGAAGGTCCGCCCCGTCTTTGTTGTAGAGGACGCCGCCAAGACGATCGCCGTACCCGGACGCGGCGAGCCACGGTGTGACACCGGCATTGCTCACGGCGTTGACGTTCGCGCCCTTGTCGATGAGCAGGGCCAGCAGTGTGTTCCATCCGCGATACGCCGCACCGAACAGCGCGTTCTCGCCGAAGGTGGTCGCCCCTTTCGCATCGGCACCGAGGTCGAAGAGGAATCTCACCGCCTCGAGCGCCTGCGCTTCGGTTATCGGGCTCTCGCCGATCAATCGATGGAGACCGGAGGCCGCCATCACTGGCGTCGTCTTGGTGTCGGTGACGAGGGTGGGATCGGCGCCGGCGGCAAGCAGGAGTTTCATCATCTCGAGATCCGCTGCCGCGCTGGCGAGCAGGAATGGTGTGGCGCCCGGCGCGTCCTCGTATCCGCCGCCCAATCCGCCGAACCCTGGCGGCCGCCGCGTCATGCGCGCGTTCGGATTCGCACCATGTGTGAGCAGCGACTTGACGAGCGCAATCTTCTGCTGACGATTCGGGATCCCGCTCATCGGATCGGTGAACCCGTACACCGGATTCGAAATGCCGCCCTCCCACGTCCCCGATGCCCAATGCAACGGAGTGAAGCCGGCGTCGGGCACGTTTGGATCGGCGCCCTGGTCGAGCAGGAAGAGCGCGAGCGGCACGTGACCTCGCACGGTCGCGACGAGCAGCGGCGTGCTCCCTTCAGAGATCGTGGCCTGATAGCCCGGACCGCGCGGCGCCGCG
>DASRJR010000070.1:0-4958 GCA_035649395.1 Vicinamibacterales bacterium
CTCGCCGATCGCATCAAGGCCGGCGATCGCCGCGCGGCGCTCGCGATGATTGCGCAGGGCGCCGATGTGAATCAGACGCAGCCGGATGGATCGACGCCGCTCCACTGGGCCGTCTATCGCGTCGATCGCGAGCTGGTGGGCGCGCTGCTCAGGAAGGGCGCCCGCGCCCGCGTGGTCAACCGGTACGGGTCGAGTCCCATCGCCGAAGCCGTGCGCGTCGCGAATGTCGAGATCGCCGGCATGCTGCTCGAAGCGGGTGCCGACGCGAACGCAGCCAACGAGGATGGACAAACGCCGCTGATGCTCGCAGCCCGCTCCGGTACTGTCGCGGTCGCCAGGCTGCTCGTCGAACATGGCGCCGACGTCAACGCGCGGGAACGCTTTCACGGTCAATCCGCCGTGATGTGGGCCGCCGCCGAGGGGCACGCCGAGATGGTCGCGTTTCTCGTCTCGAAGCAGGCCGATCTGAAGGTGCGCGCCAACGCCAACGACTGGCCGACGCAGATCACCAACGAGCCGCGCGTGCAGTACCGGCCCACGGGCGGACTCACGCCGCTCCTGTACGCCTCACGCGCGGGATGTCTGGCGTGCGTGCGAACGATGGTCGATGCCGGCGCCGACGTCGACCGGCCGAACCCGGACGGCATGACGCCGATGATGATGGCGCTCGACAACGGCGCTCCCGCGGTGGCGCACTTCCTGCTCACTCGCGGCGCGAACCCGCATGTGTGGGACTGGTGGGGCCGCACGCCGCTGTACATCGCCGTGACGATGCGTGGCGGACAGGACGGCAATGCCGGGCGGCGATCGCCGGAGTCACTCGAGTTCATCAAAGCCCTCCTTGCCGCCGGCGTGAATCCGGACACGCAGCTCGCGTTCAAGGAGCCGAGCCGCGGCGGCCGCGAGAACCGGTTTCGAGACGATCTCCTCACCACCGGCGCGACCCCGCTCCTTCGCGCCGCCCAGACCTACGACAACGAGGTCATCCGCCTGCTGCTCGAGCACGGCGCGCTCGTCGATTTGCCGAACGCGTCCGGCGTGACGCCGTTCATGGCTGCCGCTGGCATCGGCACGCGAACCGCCGGTGGGGTGCTCGGCCCGGGTGCGCCGTCGAACGTGGTGGCACTGTCGTTGGAGACGATGGAGGTCCTGCGCAAGGGCGGCGCCGACGTGAACGCCCGCATCACCGACGTGACCAGCCTGACCGCACGCATCGCCCGGACCAATACGCTGACCGCCCGTCAGGGGCAGACCACGCTGTTCTTCGCGGCCGAATCAGGGCGCACCGAGGTCGTCAAATACCTGCTCGATCACGGCGCGAAGACAGACCTGCGCGATGATGCCGGTAAGACGCCGTTCGATGTGGCGAAAGGCAGCGGCGAGGGGCGCACCGAGGCGCGCTCCAAGGAAATCGTCGCGCTGCTGGAACGAAGCACAGCAGGGCGCAACTGACCGACGCCGCGCCTGAAACACGACCTCGGCGAGCGTACTCTCCGATTCGCGACAGAGGTCTCCATCCCGCTCACGTCGAGGGAAGGAACTGGGCGCTCTACAGCCTCGGTTGCTTGCTCAACCCGCAAGCATGCGAGCAAAGGCGAGCCAGGCAGCAGTGCCGCCGGCGGTTGTCCGCACCACTTGCGACGCGATCAGGAACAGTCCGCCCCACACAGTGGCGCTGTGCGGACGTCCTCGAGACGCCAGGTCGTAGACCATCATCGCGACCAGCCCGATGTCGGTCAGGACGAAGAACAGCGGCATGCTGCCGGCACCCGGGATCCGAGCCACGCCAGCCGTCGTCAACTCCAGCGTCGCAATCAGCATGAGGCGTTTGTGGATATCGGGTTGACGCCGGTAGTACAGCGCCGCGCCAACCAACGCGGGGAACACGATCACGGTCAAGAACGGCACGATGACGAAAGCGAGCCCGTCGTTGGTCGGCGCCGCGGCGGCGCGGCGCGCGAGGTCGAGCGTCATCGCGATTGCGGCAAGCGTCATCAGGGCGGCGAGCGCGCCGCCGGCGACGCCGAGTTGACGATGAACGGCGACACGCCGGGTCGCGACCAATCCGGTCTGCACCACGAGCAATGTCATCCAGGCCGTGAACAGCAGACCGTGGATGTGAAACAGCGTCGGCAGCGACGGGGTCCCGTACAGCCCTTTCAGGTAATAGCTGCGCGAAAAGCCCGAGAAGACCGCGACTACCATCAGCACCGACAGTCCCGTGAAGAACGCGCGATCGATCCGCCATCGTCGCGAAACCCTCGGCGCCGACACACTGCGAGCGACTCCTGTTGCCATGGCGGGATGAGAGCACACCGGGCGGCGTCGCTCAACAAAAATCGCTCAGAGTGTGGCGATTCTCGATGGGCAGGCGGGTGACAGATCCGAGCTCGGCTCCGCCTGGTGGAAACGGAGGTTACGGAGAAACGGTCTCACAGGAGTAACGGAGCAACAGAGATCGGACCGAGCAGACTGCTTCGAGGCGCTTCGGCGGACGGGGCACATGGGGCGTGAGATGCGCACGATCACAAGCACCCGTCCGTCTCTCTGTGGTGCTTGTGATCGCGCGCGTCTCGCGCCCCAGCGCGCGCACGCGCGCGGGCCTTCGGCCCGCCGCCCCGTCCGCACCTATTGTCGCGAAGCAGCGAGCTCTGTTCGTCCTCCGTTGCTCTGTTTCTCCTGTGAACTGCTTCTCATCGTGTGGCAATGGCCGTGTGATCAGCGAGCTGAAGTTCGGAAGGCGATCACGTAGTCGCCCACGCCCCAGGCGCCGCCGCCTCCGACGGCGACGGCAACGTACTCGACGCTGGACGAGAGCGTGTATGTCATCGGCGTGGCTTTCGCACTGGCGGGCAGCTCGCCGTGCCACAACTCGCGCCCGGTTTGAGTGTCGTACGCGTGAAGCCGGCGATCGAGCGCGGCGCCGATGACGATCACGCCGCCGCTGGTGGCGACCGGCCCACCGAGGTTCACAGAACCCCATTCGGACTTGGTGATCGTGGCGATGTCAGGCGCGAGCACGGACGTCATCGATCCCAGCGGCGTCTCCCACTTCTTGCGGCCAGTGCTGAGATCGATCGCGACCAATGCCCCGAACGGAGGCGGCGTGCACGGAAGTCGAGACGGCGCGAGCAGCAGTCGTCGCCGCACGACGTATGGCGTGCCTCGCATCATGTTGTATTCGAAATCGTCGCCGAGCCGCGGCTGTTCTTCCGCTCGGGCGCGCTGAAGATCGAACCCTTCTCGCGGGATGAGCTGGACCATCTCGGCGATCCGGTTCACCGCGACGACGGCTGTCTGCCGCGACTGATCGATCGCCACGCCGCCCCAGTTCACACCGCCGATCCGCGAGGGCATCAGCAACGTGCCTCGCGTGCTGGGCGGCGTGAAGATGCCTTCGTTCCGCAGCGGCGCGATGGCGGCCCGGCACGCATCGCGGTCGGCGCTCGTGATGCCCCAGACCTCATTGGCGGCGAAGCGATGCGGACTGAGTGGTGGCGTCAGACTCGTGAACGGCTGCGTGCGCGACGTTTGTTCTTCAGGGATGTCGCTCGCCGGCACCGGGCGCTCTTCAACCGGGAAGACGGGGCGCCCGGTATCGCGCTCGAGCACGAACATCATTCCTGTCTTGGTCGTCTGGACGACCGCGGCGACCGCGACGCCGTTGCGCCTCACCGTGACGAGCGCTGGTGGAGACGCGTTGTCGTAGTCCCACAGATCGTGATGCACCGTTTGGAACGCCCAGACCAGGCGCCCGGTCGTCGCGCGCAGGGCGACGATTGAATTCGCATAGCGGTTGTCGCCGAGCCTCAGCACACCGTAGTAGTCGGGGGCCGCGCTGCCGGTCGGCACGAACACGAGGTCGCGTTCGGCATCGGCGACGAGACGTGACCACGCATTGGCGCCGCCACCCTTGTGTGCCATCGCCCCGCGCCACTGCGCGTACGCAGGGTCGCTCGCGTCTTGTGGAATCGGGTCCCAGGTCCACCGAAGCTTGCCGGTGCGGGCATCGAAGCCGCGCACTTCGCCGCTTGCCGGATCCGGTCTCGAGTTGTCGCCGATGGACGACCCGGTGATCACGACACCGTTCACCGCGAGCGGCGGAGACGTGATGGAGTAGGCCTGTGGCTCGAACGGCGGAATACGCAATCCGACTTTCAGGTCGACGATGCCGTTCGAGCCGAAGGCGCGGCACGGCTCGCCGTCCCTGGCGTCGAGGGCGATCAGCTGCGCCTGCGCCGTCGCCGCGTAGATTCGTCGCCGGCACGGCGAGTCCGGCGGCGCCGCCTCGTCGAGCCAGGTCGACACGCCCCGGCTGGCGAAATCGCCGTACGGAATGTTGCGCGCGATCTTCGGATCGAACACCCAGCGCTCCTGTCCCGTCGCCGGATCGAGCGCGATGACCCGGCCGAGCGGAGTCCCGATGTACATCGAGCCGTCGACGACCAGGGGCGTGGCCTCGAGGGACGCCGGCTTGCTCGTGGCAAAGCGATCGCCGGCTTCACCCGTGCGGTACGTCCAGGCCACCTGGAGCCGGCTGATGTTTTGTGGCGTGATTCGCGGGGCCACTTGTCCGGCGAGGCAGACCGAGAGTGCCGTCAATGCGAGCAGGGTTGTTCGAACGACTCTGTGCATCGATTCGACCTACGCGGTAAGTCAGCGGTCGGAGACAGTGTAGGCTGCGTTCCCAAACCCGCTAATAACGATCTCGGTCGTTGACGCACCTCCGCTCTCGGTGGCATTCTGTCGTGTTCGCCCTACGTGATTCGAGGCGACAAGGAGGTGCGGATGAACGAGGAGGTGTCCATGAAACAACCATGAATTGAATCGAAGGAGACGTATGCGTATCAAAGTTCGAGGAGGTACCGTCGATCACGGTCAGCCGTCGTTGTGCGAGAGCTGCCGGTGGGCGACGGTCATTCGCGGGCACAAGATCGGGGACGAGATCGTCGAGTGCG
>DASRJR010000071.1:0-9493 GCA_035649395.1 Vicinamibacterales bacterium
GATCGGCGAGCACCGCCTCATACGAGTCGTGCAGCCGCAGTTTCTGCGCCTCGGCGAACGTCTTCACCTCTGGCGACACCGTGCGCGTCGCGCCCGCGACGAAGCGCATCTTGTCGCTGTCGGTCTGGACGGACTCGACCAATGTCCGCCCCCACCAACCCATGCCCACTATCGCCGCGTGGATCACTTCCGATCTCCTGTAGGAATCAGGATTCAGGAATCAGGATTCAGGCCTGGCCAGGAATCAGGGTTGAGGCCACAGCCAGCAGCAGGCTGACTCCTGTACGGCTGAAGCCTGAACCCTGTCCCATAACTGAATCCCGATTCCTGATTCCTGATTCCTTCGTCTTACTTCGTTCGTATCAACGAGAACTTGGGATCCGCGCCGAGGCTCTCGGTCACCGGCAGCCCGAGCTCCTTCTTGACGATGTTGGTGCCCTGCACCAGCGCCACCATCTTGTAGAACGCGTGCCGGCGGCTCATGCCCTCGCGGCCCATGCCGCAATCGGAGGAGAGCACCAGACGCTCGGCCGGGATCACCTTCAGCGCCTGGCGAATCAGATCGGCAACCTCCTGCGGCGTCTCGACCTGCAGCGTGTGGTGGTCGATCGCGCCGATCACGACCTTCTTCTCGGTGATCGCCTTGCCGACATCCTCGAGGTCCATCGCATCCGAGCTCTTCATCTCGAACGTGATGACGTCGGAGTCGACCTGGTTCAGGAGTTCCAGCGCCGGCTTGTAGCTCTGTACCGACCCGAACATCCGCTGCTGCGACGGATTGCCCCAGCACGTGTGGCACCACACTTCGGTCTTGGCCCGCAGCCCCTTCACGGTGTTGTTGAACACTTTCAGCATGAACTCGGGGTTGATCACCTTGTCCACGTATCCGCGCGCCGCCAGCAGGTGAATCTGCGGCTCTTCCATCTGGATGATCTGGCAGCCGGCATCGGCCAGATCGTGCAGCTCCTCGTTGAAGGCGTCGGACAACGCCATGATGCGGTCGGGCAGGCTCTTGTAATGGCCGTCCTGTACTGCGAAGGCCACCAGCTCCGGCGTGACCGTGCCGAACTTCACCGGCTTGGACGTCAGCCGCTGCGCCGCTTTGAACAGCTCGGCATACTGCATTTCGCCGCGACCAACCGGCCCAATGAGCTTGGGCATCACGCGCGCTTCGAGGTAGTCGTGCAGGATGTGGCCGCGCGGAAACGCGATGCCGCCCGCGCCGACGGCCGCCAGTTGCGGGTGCTGTGTCTCGAATCCGCTCATGTGATGAGGTGGATAGCTCGTCCAGCTCTGGCCACCGATGTCCTGATCGAACCGGCAGTCGCCGTCGGTCACGATGTCGAGCCCCGCCACCTCCTGCTCCCGCAGGTACACCGACAGCGCGTCCACGTACTGCTCCCGGAACCGCGACGTCACCATCGCGTCCAGGAACGAACGGGTGCCGAGGTTCTCGGTATACCAGCTCGGACGCGGCAGCGAACCCGTAATCGTCGTCGGGAGCATCAGCCCCGCAGTTGCCTTCAGCATTCGTCAGTCTCCAAACAGTTGATACAACCTTCCGACAGTACTTTCACTCGCAGGCTTCGGTCAACGATTGCGATAGACGAAAACTCTGCGGCGGAGGAATCAGGAGTGACTCCTGATTCCTTGGTGTGCAGTCGATAATTGGCCCGATGGTGAGACTCGGTTCCGACCTGCTCTTCAGCTCCTCTCGTTTGAGCGGGGCGCGGATTGGCGTGGTCTGCAACCACGCCTCGGTGGATCGTGGGTTCGTGCACGTGCTCGATCGCATCGCGATGGCGCCCGGAGTGACGCTGGCAGCGATTTTCGGGCCGCAGCACGGGTTCCGGTCGGATGTGCAGGACAACATGGTCGAGACGCCGCACATCGACGACCCTGGCCGGCGCGTGCCGATTTACTCGCTCTACAGTGAGACGCGCGAACCGACCGCCGAGATGCTGCGCGGGCTCGACGCGCTCGTCATCGACCTGCAGGACATCGGCGCCCGCATCTACACCTATATCTACACGATGGCCAACTGCCTGCGGGCGGCCAGGCGGCATGGCGTGCCGGTGCTCGTTTGCGATCGGCCCAACCCGATTGATGGGACCGATATCGAAGGGTCCGCACTGGTGCCAGGGTACGAGTCGTTCGTCGGGCAATTCCCGATTCCCATGCGCCACGGCATGACCATCGGCGAGCTGGCGCGTCTGTTCAACGAGCACTTCGGCATCGGCGCGTCGCTCGAGGTCGTGAAAATGGAAGGGTGGACGCGCGACATGTACGCGGACGCCACGGGCCTGCCCTGGGTCATGCCGTCGCCCAACATGCCGACTCTCGATACGGCGATCGTCTATCCGGGGACAGTGCTGTTCGAGGGGATCATGCTCTCGGAAGGACGCGGCACGACGCGACCGTTCGAGCTGGTCGGCGCACCGTGGATCGAGGCCGAGTCGTTCGCTCGCCAGATGAACGCGTTGAAGCTGCCGGGCGCGTACTTCCGCCCCGCCGTGTTCGAGCCGACGTTTCAGAAACACGCCAAGAACGCCTGCGGCGGCTGCCAGATCCACGTCACCGATCGCGCCGCGTTCAGACCGGTGCTCACCGGCGTCGCGCTGATCGCGACATTCCATCGGGCGAACCCATCGAGGTTCGCCTGGCGGCAACCTCCTTACGAGTACGAGCACGACAAGATGCCGATCGACATCCTGGCGGGATCGGACACATTGAGGCGGCAGATTGAAACGGGAGTACCCGCCGCGGAGATCGCCTCGGGCTGGCAGGAGGACGAGGCCACGTTCCGACGGCTGCGAGAGAGGTACCTGATCTACTAGGAATCAGGAATCAGGAGTCAGGAATCAGGATTCAGGCATGGGCAAGGCTCCAGGAAGCAGGAAGCAGGAAGCAGAATGCGTTTCAGGGGCAAGGCTCCAGGAACCGGGATGAAGGCCGCAGCCGCCGCACTTGGCCTCATTGCGATGAGCGCCGTGGCCGGCGCGCAGCGGCCTGACAACGTCGCGACGGACGCGGCGCGGTTCGACGTGGTCTCGATCAAACAGAACAAGGCGAGGTCAGGCCCAGCGAGTGCGCTCGAGCTCAACGTCCTCAGACAGCTCCGGCCGGTCACTCGCAACGGTCGGCTGCGATTGGAAGGCGTCCCCCTGCATTCGCTCATTCAACTTGCGTACAACCTCAAGGAGCATCAGATCATCGGCGCACCATCCTGGGCAGCGTCAGATCGCTTCGACGTAGAAGCAGTCGCCGGCGACGATGCGACGAGTGAACGCATACGTGCGATGGTCAAAACTTTGCTGGCTGACCGGTTCAGCCTCAAGCTTCGACGCGAGGTAAGAACACTTCAAGTCTACGAGTTGTCGCCGGCACGCGGAGGGGTCAAGGTCGTGCCGACGAAGGAGGGGGACTGCCTTGTGCTGCGATCAGACCGACCACCACCGCCCCCGCCAACCGCACTCATTCCGTGTGGAGGGGGTTTCAGAAGGCAGATCGTCAGCGCCTCGCCCGAGCGACTCGATCGCATCGAGGCCGCAGGGGAGTCGATATCGACGCTGGTTGAATTCCTTTCGAACGAGCTCGGGCGAACGGTCATCGACAAAACCGGTCTCATCGGATCGTTCAATTTGCGTCTCGAGTTCGCTCCGAACCTGCCGGGGTTCGACCGCGGCCCGAGTGCTCTTGCCGCCCCATCGCCGACGGTTGCACCAGGGCTCTCGATCTTCACCGCGGTGCAAGAGCAACTTGGACTGCGGCTGACGAGCGCGGACGGACCGGTCGACGTGCTCGTCATCGAGCACGTGGGGCGGGCGAGGGAGAACTGAGGCTAGTCAGGAATCAGGAAGCAGGAATCAGGATGCAGGCATGGGCCAGGTCTTAGGTGGCGGGTTGCAAGGAATCAGCGCGAACGTCTCGTGCCTTTCTGCAGGTATGACCAAAATCGAATCGTTCCGCGATTTGCTCGTCTGGCAGAAATCAATGGACCTCGCCGTTCGGTGTTACCGAACGGCGCGCACGCTCCCGAAGCTGGATCAGATGGTCCTCGGCTATCAGATCCGCAAGTCGTCGGTGTCGATGCCGTCCAACATCGCTGAAGGCAAGAGTCGCCACTCGACTCCTTACTACATTCAGCATCTCTGGACTGCCCACGGATCGGGTGCGGAGCTTGAGACGCAAATCGAGATCGGCGCACGCGTCGAGATCATCCCATTGGATCAAGCGGATGTGCTCATTCGTGACGCACAGGAGGTCGGGCGTATGCTCAACGGGCTTATCAGATCGCTCGAACCTGATGGGCGCTAAGCTTGCGCGACGAGCGAAGGGCAGGCGGATCTCGAGCGCCTGCCCTCTCGCCAGACTGATTCCTGAAACCTGCCGCCTACTACCTGGCCCATGACTGCTTCCTCCTTCCTGATTCCTGCTTCCTGCTTCCTGATTCCTTCAGGATCGCGTCTTGGCTATCCCCGGTGCTCTCGCTTCCTCGACCGGCGAGACGAGGTGATGCGTGGTGAGGTGGGCTTTCAGGTACTCGAATGCGTCCTCGGGGGTGTCGGCGCGGGTGACGAGACGCATGTCGCTCGGATTGATCGCGCCCCAATCGGCCATCGGCTCGAGATTCAAAATGGCGTCCCAGTACGCGGTCCCGTACAGGATCACCTGAATCTGCTTGGCGAGCTTCTCCGTCTGCATCAACGTGAGGATCTCGAACATCTCGTCGAGCGTGCCGAAGCCGCCGGGGAAGATCACGAGCGCCTTGGCGAGATACGCGAACCAGAACTTGCGCATGAAGAAGTAGTGGAACTCGAAGTGCAGGCCCTCGGTGATGAACCGGTTGGCGCCCTGCTCGAACGGCAGGCGAATGTTCAAGCCGATCGTCTTGCCCCCGGCTTCGTGCGCGCCGCGATTGGCCGCTTCCATGATGCCGGGGCCGCCGCCCGAGGTGACGACGAAGCGGTGGTGCGGCGCGTCGAGCGTGCGGGTCCACTCGGTGAGCAGGTAGGCGAGCCGACGCGCGTCCTCGTAGTACTGCGACCACTCCACCGCTTTGCGCCCGCGCGTCAAATGCTCGTTGACGGCGTCCTCGGATACGCCGAACCGGCGCTGCAGGCGCTCGAGCGCCTGTTCGGCATGCGCGCGGCTGTGGATCCGCGCCGAGCCGAAGAATACGACGGTGTCCTGAATATTCTGCGCCTGGAACCGCCGCAGCGGCTCGATGTATTCGGCAAGGATTCGAAGGGGACGGGCTTCTTGGCTCTCGAGGAACTCGTGGTCCCGATACGCCAGCGGTTGCGGGTGCATGAGCGATTATGAGCCGTTCCAGCGCGATTCGACGTACGCCTTCAACTGGTCGAGCGCCACGGTGAAGCCGGTCGTGAGCAGCTCGTAGTAGCGCGTCCAGCGCTGACTCTCTTCCCAACCGGACTGGCGCACCTTCAGCACCGTGCGATCGCCGAGCGTCGCGCACGTCGCCTCGAATGCCATCGGACCGATCGGGTCGCCGTCGGGCGGCAGCCAGTAGGCGTCGGCGATGAAGAACTCGCGGCCCGCCTTGAACTCGATGACGGTGCCGCGGAACGCGCCACCGAGCCGGCCGAGCACGTCGTCCTTCCATTCGGTCGGCGTCCATTCGATGGCATACACCCCGAGCGGACGCGCCACGCACAGCGAGCGCGTCACGTGCCACCACGTGGCGAGCGCCTCGTGATCGAAGAACGCGTCCAGGACGGCCGCCGGAGGTGCGGCGATGGTGAGGCTGTGGGTGAACTCCCGCATCACACGCGCTGTACTTTGGCGAAGTTCGACGGTCCCTGGGCCAGATCGGGCGTGACGCTCACCATCACAATGACCGACCCAGGGGCGAGCGCGCCACGCGTGACGAGCTCCGCGCCGATCCGGCTGGCCGCGACGCCGACGTCGCCGCTGAGGTCGGTCAACACCGGGACCACGCCCCACTCCAGGGTGAGACGCCGCGCGATCTCCTCGCGATCGGTCGCGCCGAAGATCGTAACGCGCGGTCGCAACGCCGAGAGCACGCGTGCGGTCTGGCCGCCGCGCGTCACCGCGACGATCGCCGCCGCCTCGGCGCGTTCGGCCAGCGTGACCGCCGATTCGCAGACGGCATGGGGATGCCCGCTGAGCAGCCGCGTCTGCTCGATCTGGCGGCCGCGCGCCGGCGGCACCGATTCGGCATCGCGGATGACGAGATCGAGCGTCTGCACGGCCCTCACCGGAAATGCCCCGGCCGCGGTCTCACCCGCCAGCATGATCGCATCGACGCTCTCGTCGACCGCGT
This sequence comes from Vicinamibacterales bacterium, assembly GCA_035649395.1. GTDB lineage: Bacteria > Acidobacteriota > Vicinamibacteria > Vicinamibacterales > UBA2999 > Gp6-AA40. The sequence continues at coordinate 6,308 of DASRJR010000071.1, forward strand.
TGGCCGCATCGCTCACCTCGGCGCGGGTCGGCCGCGGCTCCGTGCGCATCGACTCGAGCACCTGAGTCGCGAGAATGACCGGCACTTCGAGCGTGCGCGCCCACTGGATGATCGCCTTCTGCACGCGTGGCACGCTCTGGAACGGCAGTTCCAGCCCGAGATCGCCGCGCGCCACCATCACCGCATCGCTCTCCTGCACGATCTCCTCGAGGCGGGAGATCGCTTCGGGGCGCTCCAGCTTTGACACGAGCGGAATCTCGGGTGTGCCGGCATCGCTGAGCAGCGCACGCGCCTGGCGCAGCACGGCTGCGCTCTGCACGAAGCTCAACGCGATGTAATCGACCCCGCTGCGCGCACCGAACTTCAGATCCTCGATGTCCTTGTCGGTCAGCCCGGTCGCCGGCAGCTCGATCCCCGGCGCGTTGATGCCCTTGTGCTCGCCGAGCATCCCGCCATGGACGACGGTCGTGCGCAATTCGTGCGCCTCGACTCCATCGATTCGCAGTTGAATGCGGCCATCGTCGAGCAGCAGCGTACCGCCCGGCCGCACCGCCTTCGTCAACTCGGCGTAGGTCGTCGACACCCGACCGGGTTCGCCGGGCTCGTCGCCGATCGCGATGCGCAACGGATCGCCCGCGGCCAGCGCGATCGGCGCGCTCTGACGAAGTGTGCCGGTGCGAATCTTGGGCCCGCTCAAGTCCTGCAGCAGCGCGACCTGACGGCCGGTCTTCTGCGCGGCTCGGCGCACGCGCTCGATCACCTGACCATGCCGCTCGCGCGTGCCGTGGGAGAAGTTGAAACGAAAGACATCGACGCCGGCCGCCATCAACTGCTCGATCACCGCGTCGCTGTCGGAAGCGGGGCCAAGCGTGGCGATGATCTTCGTGCGGCGCATCGACTCTAGGCTACTTCGGCTGGAGATATCAAAGCACTTCCTGCCAGTCTGCCGGCCGTCCAGGCACGCGCGCCACCGGATATGTCATGATCGACGTGAGACTCGCGATGACATTGGAGACCTGGCTCGAACAGGCCACGCAGGATGCTGAGCGGCGCGGGCTCGTGGCACTCCGTCCACTGCTCGAAGGACTGGCGCGATCGACCGCGGCGCTGCGCGCGGCCGACTGGAATCTCGACCTTTCGGGTCCGGCCGCTCCCCGATCCATGCCGAATGCCCGCTGACGCACACACGGTTGCCGACCTCTCTCGCTTGTTGCAGACGCGCGCCATCACCTCCGAGGAAGTGACGCAGCGCTGCCTTGCCTGCATCGAGGATCGCGACCAGTCGATCAACGCGTTCATCACGGTCCTCTCGGACCAGGCACGCGCGCAGGCTCGCGCCGCCGACAGCGAGATCGCGGCCGGCCGGTACCGCGGTCCACTGCATGGCGTTCCGATTTCGCTGAAAGATCTGATCGACGTCCGCGGTACGCCGACCACCGCGGCGTCGCGCGTGCGGGCCGGCCACGTGGCGGCGAGCGATGCGGCCGTGACGACGCGTCTGCGCGACGCTGGAGCTGTGTTCGTCGGCAAGACGAACCTTCACGAGTTCGCGTTCGGCACCACGAACGAGGATTCCGCATACGGCCCGGTACACCATCCGCTCGATCTGACTCGATCGCCTGGCGGGTCCTCCGGCGGCTCGGCGGCGTCAGTGCTCGCCGGCATGGCCTTCGCCTCGATCGGCACCGACACCGGCGGCTCCATTCGAATTCCTTCATCGGTGTGCGGGCTCGTCGGCTTGAAACCGGCGCTTGGCGAGGTGCCCACCGACGGCGTCGTGCCCTTGAGCACGGTGCTCGATCACGTTGGTCCGATGTGCCGATCCGTGGACGATGCCAGCGTCGTGTTTCAGGCGCTTCGTGGAACACGAAACCCCACGCCGACCCGCCCGCGCGAGCTGAGCGGACTCCGGTTCGGCGTACCGCGGCCGTACTTCCTCGACTGGCTGGACCCTGAAGTGGCGGCCGCATTCGACGCCGCGTGCGCTCGCCTGACGCGGCAAGGCGTCGTGCTGCAAGACGTGGCCATTCCGCACGCACCGTTGGCCGGGCCCGTCTACGTGCACCTCGCCCTGCCCGAAGCGGCGGCCTACCACGCCGCGACGCTCGACAGCCGCCCCGACGACTACACGCCGAACGTTCGCTTCCGCATCGAGATGGGACGCTACGTGCTGGCGCAGGATTACGTCCGAGCGATGATGGGACGCGAGGCCCTGATGCGCGACGTCAACGCCGCCCTCGAGCATCGCGACGGATTGCTGCTGCCGACGATGCCAATGCCAGCAACGACGCTCGGTGCGACGACCATCTCGATGAACGGCGTCGAAGAACCGATTCGCAATGCGATGCTGCGGCTGACGCAGGTCTTCAACATCACCGGTCACCCGGCCATCACGGTGCCGTGTGGAAAGACGCGCACAGGCCTGCCGATCGGGCTCCAGGCGGTCGGCACACGAACGTCCGACTTGATTGACGTCGCCGCGGCGATCGAGCGCGTGCTAGAACCCTGAACCTGGAACCGTGAACCCTGAACCCTGAACCTTGAACTCTGAACTCTGAACACAGTGCTATCGAGCTTCTTCCACCGCTGGGAACATCGCCTCGCCGACATCTCGAAGGATCGGGTTGTCCGTCCCTTCGAATGGGGTGTCGAGTGGATTCCGAGCAACGGGCACCACAACGGCGATCACGGCGCGCACGTCGAACACTGGGTCGACGAGGTGATGCGCGACACCGAGGCCTTCTTCACGCCGGCACCCACATCCGACTTCACCTTCAGTGTCGCATCGGCCGATCTCAATCGCAGCGGTGAAACAGGCACGCTGCGCTTCCCCAGCGCGCTGGTGACACCGCATCCCGAGAACAACGTGGTCGTCGCTCGATGGTTTCCGGCGAGAGGGGAAGCAGCAGTCGGCCCCGCTCGCGGCCGCGGCCGTGCCGTGGTCGTGCTGCCGCAGTGGAACTCGGATGCCGGCGGCCATATCGGCCTGTCGAGACTGCTGGCGCGTTTCGGTGTGTCGGCGCTCCGTCTGAGCCTGCCCTATCACGACGCGCGCATGCCACCCGAGATCACGCGCGCCGACTACATCGTCAGCTCGAACGTCGCGCGCACCGTGCAGGTGTGCCGGCAGGCGGTGCTCGACACGCGACGCGCGATCGATTGGCTGACCGCGCAGGGATTCGAGCG
>DASRJR010000072.1:0-2976 GCA_035649395.1 Vicinamibacterales bacterium
GACTCCCGTCGACCAACTGGCGACGCTCACCGACCGCGAAATCCAGGTGCTCGAACGCGTCGGCCGCGGCTCGAGTACCGCGGAGATCGCACGCGATCTCGGCGTCAGCGTGAAGACGATCGAAACGTATCGATCAAACATCAAAGCCAAGCTCAACTTGAAGAGCGCGCTCGATCTCGTTCGATACGCCACCAGTTGGATCGAACGTCCCTGAGATGCGATTTCACAAAAGCTGAACCGAGACTTCCGAAAAGCCCGATTCCGCTGTCGCGCCGGCGACGACATACTGAGCCTTCCCGTTAAAGAGCACGATGGGGGGTTCCCATGCGAGACAGGGTGCGGCACGGCGGCGGCGCAGTCGAAATTTACGCGACGCTCTACGATCAGCCTGACGCCTCCATGGGCGATCCACGCTCGTCCGTCCACGAGCGGCGCGATGTCGTGTCGCGTGTGGCACTGACCGAGCGCTTCCGCGAAGAGTTTCGCGAGATGCCAGGACTATGGGTGACGCGTGCGGAGGCGCGCCGCCTGTTTGGCGTGCCCGAGGACATCTGTCAACGTGTCCTCGACGCCCTGGTGGGAGAGGGCACGCTCATTCGGACGGGCGGGGGAATCTATCGAAAACCGTCTGCGATCGGCAGCCGTCGTTAAACGAATGGCCCGCTGACGATCAGGCGCTCTTGGCGGCGGTCAGCCGGCGCTGCTGCACCATCGTCTGGTATCGGCTCTCGAGAAACTCGGCGCCTTCGGCCGTGATCACCAGCAGCGAGCTGTCGGACCGCGTCACGTATTTCTTCTGAATCAGATACCACAGCGTGAACTCGAGCTGTTCGCGCGCCCGGCCGATCAGCCGTTCCAGATCGAGCGGTGACAGGCCCTGGGCATCGGGCTCAAGCCGCCTACGGGTGTAGAGCACCTCGAGCACGGTGAGGCGAGTCTGTTGCTCGGACTCGAAGTCGTTTTCCGCGTTTGCCCCGGCCGCGACGAGCCGCCAGCGGTCCTGGGTCAGCCGCTGGTGATGGACGTCGTATCGGGCCCGGCGCTCCGGGTCGCTGAGCACCTGATACGCCTCGGTCAGCTTACGGAACTGGACGTCGTTCCCGGTTTCAGCGTTGTCGGGGTGATACCGCTGCGCCAACAGTCGATAGACGCGGTGCACCGTTTCGGGCTCCGCGTTCACGCTGATCTGAAGAATCTCGTAGAAGTCGGGAATCGGTTGCTGCGCCATAGTCGATACAGTCGTTCGCTTCCAAGTGTATCGGCACGAGGCACCGGGGAATTCAGTGCAGAACCGCGTGGACTTACAAACTCCTCCCTTCAGTGCCAGTTCTGAACTCGCCGCGGACCCTGTCTCGCAAAAAACGGCCAGATTTCGCGCTTCTCTTGGCACGGTCCTTGAGGGAGGCGGGGGCGTGACTCCGCTATTGCTCTTCGTCGTCGTGGTCGGTGGCCTGATGCTGCGCGGCATGTCGCCGGAAGAGCGGATCGCGTTCTTTCAGAGGATTCTGGCCTGGCTGTCGCGGGCCAAGGCCGCGATCACCTATGTGCCGCCGGAGTGCCAGCCGTTCAACGAGGCCCTTCGCGCCCGCACCCGCTGGACCATCGTCACGCCGGCCATCGTCGCGACGAATATCGTCGTATTCCTGGGAATGGCGTTCGGCGTGGGGGCGATGGCGGAACGGGACACGCTGCTCGCGTGGGGAGCGAGCTTCGGCCCTCGTACGACGAATGGCGAATGGTGGCGGCTGTTGACATCGACGTTCGTGCACATGGGGTTCGTGCACGTCGTGGCGAGCGTGGTCGGCACGTTGCGCGCCGGCCTGATGCTGGAGCGCCTGGTCGGTCACGTGACATTTGCCACGACTTATGTGTCGGCGGGCGTGCTGGCAGGGCTGGCGACGCTAGCGATGCATCCGGTCGCGCTGCACGCCGGAGCATCGGGCGCGGTCTTTGGCATCTACGGATTGTTTCTCGCGTCGATGGCGTGGGCCCTGTTCCGCCCGTCGGAGATGACCATCCCGAACGCGGCGCTGCGACAGCTCGCGCCGGGCGCCGTCATCTTTTTGCTGTACACGTTCATCACTGAGGGTCTGGTCACACCCTCGATGATCACCGGACTGACGGTCGGCGGCATCTGCGGGCTCGTCCTTGCCCAGGGTGTGACCGCGCGGAAGCCGCCGGTGCGCCGTATCGTCGCGACGCTCGCGGCGACCGCCGGGATCGTGGTTCTGTTCGCCGTGCCGCTCCGAGGGGTTGCGGACGTGACCGCCGAGATCGCACAGGTCGTCGCGGTCGAGAAGCAGACCTCACACGACTACGATGCCGCGATCGATCGCTTCAAGCGGGAACGCCGGCACACCGAAGTCCTGACCGAGCAAATCGCGCGGATCAGGCCCGAGCTCAAGGTGGTCAACGCCCGCCTGAACGCGCTCGTGAACGTGCCGGCCGAGCAGCTCTGGTTGGTCAGTGGTGCGAAGGAGTACTTGCGGCTTCGCGACGAGAGCTGGCGGCTGCGCGAGGAAGGCCTGCGTCAGTCGAGCATGAAGCTGCTGCAGCAGGCAGACATGTCGGAGCGCGCGGCGCTCGACGCGCTCGAAACCATTCAACCTGCCGAGCCGAACTAGTCAAGGGCTCCGCCCTGATATCCCGGCGGGCTACCGCGCCGAAATCCGCGGCGCGCCTTCTGGATGTAGCGACAGCCGCGTCGCGATCTCGCGCAGCTTCGCTTGCACGGCCTGCACGTTCCGCGGTCCCATTCGCAGGAACTGCTTCTGAACGGGCGAGAGCGACTCGAGACGCGGATCCGCGTACGCGAACGAGAGCACCTTCCGCCGTAGCGTGACTGGTTCCTCGACAATCGGTACGTTCAAGAGCTGACCGATGGCACGCTCGAGGACGCGATCGAAATCAGCATCCGGGTATCCGAGCTCCTTGTACGCATCGAGCACCCGCGGCTTGAGCGTGGTGTAGACACGA
>DASRJR010000073.1:0-5732 GCA_035649395.1 Vicinamibacterales bacterium
GCGCCTCGCCGACTTCAGATGGCGTGACGTGGTACCGAGCAACGCCCTCGGCCGAGATGTTGAGCATTCCGCAGTCGAAGACGTACAGCCGCATCGTCTTCGGAGGCGTCGCTTTCTCCGGCGATTGAGCGCCGAGCAAGACGCTCACGAGGAATGCGAGAGCGAACGGCATCACAGTTCGCATCAAAGACCTCCTTAGGCGGGGATTATACGAGCTGTTCGCGGAACGCGGAGGGTGCCGAGATCGCAGAGAAAAGCCTCACGCAGAGATCGCAGAGGGGCAGAGGGTTTAACTCATGATCCCGGGCGTCCAGCGTCAGGGAACCGATTGACGATTCGCTCGATGCCCTGTTTCATCATTGCTGCGCCGAAGTTGAGCAGCAGACCGACGCGATAGTCACCAAGCCGTATGTAGGTGTTTATCTGTCGGCGATGTGCGGGTAGAACCGTTTCGAGTGCCTTCACCTCGACCAGCACCAGATCATCAACCACGATGTCAGCGCGGTAGGCGCAATCCAGCTTCAACCCGTCGTAGACGAGCGGAAGACGCTTCTGACGTTCGACACGTAAGCCAGCCTTGACCAAGTCGTGACACAAGCACGCACCATAGGCGCTCTCGAGCAGACCCGATCCGAAAGTCCGGTGGATCTTGATCGCCCCGGCAATGATGGTTTCTGTGATTCGATTGAGTTCTGCGGCAGTCGCTTCCGGCATGCCCGCCAGTACGCGATTCGCGTGCCCGACGCCAAATCGTGACTTCTTGGCCTGATCGGAGCGCCCCGAGGCCCCTTAGTTGCAAATTCTGAAAGGTTGGAGCCGTCCGCAGGATGCAAAATCCAAAAGATCCTCTGCCCCTCCGCGATCTCTGCGTGAGGGTTTTCTCCGCAATCTCCGCCTCCTCCGCGATCAGCGGAGATCGTTTTTCACCACCCACCCGCCCTTCATCACGAACCGCACTCGCTGCATCTCGCTGATGTCGGTCGAAGGATTGCCCGATACGGCGATCAGATCGGCGAACTTGCCCTTCTCGATGCTGCCGATCGCATCGACCCAGTTGTAGTTCAGCATTCTGGCCGTCGGCAGGAACGGCATCTGAAGCGCCTGCACCGGCGTCATGCCCCACTTGATGAAATAGGCGAACTGATCGGCCTGCTTGCCGTGGGGCACGTCGGCGGACGTGGCGCCGCTGCCGAAGACGAACGTCACGCCCGCGGCGCGCGCTTTCTTGAACGCCTGCTCCGCCATCTTCAATCGGCTGTTCTTGCCGCCGGTCGTCTTCAGGTCTCCCTCTTCGAGCGCGACGAGATCGTCCACCGTCAACTCGAACGGCAGCTTCTTGTCGATCAGCAGCTTCAGTGACGCGTCGTCGAGATCCGTCAGGTGATTCGGCGCGTCGACGCCCGCCTTCAGGCAACTGAGCTGACCTTCGCCGCCGTAGGTGTGACACGCGACCTTGAGACCGAGGCGATGCGCTTCGTCGACGACCGCCATCACTTCTTCTTCCGTCAGCGACGGACTGTTCACGAGCGTGCCGTCAGGCTTGAAGACGCTGTATTCGTCGCCGACGTAGTCCTGGGTCGTGTAGATCTTCACCCAGTCGACACCGTGCAGCTTGGCCTCGCGGACGGCCGCACGGGCGAGCCAGGGCGAATTCGGATTCTTGCTCTCCGTAAAGCGATCCATGAAGCGCTCGAAGAATGACGGATACGGCCGGGCCGCACGCTGATTCAACGATTGCCCGACGACTTGCATGCGCGGACCGAGAATCACCCCACGGTTAATGGCGTTGCGGAGATCGACCGTCCCGAATCCGCCGCGCGAGTCCATGTCGAGCACGGTGGTGAAACCAGCCTCGAGATCGGCCTGTGCATTCGCCACTGCCACGACTGTGCGCGTCGCCTCCGAGAGTTCGTCAGGCGGATAGACATGCACGTGAGCGTCGATCATCCCCGGCAGCACGGTCGCTCCGCTCAGATCGATGACGCGCGCCCCAGCTGGGATGGCCACGGACGGTCCGACGTCGGCGATGCGATCGCCGCGAATGAGTACGACCTGATTCGTGAGGGTCGTTCCGGAACGACTGTCGAACAGACGCCCGGCGCGTACGGCGATCGTCTGCGTTGCGGGTGCAAGGAACTTCGCCGGCGCACTCGCGATGCCACCCTGGCCTTGGACGATCGTGCTGACCGCCAGTGCAACGACGGCCGCGAGTGACACGACGAATGAAAGCCGGCGCATACGCCCTCCTCAGGTCCGGCTGAAGCCGGACACCACAGGTGCGGCTCAAGCCGGACGCTACAGGTGCGGCTCGAGCCGGACGCTACGTCACGCGGACTATATCGTGTTACTCGCGGAGTGCGACGGCCGGATCGAGACGCGAGGCCCGGCGCGCCGGGATTAGACAGGCCGCAGTCGTCGCGGCCACGAGAGAGACGCAGGCGATCGCATACGTCAGCGGATCGAGCGTATCGACGTTGTAGACCATTGTCTTCATTGCGCCACGCAGCAACGCAGCGCCGGCGACGCCGAGCACCACTCCAGCGATCACCAGACGGCTGCCCTGCCCGAGGATCAGGCGCAGCACGTCAGCAGCGGTCGCCCCGAACGCCATCCGGACGCCGATCTCGGGCACACGCTGCGCGACGAACTCCGCGACGACGCCATACACGCCGACGATGGCGAGCATCAGGCCGAGCACAGAGAACAGTCCGATCAGGCGAAGCACGAACAGCCGTGGCGCGAGGAAGCTGTCGATCCGCTGCTGCAGCGGCCTCACTCCACTGAATGGCTGCTCGCGGTTCAGCGAGCGGATAATCGCGCGAATCTGCGGCACGAGCACCGCCGGGTCGCCATCCGTCCGAATCAACATCGTCGAGACACCGAAATTCCGTGACTGCACGCTCAGCTGATACATCATCGGGCCGGCGTCTTCATCGAGATTGGATCCTCGCGTGTCGGCGACAACGCCGATGACGTGCAGTTCTTCGGTCTTGTTGATGAAGATCGTCCTGCCGACGGCGCTCGCTTGTGGCCAGAACGTTCGCGCGGCGGTGTCGTTCAGCAGGATCATCTGGGGCAGGCCTGGTCGGGTATCGGTCGGCTCGAAGAAGCGCCCCGCCAGCAGGCGAGCGCCAAGCGCCTCGAAGTAGCCGGGACTGACGGCATCGACCCCGAGTGTGAACCTGCGCGAATCGCCGGGCACGATGACGCCCCCCATGGCCATGCCGCCACCTGAGAGAGGACCGGCACCAACACCCGCGGCACGGACGCCAGGAAGCGCCTTCACCCGTTCGACGATCTCGATCTGCTGCTGCTGCGCGCGGTTCCCCAGTGTGCTCAGATCGGCCGCCACGACGTGGGCTGGATCGAACCCGAGCTCGATCCCGTTGAGCGCGCGGACGGTGCGCACCATCAGCGCCGCCGCAATCACGAGCATCAGCGCCAGTCCGATTTCGGCCACGGTGAGGGTGCGGCGGAATCGCGCCGCGTTCGGCTCGGCACCCGCGCGCACGGCGCCAAACAGGCGGCCTGGCGTACCGCGGGCCGGCATCGACGCAAGCAGACCGCAGGCGAGGCCAACCGCGACGGAGACTATCGATGTGAATGCGAACGTCGCCCAATCGATATCGATCTGCCGCAGCCTCGGCACGTTCGGAGGAGCCATCGCCACGAGGACCGGCACACCCAGGACCGCGAGCACGAAGCCCGAGGCGCCACCGAGAGCCGCGATCGACATCACTTCCGTGAGCGTCTGCCGGACCAGCGTCGCCCGCGAGGCACCGAGCGCAACCCGGGTCGCCAGCTCGTCGCGTCGTCCGGCCACATGCGCCAGAAACACACTCACCACGTTCGCGCACGTCACGAGCAGCACACAGACCACCGCGCCGAATAGAAACATCAGCTGCGGACGCACGCGGCTTGTGATCCGGTCGACCATGGGCTCCGCGCGAAGCGTGATGGCATCTGCCGACGGCGAGGTCGGTGATATCGGCAATTGCCGCGAGACCAGCGCCAGCTCCGCATTCGCCTGGTCCAACGAGGTGTCGGTCCGTAACCGGCCGATCGCGATCATCATCCCGGCGGTCTGAACTGGATCGGGCGCTTCAGGCACCCAGCACTGTCCAAACACTGCCCCAGCGAGGGCACCCAACTCAGGCCCCATGACGCCGACAATCTGGACGCGATCACCACCCGTCAGGACGACCTGTCGCCCTATGACTCGCGGGTCGGCACGGAACTGACGCTGCCACAGCGCGTGACTCAGGATCATGACGTGCGGCACGGGGTTGGACCGCGACTTGTCCGGGGGTTGCGCTGCCCAGTGTGCGATCGATACGTCGTAATCGGCACGCGTGAAGCCACGACCGAGCGTCGGCACGGAACGGAGCACGTCGAAGTAGCCTTCACTGACGGCGAAGCACCCCACCAGTTCCGGCTCAATCGGGTCGACGATCGTCAGTGGTGCAAATCTGCCGGCCGCGACACGATCGACCGTCGTCACTCGGCGTGTGATCTCCAGGAAGCCAGACGATGACAACAGTTGTGGCGATGATTCCGCGGGCGTGAAGGCATTGAGGATCACCAACCGGTCGCTCTCGGGCAGCGGCAGGTCGCGCCACAGCACGCCGTTGACGACGCTGAACACCGCTGAGTTCAGGCCGATGCCGATGGCAAGACTGACGATGACGGTGATGGTCGAGACCGGGTGCCGCCGCATCACGCGAACGCCGTGTCGGGCGTCGCGCCAGAGCACGTCGAGGTGCTCACGCGGGGCACGCCGGAGCAGATCGCCAATCGTGCGCAGCCACAGCGCGACGGCCGCGCGAGAGCGGCCATGCACGTCGCGGCGCTGATCGTCGAAGTCGGCGCGCATGTCGTCGCCGAAATCGCCGCGGAACTCTGCCGGAAACAACCGCAGCAGCCATTGGTAGACGCGATCGGCGATCGACGGGCGATCCACGGCGGTCACCCCGTCAGGCCGTTGAGCAGCTTCTTCGCCTGGGCGGCCACGACGAGATCGCGCAGCCGTTCGGCCTCGGCCAACGCGACCCTCCGGCCGAACGCGGTCAGCCGATACGCCCGCCGACGCTCGTCGCTCCCCGTCGCCGACTCCCGAATCAGGCCATCGGCCAGCAGCCGTTTGATGATCCCGTAGAGCGTGCCGGTGCTCAGGCGAACGGCGCCGCTCGTGCGCAGCTCCACTTCCTTCAGGATCGCGTAGCCGTGCTTCTGCCCGTCGGCCAGCGACAGCAGCACGTGAAAGAGCGCCGGTGTCAACGGCAGCACGTCCGCGGGATCGCGGTCGGCCATGGCGCGTCACGATACGTCGTGACGCGACATAGTGTCAAACTCGAGCGCGCTGAGCCATAATCCCGCTCTTGGGGGGAACGGAGGAGTACGGGGGCAACGGGATGGTTTGCACACGGGGGGAACGGGGGAAACGGGGTTAACGGGATCGGCCACCTGGCACCGCTCCGGCACTCGACGTGACTGTGCCTGTGCGGGAGCGGTGCCAGGTGGCCGAACTCTGTTGACTCCGTTTCCTCCGTTTCCCCGTGTTAAACCTCTCCGTTCCTCCGTCTCCTCCGTTTCCCCCAACCAAACGAGACGCATATGGCATCGACCGTAGACACCATTGACCTGATCGATCGAGCGAAGGTCGTCGCGCGGATCGCCGATGAGCACGCCGAGGCCGGAGACGCCGAAGGCCGCCTGGCCGAACCGGTGGTCGA
>DASRJR010000074.1:0-10464 GCA_035649395.1 Vicinamibacterales bacterium
TTCTCCACGCCCCACGCCTCGTTGACGGCACTGGTCACTGCGCCGAAGACGCCTAGCGATCCCCAGATCAGCGCGAGCGCACCGCCGACCCCAAGGCGCAGGCTCGCGCCTCGAAAGGCGTCGAGCTGACTCGTGACGAAATCGAGCTGCGTCGGGAAATAGCGGAAGACGAAACCGAGCACGGCCACACGGTCGTGCTCGTCAGCCGTCACCACGCCGAGCAGCGAGATGATCAGCAGCAGGAACGGGAACAGGGACAGCAGCGCGTAGTAGGCGATCGACGCGGCGTGCGTCAGGTCGTTGCTGTTGAGCAGCTCGAGCAATCCGCGCCAGGCAGCGGTGCCCGAGAGACGCAATTCGGTGCGCACCCGGCGCAGGAGGCGGGAGGCGAGCACGCGTCAGGAGGTCGGGCCACCTGCGCGCCGCTGGCCGCGCTGATCCTTGATGTCGTGCTTCTTCATCTTGCTGTACAGCGTCGGCCGGTACAGGCCGAGGATCTGCGCCGCCTCCTGTTTGTTCCAGTTCGTGCGCTGCAGGGTCTGCACGATCGCCATCCGCTCGATCTCCGCCAGCGTCCGATGCGGCGGAATCGAGAACTCCTGAACGGTGACGTTTTCCTCGCGGATCGATTCCGGCAGGTCCGAGGGCGTCACCTCGCCCGTCTTGCACACGAGCACGGCGCGCTCGATCGCGTTCTCGAGCTCACGAACGTTGCCGGCCCATCGATTGCGAATCAACAGGTGGTACGCGGCGGGTGACGCCGAGCGCACCGACTTCTGATAGCGCCGGTTGAACTTCGACAGGAAATGGTTGCAGAGCAGCGGGATGTCCTCGGTGCGCTCGCGCAGCGGCGGCACGCGGAGCGTGATGGTGTTGATGCGGAAGTAGAGATCTTCGCGGAGCTTGGCCTCGCGGAGCGCGACCTCGACGTCGATGTTGGTCGCGCAAATCAGCCGGAAATCCACCGTCACCAGCCGGTCGCTGCCGATCGGGCGATACTCGCGCTCCTGCAGGACGCGCAGCAGCTTCGTTTGCAGATACGGCGGCATCTCGCCGATCTCGTCGAGCAACAGCGAGCCGCCCTCGGCCATCTCGAGCAGCCCGATCTTGTCGGCGAACGCACCGGTGAAGGCGCCCTTCTTGTAGCCGAACAGCTCGCTCTCGATCAGGTCCTTGGGAATCGACGCGCAATTGATCTTGATGAACGGTCCGTTGGCGCGATTCGAGTGGTGATGGATGGCGTTGGCGATGACTTCCTTGCCGGTGCCGTTCTCACCCTGGATCAGGATGTTGGCGTCGCTGGCGGCGACGCTCTCGATCAGGTCGAACAGGTCGCGCATCACGCGACTCTGCCCGACGACGTTCGTGAAGCTGTACTGTTCGCGAACTTGTTCCTTGAGCTGCTGGTGCTCGACGCGCTCCTCCGTTCGGCGCGCCGCCTTGCGCAGCAGGTCCATCAGCCCGTCTTCGGTGACCGGCTTCTCGAGGAAGAAGAACGCTCCGGCGCGCCCGGCCTCGACCGCGCGCGTGATCGTGCCCTGCCCGCCAATCACGATCGTTTCCGGTTGCGGGTCGATATCCTTGAGACGGCGAAGGAGCTCGATGCCGTCGATATCGGGGAGAGAGAGGTCGGCCAGCACCACGTCGGGGCGCCAATAGCGGAAGACCTCTTCGCCATTGGCACCGCTCGGAACCGAGCGCACCTCGTACCCCTCGGCATCGACGATCTTCTTGAGCCAGTCGGTCATACTGGGGTCGTCCGCGACCGCCAGCACGCGACGTCGGCGTTTCGTGTAAGAAAGAGGAAGAGCCATTCGCTTGATAACAGGACTGTAGTAAAAGTGTGCGTCTGCTACCAATACACTAATCACCTTAGCGACGCAGAACAAGACACCTGGTAGTTCTTACACCAGCTCGGCCGCTCAGCCAAATATAATCCGCTGCAGGTCAATGGATAGGCTCGAAACCCACGTTCAGGCCGCCGCCAGCCTTTTCCGCGAAAACACCGACCGGATGACGCAGCTCGTAGCAGAGCTCCGCGACCGGGTGGCAGCCGCTCGGATGGGCGGCGGCGAAAAATATCTTCAGCGCCACCGAGCTCAGGGCAAGCTTCCGGTGCGGGACCGCATCGATCGGCTGCTCGACCCTGGTTCTCCATTCCTGGAGCTGTCGCCGTTAGCCGCCTGGGACATGTACGAAGGCGACGCACCCGGAGCGGGCATCATCACCGGCATCGGGCGCATCTCAGGACGTGAGGCGGTCGTGGTCGCAAACGACGCTACCGTCAAGGGCGGCACCTACTACCCCATCACGGTCAAGAAGCACGTGCGCGCGCAGGAAGTGGCGCTGGCCAATCGACTGCCGTGCGTTTATTTGGTCGATTCGGGCGGCGCGTTTCTGCCGATGCAGGCCGAGGTCTTTCCCGATCGCGATCACTTCGGCCGGATCTTCTTCAATCAGGCGCGCATGTCCGCCGAGCGCATCGCGCAGATCGCGGTCGTCATGGGGTCGTGCACCGCGGGCGGCGCTTACGTGCCGGCCATGTCGGACGAGACAATCATCGTCAAGGGCACCGGCACGATCTTTCTTGGTGGTCCTCCACTCGTCAAAGCCGCGACCGGCGAAGAAGTCACCGCGGAGGAACTTGGCGGGGCCGATGTGCACACGCGTCTCTCCGGCGTCGCCGACTACATGGCGGAAGACGACGAGCACGCGCTGCACCTCACCAGAACCGTCGTGTCCACCCTCAACACGGCGAAGTCGATGCCGGCAGACATGACCACGCCCGAAGACCCGGCTTACGATCCGCAGGAAATCTACGGAATCGTCAATGCGGACGTGCGCAAACCGTACGACGTGCGCGAGGTGATCACCCGCATGGTCGACGGCTCCCGGTTCGACGAGTTCAAGCAGCGCTACGCGCCCACGATCGTTACCGGCTTTGCGCGCCTCCATGGCTTCCTCGTCGGCATCGTCGCGAACAACGGGGTGCTGTTCTCGGAGTCGGCGCTCAAGGCGACGCACTTCATCGAGCTGTGCAACCTGCGGGGCGTCCCGCTCATCTTTCTACAGAACATCACCGGGTTCATGGTGGGCCGTCAGTACGAGCGCGGCGGCATCGCGAAGGACGGCGCGAAGATGGTGCACGCGGTCGCCAACTCGGTCGTTCCCAAATTCACCGTCGTCATCGGCGGCTCGTTCGGCGCCGGCAACTACGGCATGTGCGGCCGCGCCTACGAGCCGCGGTTCCTCTGGATGTGGCCGAACGCCCGAATCTCGGTGATGGGCGGCGAGCAGGCGGCCGGCGTGCTGACGACGGTCAAGCGCGATCAACTCGCGCGGGAGGGCAAGACATTCACGGCCGAGGAAGAGCGCGCAATCCGTGACCCGATCCTCGAGAAGTACGAGCGGGAAGGCTCGCCGTACTACTCCACCGCCCGGCTCTGGGACGACGGCATCCTCGATCCGGTGAATACGCGCCCGGCGCTCGCGCTGGCGATCTCGGCTGCCTACAACGCGCCGACACCGCTCCCCCGTTTCGGAGTCTTCCGAATGTAAGCTGTTTCGAACCGTGTTCCAGCGACTTCTCATAGCCAATCGCGGCGAGATCGCCGTCCGCATCATCCGCGCCTGCCGCGAGATGGGAATCGAGTCGGTGGCGGTCTACTCCGATGCGGACCGCGCCGCGCTGCATGTGACCCTCGCCGATCGCGCCGTGCGAATCGGTCCGCCGCCGTCGGCCGAAAGCTACCTCTCAATCAACGCGATTATCGAGGCCGCGCGCAGCAGCGGCGCGCAAGCCGTGCATCCAGGCTATGGATTCCTCTCGGAGAACCAGGACCTCGCGTCGGCGTGTGCGGCAGCCGGCCTGACGTTCGTCGGGCCGCCGCCAGAGGTGATCGCCCAAATGGGGTCGAAGATCGTGGCGCGTCGCCTTGCCGAACAAGCAGGCGTGCCGGTCGTCCCGGGTGAGACACCCGCGGATCAATCGGACGCAGCGATCGTGGCTGCCGCGACGCGAATCGGCTTTCCGGTGTTGATCAAACCGTCAGAAGGCGGCGGCGGCATCGGCATGAAGGAAGTGTACGACGCAGCGGCACTCGTGGACGCGATCGCGCAAGCGAGGCGAGAAGCCACCGCCGCGTTCGGTGACGGCACCTTGTACGTCGAGCGATTGATTGGCGCACCGCGTCATGTGGAATTCCAGGTGCTCTCCGATCACCATGGCCACGTGACTCACGTGTTCGAGCGCGAATGCTCGATCCAGCGGCGCCACCAGAAGGTCATCGAAGAAACCCCCTCGACGGCCGTCACCCCCGCGCTGAGAGCGCGGATGGGTGCAGCGGCGGTGGCGGTCGCAAAAGCCGCTGGGTACCGAAACGCCGGGACGGTCGAATTCCTCGTCGACGGAAGCGGAGACAAGGCCGGCTTCTATTTCCTCGAGATGAACACGCGACTCCAAGTCGAGCACCCGGTGACCGAACAGGTGGCCGGCATCGATCTCGTTCGCGCCCAACTGCTCGTCGCCGCTGGTGAGCCATTGCCGTGGACGCAAGAGCAGCTCGACCAGCGCGGACATGCCATCGAGGCGCGAATCTACGCCGAGGATCCGATCACCCACCTGCCGCAGGCCGGACCGGTCCTGCTCTATCGCGAACCGTCGATGCCCGGCGTTCGCGTCGACTCGGGCATCATCGAGGGCGCCGAGGTGAGCGTCCATTACGATCCGCTGCTGGCGAAGCTCATCGCCTGGGGCGAGCATCGCGAAATTGCCCGGCGCCGGGCCATCGTCGCGCTGCGCGCGTTTCCGATCCTCGGCATCCGTACGAACATCCCGATGCTCATCGAGCTCCTCGAGCACCCGAGATTCGTCGCCGGGACACTCGACACGCGTCTCATGGATACCGAAGGCAGCGCGTTGGCGGGCAAACTCGCCGGCGAGCCGCCGCCCGAGGTCCAGGCCGTTGCAGTGGCCGCGCGATCGACTGACGGTCAGAACTCCGTCGAGACCACACGATCCGGCATCGACCCATGGACGTCGCTCGGGAGCGTTCGTGTCTAATCGGGGTGACCGTCCAATCACCGTCGTGCCGCTTGGTGCCGGAAGATTTCAGGTGGACGATGGCCGGTCGCGGCGGACGGCGTTTGCGGTAGCCGCTGGCGACACCTGGGTCTTTCTGGACGGCCGCGTGTTCGTCGTCCCTCAGTCGGGTGCCGTGGCGCGACGCGGCGGCACCGACGATGCCGCCGCATTGATGGCGCCGATGCCGGCGACAGTGGTAAACATCCACGTCTCGGAGGGTCAGCAGGTCAGCCGCGATACGCTGCTCATCTCACTCGAAGCGATGAAGATGGAGCTGCCGATCAAGGCGCCGCGGGCGGGCCGCGTCACCGCGATCCGCTGCCGCGCGGGCGAGCTGGTGCAGCCGGGCGTGCCGCTGCTGGAGATCGAGCATGGACCCTGAGGTCTTGGCGCTGCTGATCGAGGTCGTCGAGAAGGTTGGCCTGCTGCGCCGTGACATGCAACAGAAGAACGACCTGGAGCGCTACGAAGCGCGCATCAATCGCATCGAGCAGAAGATCGCGGCGCTGGCCCAAAAACTGTCAGAGACGGATCCTGAACTGGCCAAAGCTCTCCGCACAGCCTGGCAACTCCCCGCCCGTAGCCTGGCGTTTCGAAACGCGGAACATCAGAAATCCGACAAAGACTAACGACCGGTTCGTTCCACCTGACGTGATCGCACGAACGCAGAGGTTCACTCGGCGCGCAGCGCCTGCAATGGATCGATGCGGGTCACACGCCGGACCGGCAGATAAGCAGCGAGCGCTGACGCAACGACAAGGATCGCCGAAACGGTCACGTAGGTAAACACGTCGAGTGGACCGACGCCGAACAACAGCGATTCCATGAGCCGCGTCAGTACCGCCGCTCCGCCGAGACCCAGGGCCACACCCACGGCAACGAGCAGCAGCACCTGACCCAGCACCATGCGCTTCAACGCGGCGGTGCGCGCACCGAGCGCCATGCGGACGCCGATCTCGCGCGTGCGCTGGGTCAACATGTAGCTGATGACACCGTAGATTCCGATGAGTCCGAGCGCAAGCGCCATCGCGGCCGTGATCGAGAGCAGTACGAGTGTCAGCGACGTCCGCGCCGTCGATCGTCGATAAACCTCGCCCATCGTCTGCACGCTGCCGAGAGGCACACTGCCGTTCACCGACCAGATCGCACGTTGTAAGTCGTCTATGAATCCGGCCGTACCGACACGCTCACTGCGGACCAAGAAGTACGCGTCGCGGCTCATAAACGGCGCCAAGGCCTCGCTCGACGTCAGGTACACGGTATCCGGCGCCGGTCGTTCCAGACCGCGGTAGCGCACGTCGCCAGCCACGCCGACGACTTCGAGCCACGGGTTCTTTTCGCTCCTGCGCATCCGCTTGCCGATCGCGGCGGCCGGTGAGCCCCACTCGCGCCGTGCGAAGGTCTCCGAGACGATGGCCACCTGACGTGTGCTCGAGTAGTCGGTCCACTGGAAGTCACGCCCGCCGACGAGACGCGTTCCCATCGTACGGAAAAGGCTCGGTGACGCGTACCGAAACTCCATCTCGACCGGCGCCGCGCCGGGCCTGCTCTCGAGCGAGAACGGGCCCGTCGGCCCCCGGGCGATCAACGGCAGGCTCCGCGACGAGAAGGCGGCCGATTCCACGCCGGCAATGGCCGCAAGCCCGTCAGAGATCTCCTTCTGCATCCGAATCACGCGATCGAACTCCGGTACTGTGTCCCGCGACATCGAGAGATGCAGGGTTTGAATTCGATCGGGATCGGTGAAGCCCGTGTCCACGTTCCGCAACGACTGAAACGTGCGAATCATCAGACCGGAACCGACCAGAAGCACGGCCGCGAGCGCGACCTGCATGACGACGAGCGAATTCCGTGCCCGGTGATGTCCTCGGCTCGGACTGTGCGAGCGTCCGATTCCACCCAGCATTGCCGCGACTTGCGGGCGGGCGTACTTCACCACGGGAATCAATCCGAACAGCAGCCCCGTGCCGAGCGAGATCGCGAATGTAAACGCCACCACCGCGGGATCGATCGTGATTTCGAGCATGCCCGGGAGTTCCTGTGCGGCGGCCGACAGCAGCACAGGCAACGCGATGGTCGTCAGCCCCAATCCTGCGATACCACCCATGAATCCGAGCAGCGTGCTCTCGACGAGCAGACTCGACGCGATCCTGCTCCATCGCGCGCCTAATGCGGTTCGGATCGCAAGCTCGTGCCCGCGCACTTCGGTCCGCGCCAGCTGGAGATTCGCCACATTCGCGCAGGCGATGAGCAGCAGCATGCCGATCGTGCCGAACAGAACCCAGAGCACTTCGTCCAGGTCTCCGATAAAGTCGTCCTTCAGCAATCGCAGATTCGGCCCGAGCTTCATGCGCTCGACGCCCGCCCTCGTGAGCCCGGGCACGATCGGAAAGCCGTTGATGAGAATCGGGATCATCCGGGCGACGTCGGCCGACGCCTGCTCGAGCGTCACCCCGTCTTTGAGCCGCGCGACACCGCGTCCACCAATGGAAGGAACGAACGCGAGGGCGCGATTCGGTCTGGCCGGCGTCAGTATCTCGGCTGGCTGCTGAAGGAACCTGAACTCACGAGGCAACACGCCGATGATCTCGTGCGGCGCGCCATCGACAACGAGGGTCTTTCCCACGACAGCTGCGGCGCCGCCGAAGCGGCGGTGCCAATAGCCGTAGGAGAGAATCACCGTTCCCGGACTGCCGGGCTGATCGTCAGCTTCGGAGAACGTGCGGCCGACCAGCGGTGTCACGCGGAGCAACGGCAGGAGTTCGTGCGTGCTCTCGAGTCTCTGAACTTCCTCGGGGTCGCCGGCACCGGTCACACTGGCTGTATTCGAAAACCAGAGCGCGACGGATTCGAAGGTACGGTTGTTTTCCCGGTAGGTGAAGTAGATGGCCGGCGATGCGGCCAGTTCGTCTTGGTTGACGCCCGGCGCCTGGTGGACCAGCGCGATCAAGCGGTCGGATTCCGCAAACGGCAGCGGCTTGATCAGAATGCCATTGACGACGCTGAAGATCGCCGTGGTCGCGCCGATGCCGATCGCCATCGTCAGCACCGCGACCAGCGTGAAACCGGGCTGCTTCCGCAGTGTGCGCGCGCCGTATCGCAGATCCTGCGACAGACCGGTCAGCCCGCGGCCGGCGGGTGCCCCTGGAGCAATTGACGGTGCCACATGGGCCTGCCGCAGCGGCGCCATGTACTTCGCCAACACGTCAGCGCCCCTGAATTCGGCGAGCGTCAACTGCGTGGCTTCTTCGGGCGTCGCTCCACCGGCAATCAACTCGCGCCACCGGTCCTCGAGATGTTGCGACAGCTCTTCGACGATCTCGTTCTCCCGGGTCGCCGAGAGCCGCAGGGACGACAACCGCGCGCGTACGTGTTCGGCCCAGTCAGGCATGTTCGTCTCCCGATCCCCGGCTTCAACAGGCGGACGATCCCGCCTGTGATACCTGTCATGAACAGATAGTATGTAGACAGGTATGCAGAATCAAGACCCCATCTCTGATCTCTAACGGGAGCGTCCCTGACCGGTACGCTGGGGGTCCGTTTAATCCTTGGGGCCTTCGGTTTGATTCGAGAGGTAGCGTTCGTAGCCCATCTCGGAGATCTGGTGCAGCTGCGCCTCGAGCCAGTCGACGTGCTCTTCCTCGTCCTTCAGCAGCTTGGAGAACAGCTCGCGTGAGGCGTCGTCGCCGGCGTCGCGTGAGACCTGGATCGCCTTGTTGTACATGCCGACGGCGTTCACTTCGAGCTTCAGATCCGCTTCGAGCTGGTTCTTCACGTTGGTGCCGACACTGAGCTCCATGTATTCCATCGCCGGCGTGGCGTCGAGGAAGAGGATCCGCTCGATCAGCGCCTCGGCGTGCTTCATCTCGTCGATCGACTGCTTCCTGATGTAGTCGCCGAGCGCATGGTAGCCCCAGTTGTGACACATTTCGGCGTGCAGGAAGTACTGGTTGATCGCCGTCAGCTCCTCTTTGAGGGCGAGATTGAGTTGAGCAATGACCTGAGCGTTCCCACGCATTCCGCCGCCTCCTTCGCTGCGCGCGCCGCTGTTGTGCGCCGCCCGTCATCGTATGCCGGAAGCCGTTGGACGCTCAATGTCCACGCGCCCGGAGAGCGGCGGGAATGTGCTACAGTACTTGTGACTCACGACCTTGATGCCCGCCAAACCGCTCGATTTGAGCCTCGAGCTAGCCCCTAAGGCGCGTTTCGACGTCGTCAACCTCAGGTCGCATTTCGCTGCTGAACACCAGGCCGTTGGGGCGTTTCCCCAGTGTCTCTATTGGTCGTGCCACACGACCGCGGGATTCCTGGATCGCAGTCTTGCCGCACGTTTACAGGCACAGCACATCCCGACCTACGTCGACGCATTTCGCACGATTTTTCCCGAAGGTGCCGGGTATCAGCACGACAAGCTGGAACGGCGGCGCGACCTCGATTCGACGCAGCGCGCGATCGAGCCGCGCAATGCCGACTCGCACCTCGCGTTCATCGCGAGCGGTCTCCGCACCTGCGTCACGCATCCAAACCGGCCGAATGAACCGGTGTGCTTCGTCGACCTGGATGGCGTCAACGAAGGCCGCCCCCGGCGCCGCCTCACGCGCCTGATCGCCTTCACGCGTGAACGCGTGGTCGGTTCGCGCGTGATCGAAGTTCCGGTGTCCGAGCACCCGATCGATTCCGTGAACCTGAAGGATCCGCGTCTCGGCATCTACGAGCAGCTGTCCGACCTCGTCAAGCAGGTGGGCGTGCACAAAGGGCGCCTGCGGCTCGCGCTCGATCCCTCGGAACGGCATTCCGCGCTCACCGTGAACGAGTACGAAACGATGCTGATGCGCCACGACCTCCACGAGGTGATACGCAACCCGCTTCGCTTCGTCGCCGAGAAGTCGCGGCATGCGCTGGCGAATCCGTTCGCGGTCCCCGCCAAGACGCTCGGCTACGCCAAGTACGACTTCGTTCGCGTGTTGAACAAGAGTCTCGACACGCTCGGACTCCGCGGGTCGCTCGTCGAGAAACTGATGGCGCGGACATTGGCCGTTCCCGCCGCCCGCTTCTTCCGCACCGGCCGATCGGTCAGCCTGCTCATCTCAGTAACCGAGCAGGGCGACTCGACAATCGTCGAGGGCACGTATCAGAGCCCGATCCTCGTGCAGTGGCAGCACGCGCCACGACAATCGCGGATCCTGCACGCGACCATCACTGAAATCCGATAGGGCCCAGGGCCTTTCTATCGAGGCAGCCGTTCCGGCATTTCGGCCGTCGCATACGTGATGACGGCGATGGCGGCGGCCGCGCGGGAGACTTCCTCGGGAGTAATCCGTTCGACCGTATCAGCGGCGGAGTGGTGAATCACGAAGTAGCGCGCGGCGTCGCCGAGGTAG
>DASRJR010000075.1:0-16584 GCA_035649395.1 Vicinamibacterales bacterium
CGAAACTCGCTCTGACACGCCGCCCGCGACGCCTCCGCCGCAACGAAGCCATCCGATCGCTCGTGCGCGAGACGCGATTGACGCCGGACTGCTTCATTTATCCGCTGTTCGTCTGTCCCGGCCGAGGCGTACGGCGCGAGATCGGGTCGATGCCAGGTGTGTTTCAGTTGTCGGTGGACGAGGCCGTGAAAGAGGCCGCCGCCGCCAAGGCCGATGGTGTGCCGGCGGTGATCCTGTTCGGGCTGCCTGACCAGAAAGACCTCGTCGGCTCTGCCGCAGCCGATCCGGACGCGCCTGTGCAGTCGGCCGTCCGGGCGCTCAAGCGCGAAGTCCGCGACCTGCTCGTCATCACCGACGTGTGCATGTGCGAATACACCTCGCACGGGCACTGCGGCATCGTCGAGGGCGACGAGATCGTCAACGACGTGACCGTGGAGCACCTGGCGCAGGCGGCGCTCTCCCATGCCGTGGCGGGCGCCGACATCGTCGCGCCCTCCGACATGATGGACGGCCGCGTCGCCGCGATCCGATCGATCCTCGACGATCGCGGATTCGATCAGACGGCGATCATGTCCTACGCGGCGAAGTACTGCTCCGGCTTTTACGGACCATTCCGCGAGGCGGCCGACTCGGCGCCGCAGTTCGGCGATCGGCGCAGTCACCAGATGGACCCGGCCAACGTCGACGAGGCGCTGCGCGAAGTCGAGATCGATCTCGCCGAAGGCGCCGACATCGTGATGGTCAAGCCGGCGCTGCCCTACCTGGACGTGCTCGCGAAGATCAAGGAGCGGTTCGGCCAGCCGACCGCCACGTATCACGTCAGCGGCGAGTACGCGATGCTGAAGGCGGCAGCGCAGCGCGGCTGGATCGACGAGCCGCGCGTGATGACGGAGACGCTCATCGCGATCAAGCGCGCTGGCGCGGACATGATCATCACCTACTTCGCGCGCGACGCGGCGCGCTTGCTGTAATGCAGAATGCAGCAGTCAGAATGCAGACACGACCTCGCCATGTGCCTTGAATGATTCAGTGTCTGCATTCTGCATTCTGCATTCTGCATTACTCGCTTCATGAAAAAACCGACTCAGTCCCAGAAGCTCTTCGCCCGAGCGACCCAGATCCTCCCGGGCGGCGTCGATAGTCCCGTGCGCGCATTTCACGCGGTGGGCAGCTCGCCGCTGTTCATCCGGCGCGGCAGCGGCGCGACGATCGAAGACGTCGACGGCAATCGCTACATCGACTACGTGATGTCGTGGGGACCGCTGATCCACGGGCACTCGCCGAAAGGACTGGTGCAGGCGATATCGTCGGCAGCCCGGCGAGGCACGAGCTTCGGGGCACCCTCGCCGCTGGAACACGAGCTCGGCGAGCGCGTCCGCGCGCTGATGCCGTCGCTCGAACGCGTGCGCTTCGTCAGCTCCGGCACCGAGGCGGCGATGAGCGCCATCCGCGTGGCGCGCGCGTTCACGAAGCGCGAGCTGATCATCAAGTTCGAAGGGTGCTATCACGGCCACGCCGATGCGTTCCTCGTGAAGGCCGGCTCGGGTGCGCTGACGCTGGGAATTCCGACCAGCCCGGGCGTACCTGCCGCGGTCGCACGGCAGACGCTGCTCGCCCGCTACAACAGCATCGCGTCGGTGGACGCGCTGATCGACGCGCACCCAGACGCCATCGCCGCCGTCATCGTCGAGCCGATCGCCGGCAACATCGGCGTCGTCCCGCCCACGGACGGCTTCCTCACAGGACTGCGCGAACGGTGCCTGCGCCACGGCATGCTGTTGATCTTCGATGAAGTCATCTCGGGCTTCCGCGCGTCGGCCGGCGGCGCGCAGGCCGTGTTCGACGTCCGTCCCGATCTCACGTGTCTCGGCAAGATCATCGGCGGCGGGTTTCCGGTCGGCGCGTACGGCGGCCGTGCCGCGATCATGGAACTCGTCGCGCCTGCAGGTCCGGTCTATCAAGCGGGCACGCTCTCCGGAAACCCGGTCGCGATGACCGCCGGACTCTGGGCGCTCAAACGCCTGAACTCGACGCTGTATCAGCAGCTGGCGCGACGCGGTTCGATGCTGGCCGCAGGCCTTGCAGAGGCCGCGCGCGACGCGCGCGTGGCCGTGCAGGTCAACGCGTTCGGTTCCCTCGTGACGCCGTTCTTCACGGCATCAGCCGTACGCGACTACGAGTCGGCGCTCGCCGCCGACACGAGCGCGTATGCCACCTTCTTCAGAGGGATGCTGGCGCGCGGCGTTTACCTGCCGCCCTCGCAGTTCGAGGCGTGGTTTCTCTCGGCGGCGCACACCGACGCGCACATCAAGAAGACGGTGGCCGCGGCGCGCGCGGCGATGAAGGACGTCGCACGGGCCCATCGCTGAATGCCCGAGGTGCGATCGAGCTCACGCCCTGCCGAGATACCGTTCAAGGAGCAAGACGATCAGGGCGCCTAGCGCCAGGACAACCAACAGTCCCATGAAGTAGTGCATTGCCATAGCGGCGGCCGATATTTCGGCCGCCCTCCATAGCAATGGTGACGATACGCTGCGATCCGTTTCTGAGTCGGTGCGATCGCACCGACTCCAAGCGAGCGTTAGCGAGCGCCTTGGATCTGCAGGGGCGAGTCGAGGCGGACGCGCAGCACCGCACCCTGCGGCAGCTCGACTTCCTTGCCTTCGGTCGCCGCAGTGATACCACCGCCGCCGACGAGCACGCCAAGGAGCGCGCCCTTGAAGCCGCCGAGGATGCCGCCGATCACCGCACCCACTCCGGCGCCCGTGGCGATGCGGCCCGTTTCACCGCGAATGCCCTCGCCCTGAATGGCCTGCGTCACGGTACCGCGCATCGGATAGGCGCGGCCGTTCACCGTCACCTGATCGAAGCTGACCGTCAGTTTCGCGGTGCGGTTCGTACGAGTTGCCGGCTCAACTGCCGTAATTACCCCTCGAACGACCGAGCCGGCCGGAACCGCAACGCGTCCGCTGACGCTCACGTCGACCAGAGTCGTCGCCTCGAAGCGATCTTCCACCTGCGCCGTCCCGGAGTTGAGCGGAGCCTGCAGACGCACATCGAGCTCAGTCCCGGACGGCACCTCGAGCGCTCCAGCTGTCGTCGCCGTTGAGGATGACGATGACGTAGTCGGCGGTGAGGTTCGCGAAGGTGCGGGAGGCGGCGGCGCCGCGGTTGCGGTCGACGGCGGCGGTGCGGCAGTCGAAGACGCAGGAGACGAGGACGACGACGAAGACGATGAGACCGCCGGCGCGTCGCCGCGCGCGCGGGCGCGCAGGTCGTCGATGCGATCGCGCACATCACCGTACTCCGCGCGCGACAGCGTCCGCTCTTTGCGCAGCTTCACCTTCAGGTAGATGACTTCGTCGCGCAAGTCGTCCAACTCGCTCGTCAATTTCGTTGCCCGGGCGTTGTCACGGCTGCGGGCCTGCTGGATATCGCGTTCGGCGAGATAGATATTGTCCTGCAGCCGTTGCACGTCGGCTTGCGTCACACTCGTGCTTTGTCGTGCCGCGACGGGAACTGCGAGCGCGACCAGCACGGCAGAGACCGTGGCGATGCGTCGAATGGAATTCATGGCTGTTCCTACCCCCTAATCAGAAGGCGGCGTTCTGGCGTGGCTGGTTCGTCAATTACGCCATGGCATCAGCCGCTCGATCCAGCTGATACGTGTCAGGTCGTTGTAGATGACGGTGACCATCAGCATCATCAGCACGACGAACCCCGCCAGTAGCATCTTCTCCTTGACCTGCATGCTGAAGTCGCGGCGGGCGATCCCCTCGAGCGCCATGATGACGATGTGGCCGCCGTCGAGAACCGGCACCGGCATCAGGTTGATGATGCCCAGGTTGATGCTCAACATCGCCATCAGGCCGAGCAGCGAGATGAACCCTTCTTCCGCCGATTCACCGGAGAGCTGCGCGATGCCCACGGGACCCTGCAGCGCTTTCACCGATGTCTCGCCCGTAAACAGGCCACCCAACGTCCGGAAGATCAGCCCCGAATTCTCGAAGTTGCGAATGACGCTGAGGCGGAGCGCTTCGAGCGGACCAGGCATGAACTCCTTGAACGGATCCATCGGAGTAAACCCCAGCATGGCGCGAGCGCCACGCTGCTCGGGCGTGCCCCTCAACGTGAGCTCTTCGCTGCCGCGGCGCACTCGGATCTCGATCTGTTTGCCGGCGCTTCGCGACACAACCTGAATCAGCTGCACCTGGCTGGCAATCGTCTGGCCGTCGATCGAGAGGATGACGTCGCCAGGTTTCAGCCCCGCCTGCTCGGCACGATCACCGGGTATGACCGAAAGGACGTACGGATGGGTGTCGGGGAGGATTCCGATGTCGGGGACTTCGTAGCGGCCTTGCGCGACGGGCATCAGCGTCAGCGTCACAGGACGCCCTTCGCGAAGCAGGGAAAGCGCGAACTCCCGATCCGCGCGTCGCGTGACGATCGCAATCTCGAGCTGCTCCCAGTTCGACACCTCACGGCCAGCCACAGCGAGAATCTTGTCGCCGGGCATGACACCAGCGCGCTGAGCGGGCGAGCCGTTCTCCACGGCGGCCACCACCGGCGGATCTTCGAGGTACGCCTTGACGCGCACGCCTTGCGACAGCACGAACGCCAGCAGCGCAACGGCGAGCAGGATGTTCATCGCCGGTCCGGCGAACAGAATCTGGAAGCGCTGCCACTTCGTCTTCGAGAGGAACTCGTCGGGATGGCCCGACCGCGGATCGTCGGGCGTCTCTCCCGCCATCTTCACGTAGCCGCCCAGCGGGATGACGCTGATGCAGTATTCCGTCTCGTTGCGAACGACCTTCAGAATCTTCGGACCGAACCCGAGCGAGAAGGTGATCACTCGGACGCCGTGCCGGCGCGCCATCAGAAAATGCCCCAACTCGTGTACGAAGATGAGGACGCCAAGCACGAACAAAAACGACAGCAGCGTCGTCAAACAGATTCCCTCAGATGTTCAGATCAGACTATCAATTCTAACTCGGCGACCATCGCGCGGGCCTTGTCGCGTGCCCAGGCGTCGACCCGCCGTACATCGTCAAGTGTTGAGACGCGCTCGACGGTGTGGGCGTTCATCGACCGCTCTATCACGAGGGAAATCGAAGTAAAGCCGAGCTTTGCGTCGAGAAACGCCTCGACCGCGACCTCGTTGGCGGCGTTCAAGACGACGGGCAGCGTTCCTGCGGCACGGAGCGCGCGATAGGCCAGGCCCAGGCACGGAAACCGCTCGACGTCGGGCGCGAGGAACTCGAGGCGGCCCGCCTGGGTGAGATCGAGTGTGGGGAGCGACCCATCCCAGCGCTCCGGATACGAGCACGCGTACTGAATCGGAAGACGCATGTCGGTCACGCCGAGCTGGGCGATCACCGATCCATCGGTGAGCTCGACGAGTGAGTGCACGATCGACTGCGGATGGATGACGACGTCGATCTGGTCGGCCGAGATGTCGAACAGCCAGTGCGCCTCGATCACTTCGAGGCCCTTGTTCATCAACGTCGCCGAGTCGATCGTGATCTTGCGCCCCATCTGCCACGTGGGGTGGCGCAGCGCCTCTTGCGGGCTGACACGCTCGAGCGCCGCGGGCGTGTATTCTCGAAACGGCCCGCCAGACGCGGTCAGAATCACGCGACGGACCTCGCTGTGATGGCGGCCGTGCAGGCATTGGTGCACCGCATTGTGCTCGCTGTCGACGGGCAGAATGGCCACCCCGGCACGACGCGCATGCGTGGTGACCAGTTCACCCGCCATCACCAGCACTTCCTTGTTCGCGAGTGCGATCGTCTTCCCGGCGTCGATCGCCGCGAGCACGGCCTCGAGGCCCGCGGTTCCGGCCGAGGCGCAAATCACGATGTCGACACTCGGGTGCGTCGCAACGGCGATGAGGCCTTCCGCGCCCGCCGTCATTCGTGGCGGGCGGGTGCTGCCGCACGCCGCACGGAGCCGATCCACACCCTCGCCCGTCGCCATGGCGACGACCTCGGGTTGGTACCGCTGCACCTGCTCGGCGAGCCGCGCGTCGTTGTCGCCGGCGGCCAGCGCGACGACGGCGAGGCGCGTCGGGTGCGCATCGACGACGGCCAGCGCGCTGCGGCCGATCGAACCGGTGGACCCGAGAATCGCGAGGCGTTTCACGTGATGTTGCGGACGAAGAGATAGAACGGAACCACGGCAAAGAGCAGCGCATCGATGCGATCGAGTACGCCGCCATGTCCGGGGATCAGCGACGAGCTGTCTTTGATCCCGGCGGTCCGCTTGAGCCGTGACTCGAACAGATCGCCGCAGATGCCGACGAGCA
The DNA here is from genome assembly GCA_035649395.1 of Vicinamibacterales bacterium. Classification (GTDB taxonomy): domain Bacteria; phylum Acidobacteriota; class Vicinamibacteria; order Vicinamibacterales; family UBA2999; genus Gp6-AA40. The sequence goes on from DASRJR010000075.1 coordinate 6,305, forward strand.
CCACGAAAATGCCGAGACCGATCAGCGGCGCGAGCGTGGACGAGGGCAGGACGCGTGCACCTGCCAGCACCATGAACACTGTTCCGAAGATCACGCCGCCGATCGCGCCTTCGATCGTCTTCTTGGGACTGATCGACGGCGCCAGCGGCCTGCGGCCAAGCAGCCGGCCGGAATAGTACTGCGCCGAGTCGCTGACGACGACGGTGCCGAGCAGCAGTAGTGTGGCGCGCCAGCCGAGCAGCGCGTGAACCGCAACCAGCATGCCCAGCGGCATGCCGATATACGCAGACGCGAACAGACCTGCCGACACTTCTTGAATCGGCTGGTCGGAGATGAGGACGTTCGCCGCGACCCAGAGGAGCACCATCGTCAGCACCACGTAGCTGGCCGGCCAGCTCGCGCCGGAGATCAGCCAGCACAACACGACGACGAGGACGATGGCGCGGATGTTGGTGCCGGTCATCTCGAAGTACTCGTGTGCGGCCAGCGCGGCGACGGCACACGCAAGCACACGCAGCGCGATGACGGGGAGCAAGACGATCGCGGCGATCGCGGCGACAGCGAGGATCACCCCGCTGATCACGCGGGTCATCCCTCGACCCTGCTCGGGATGACCCCGAGGGACGGTCGAGGGGTCATTTCGCGCCGATGACTGCGGGGGCGCCGATGCCACCGTACCGCCGCTCGCGCTTCTGATACGCGAGTACGGCTTCGATCAGATGGCGCCGGCGGAAGTCGGGCCAGAGGGTGTCGGTGACGTAGATCTCGGAGTACGCGATCTGCCAGAGCAGGTAATTGCTCACACGCATCTCGCCGCTCGTGCGAATCAGCAGATCGGGATCGGGCTGTCCGGCGGTGTAGAGAAAGCTCGCGAAGCGCGGCTCGTCGAGATCCTGGGGGCGGATGCCGGCTTCGATCGCGCGGCGTGCGGCGTCGACGATCTCGGCGCGTCCGCCGTAATTGAGCGCGATATTGAAGAGCATGCCGCCGCCGCTCGAGGTGCGAGCGATCGCGACGTTGAGCTCCTCCTGAATGTCGGGCGACAGCTCCTCCATCCTGCCGATGACGCGGAAGCGGATGTCGTTGCGAAGCAGGGTGTTCAGCTCGGACCGCAGGTATCGCTTGAGCAGACGCATCAACGTGCCGACCTCGGTCGCGGGTCGCTTCCAGTTCTCGATGGAGAACGCGTAGAGCGTCAGGACGTCGATGCCCAGCCGGGCGGCCGTCTCGACCGAATCGCGCACCGCATCGATGCCCGCGCGGTGCCCTTCGACGCGGGGCAAGTGGCGCTGTGCCGCCCAGCGGCCGTTGCCGTCCATGATGATGGCCACGTGGGCCGGCAGCCGATCGAAGTGGATCTGCCGAGCGAGGGCCTCGTCGGCGTGACCGGCCGGAATCCAGGCCAGAAGATCCTCAAGCGACACGGCTCAATCCTAGGACCGCTTTGCGGCTGGTTGCGTCGATTCCGTACTGGGTGGTGACCCGCATAGCGGTCCCAGGCGCGCAAAGCGCGCCAAAAGATACTGGCGACAAGCACTTAATGATAATCCACCCCGACCAGGAAGAGCCCCTGCGGCGGGGCCGTCGGCCCTGCCGCAGCGCGAGGGCCCCCGTGCAGCAGCGCCGTCATTTCCTCGGGAGACCGCCAGCGGCGGCCGACTTCGACGAGCGTGCCAATCAGCGCTCTGACCATGTGACGCAGAAAGCCATCCCCCGCGATCTCATACGTCAGCAGTCCCTCGCTATCACTCACCTCCGACCGGGTCACCGTACGAACGGTTCCGGGGGAGTCGCCGCCAACGCTCTGAAATGCCGCGAAATCGTGTGTGCCGACCACCGCCGCCGCGGCGCGTCGCATCGCGTCCACGTCCAGACGCTCGGGAATGTGCCAGACGAACGCCCGGTCGAACGGATCGGCGATCGGCGTATTGCGGATGCGATAGCGATACGTCTTCACGCGTGCATTGAAGCGGGCGTGAAAGTCGAGCGCCGCCTCCTCCACCGACAGCACGCGGATCTCTTCGGGCAGGTGTGCATTGAGCGCTCGCGTCAGCGTCCTGACGTCGTGGTGACACGTCACTCGTACGCTGGCCGTCTGTCCGAGTGCGTGCACGCCGGCGTCCGTGCGGCCGGCACCATGCACGGTGACGGGGCCACCTTCGAACCGCGCCAACGCGTCCTCGAGAAGCCCTTGAATCGATTCGCCCTCGGCCTGCCGTTGCCACCCGACGAATCGCGTGCCGTCGTAGGCGATCGTCAGCTTCAGAGTGCGCATAGCAGACGGGACGATCCAGGTGGCCCGGGCTTTACCACGCCGGGTCTCAAGACCCGGCCTACACTGCTCGAGAGCCTGGTTTCACGACGGGCTGACCAGCTGCGCACAGAGGGCAGGTCTCGGGTTGGTAGGTGGGCAGGGCGATCGTGGCCAATGCGTGGAAGGGAACATCCAGCTTCTGGTCACCGCCGCTGCGATCGATGATGGCGGCAGCGCCAACCACCTGCGCACCCGCGGCGCGTGCGACGTCGATTGTCTCGCGTGTCGACTTCCCCGTGGTCACGACGTCCTCGACCACCAGCACCCGATCGGAGGGAGATAGCGAGAACCCGCGTCGGAGCGTGAGCACACCGTCCTGCCGCTCGGCAAAGAGGGCACGGATGCCGAGGGCCCGTCCGACTTCCTGCCCGATGACGATGCCGCCGAGCGCGGGCGACAGGACCACGTGCGGGTCGAGGCTGCGGACGCGCTCGGCGAGCTCGGCGCCAAGGGCCTCCGCCTCGCGCGGGTACGCCAGGACCAGCGCACATTGCATATACCCTGGGCTGTGCAGTCCGGAGGTCAGTCGGAAATGGCCTTCGAGGTACGCCCCCACGCGTTTGAACCGATCGAGCACGGAATCTGCCGTAACAGTAGGCATTTGAAGGGAGTATACCTTTTGCAAGTCCTCGAACTTGCAGCCGTCGGCTCTCGTAATACAGACGTTGGCGCGATCTATTTTCTGGAGTCGTGAGCGCCCCCAATTCCCTGGATTTCTTGGAGTTCCTGAGAGATGCGTACGATTGTGTTTCGCACTTGTGTCCTAGCCGTGGCGGTCGTTTCCGGAACGCCGGTGTTCGTTTCCGCACAAGCCCCGCCGGCCGAGACGCCCGCGTTCATCGCGCAGCCCGTTGGCGGCCTCGGAAGCCGGCCGACCTTGCTTCAGGCGGCACAGCAGGCCGCGGCCGCGCAGCCGCCCGCCATCGACACCCAGGTGCGGCGGCTCACCGCCGACGAGGCGGTCAAGCTGGCGCTCGAAAACAACCTGGGCATCCAGGCCGCCCGCTTGGACCCTCGAATCGAGGACCTGAACGTCCTCGCGGTGCAAACGGGCTGGTCCCCGTCGTTCTCATCGACGTTCCAGAACAACAGCATTCAGCAGCCCTCGTCCAACGTCCTCACGGGAACCTCCGAGAGCAAGCAGAAGCGCGATGTCTTCACGAGCAACTTCGGCCTGACGCAGACGTTGAAGTGGGGCGGCACCTACGATTTCGGGTTCGACAACTCCCGCGTCGACAGCAACAACAGCGGCAACACGTGGCGGCCGCAGCTCAACTCGTCGCTGAACCTCAATTACTCGCAGCCTCTGATGCGCGGGTGGGCGATCGACAACCTCCGGCAGCAGTTGCAGGTCGCCACGAAGAATCGCGAGATCGCCGACGTGGGCCTGCGGCAGTCGATCGCCTCGACCACCCGCGCCGTGCGCAACGCCTATTGGAACCTGGCGTACACAGTGGCCTCGCTGGGCGTGCAGCAGCAGTCGCTGGAACTGGCCGAAGAATCGCTGCGCAACACGCGCGCCCGCGTCGAGATCGGCACGATTCCGCCGATCGACATCGTCGAGGCGGAATCGGAAGTCGCCGCGCGCCAGGAAGCAGTGATCGTGGCCGAGGCCAACATCGCGACCGCAGAGGACAACCTGCGTGCGCTCGTGTTCGATACGGCGGCCCCCGATTTCTGGAACATCAAGATCGAGCCGACTGAATTGCCCCCGTTCAAGCCGATCACCGTGGACGTGGACGGAGCCGTCCGCAACGCCCTCGATCGGCGCACCGACCTCCAGCAGACGAAGAAGTCGATGGAAGCCACGGATGTGAACATCCGGTTCTTCCGCAACCAGACGCTTCCCGACGTGACAGCGAACATCAATTACGGGCTGGCAGCGCTTGGTGGCACCCGGCTCCCGAGCGGAAACAATCCGCTGGCCGAGCTGCTCGGACTGCCGCCGCAGCAAGATGTCGGCCCGATCACGAAGGGGTATCCGAGCGTGCTGGGCGATCTGCTCGGGCTCGACACACCGAGCTGGACGGCCTCGCTGAGCATCAGCTATCCAATCGGACGGAGCCAGGCCGACGCCAACCTCGCGCGAACACGGCTGCAACAGAGTCAAGCGCAGACACAGCTCCGGAACCAGCAGCTGCAGGTCACGACCCAGGTGCGTCAGCAGGCACGGAATCTCCAGACCAACCAACAGCGCGTCCAGAGCACCAGGGCGTCGCGACAGCTGGCGGAACGCCGGCTCGACGCCGAGCAGCGAAAGTTCACCGCCGGCACGTCCACCAGTTTCCAGGTGTTCCAGGCGCAGCGCGATCTCTCGCTGGCGCGCAACAACGAGCTGCGCGCGATCCTCGATTACAACCAGTCGGCCGTCGACTTCGAGACGGTGCAGGAAGTGCCGATCGGCGGCGGCGGCGGTGGAGTCACCGTGACCACGGTCAGCACGGCGACTGCCGGACGATAAGCCAGGAATCAGGAGTCAGGAATCAGGAATCAGTAGTGGGCAAGGCTAGAGCATGCAGGTCTAAGGATGGAGCCGTTGTCGTTGTTTCCCGATGCCTGGCGCCTGCGACCTAGCCCAGAACTGATTCCCGATTCCTGATTCCTGATTCCTACAGCACACGGTTTCCTCCGTCTCCGCCGTGTCGTAACATCCGGGCGGTGCCCGCGGTTTCGGTCACGATCATCACGCTCAACGAGGCGGCGCACATCGGCGCCGCGATCGACAGCGCCTCCTGGGCCGACGAGATCGTCGTCGTCGACTCGGGGAGCACTGACGAGACCGTCGCCATCGCCCGGTCGAAAGGCGCACGAGTCGACGTGCGCGCGTGGACCGGCTACGTCGACCAGAAGAACTTCGCCGCCACGCTGGCCAGTCACGACTGGATCTTGTCGCTCGACGCCGACGAGCGCGTCACACCGGAACTGGCGGCGGAGGTCCGTTCGGTGCTCGCGTCGGAGCCCAGCTATGCGGGGTACCGAGTACCGCGCGTGACGCATCACCTCGGGCGATGGATTCGGACGACCGATTTCTATCCCGATTTCCAGACGCGGCTTTACGATCGCCGCCGGGCGCAATGGCGCGGGAAGTACGTGCACGAATCGGTGCACGTGGACGGCCCGGCCGGGCAGCTGCGGCACGAGCTGCTGCACTATTCGTATCGCGACCTGCGCGATCATCTCGATCGCATCAATCGCTACTCGACGCTGGCGGCGCGGCAGATGCTCGAGACCGGACGCCGCGCGGGCGTGGTCGATCTGCTGTTGCATCCGCCCGCGGCGTTTCTGCGGAACTACATCCTGAGGAAAGGCATCTTCGACGGCGCAGCGGGCCTGACGCTGTCGATCGTGAACTCATACGCGGTCTTTCTGAAGTTCGCCAAGCTCTGGGAGCTTCAGCATTCGCCGGCATCTCAGGCCACCGCTGAATCGCCTCCCACGAATGCCGGCTCCCCCTCTGCACGCACGAAAGCCCAGAGCCCAGAGCCTAGAGCCTGATGTTCTCGCTTCACATCGACACTGCGCGAACGTGGCGCGGCGGCCAGGGGCAGGTGATGCACACGGTGATGGGCCTGCGAGCGATGAATCACCGCACGGCGCTCGTGGCGCATCCCGACGGCGAGTTGTATCGGCGGATGTCGGAGGGCACCGATCTCATTCCGATGGCACCGCGCAACGAGATCGACCTCGCCGCGGCGTGGCGCCTGTCGCGCGTGCTCAAACGACTGCGGCCGGCGATCGTGCACGCGCACGATCCGCACGGGGTCGCGATGGCCGCGACGGCACTCTCGATCGTCGCGCTCTCGCCCGCGCCGGCGCTCGTGGCGTCTCGACGGATCGAGTTCCGCATCGGTCACAACTCCTTTTCGCGGTGGAAATACGATCAGGTCGATCGGTTCATCGCGATCAGCGACGCCGTCAGACAACGGTTGGTCGCCGACGGTGTTCCGCGTGAGAAGACGACCGTGGTCCACGAAGGCGTGGACGTGGAGCGGATCGCGCACCTGCCGCCGGCCAGCGTGCACGCCGCGTTCTTCCTCCCCACTCATGCGCCGATCGTCGGCAACATCGGCGCGCTGGTGCAGCAGAAAGGGCAGCATCATCTCGTCGATGCAGCCGCGCTCGTCGTCCGACGGCTGCCCGACGCGCGCTTCGTCATCTGCGGCGAAGGCGAGCTGCGATCCGCGCTGGAAGACCAGATCAAGCGCAAGCACCTCGAGCGGCACGTGTTCCTCGCCGGCTTCCGACCCGACGTCCTCGAGCTGCTGAAGACGTTCGACGTGTTCGCGTTGAGCTCATTGCACGAAGGGATGTGCACGTCGCTCGTCGATGCCATGGCCGCATCCAAGCCCGCAGTCGCCACCGCGGTCGGCGGCGTCCCCGAAGTGCTTGACGACGGCGAAACCGGCTTCCTCGTCCCCGCACGCGATCACGAGGCCATGGCCGAACGGATCATCGAACTGCTGTCGAATGAGGCCTTGCGGCAACGCATGGGCGCCGCCGCACTGCGGCGTGCCCGCGAACGGTTCACCGTCGAACGAATGGTCTCGGGGACGCTCGAGGTGTATGAGACCTTGCGCTCTCCCGTCTTGAGGTAGCGCGACGGGACGGAGGAACCGTTACTCGGTCACCTCCGTCAGCTCGCGAAGGCGACGAGCGAGAAACCTTCGTTCCGGCTCTTGCCGCGCGAGCTTCAGTGCCCGCTCGTACGACGCTTTTGCGTCCGCCGTGCGCCCCAGCCTTCGGCATAGGTCGGCTCTCGCAGAGTGTGCGTGGTGGTAATCGTCGAGATCCCCTGTCGCCAGCAACGCGTCGATCAGCTCGAGACCCGCCGCGGGACCATCACGCATCGCGACGGCGGCCGCGCGATTCAGTTGAATCACCGGCGACGGATCGATGCGCACGAGCAGGTTGTAGAGCTCGACGATCTGCGGCCAGTCGGTGTCTGCCGCCCGCTGCGCTTCAGCGTGAACCGCCGCGATGGCGGCCTGGAGCGCGTACGGACCGAAGCGACGCGACGACAGCGCACGCTCGACCAGCACCGTTCCTTCCGTGATGAGCGCGCCGTTCCACAACGAGCGATCCTGCTCGTCGAGCAGCACGATCTCGCCATCCGAGGTCGAGCGCGCGGTGCGCCGCGACTCGTGCAGCAGCATCAGCGCCAGAAGTCCCATCGCTTCGGGCTCGGGCAACAATTCCACCAGCAGCCGTCCGAGCCGTATCGCCTCGCCCGAGAGATCGTGGCGAGTCAGCGAGGCGCCGGACGAGGCCGAGTACCCTTCGTTGAACACGAGGTAGATGACGTGAAGGACGACGTCGAGCCGGCCCGGCAGGTCGGTGCGCGACGGAACCTGATACGGAATGCGCGCATCCCGGATCTTGGCCTTGGCGCGGACGATGCGCTGTGCCACCGTGGACGGGCCGGTGAGAAACGCGTGGGCGATCTCTTCCGTCGTGAGACCGCACACCTCGCGCAGCGTCAGCGCCAGCTGCGCATCCGGCGTTAACGCCGGGTGACAGCAGGTGAAGATCAGCCGCAGCCGATCATCGTCGACGCCTTGATCGTCCCATTCGACCGGTTCGGTGATCGTCTCGTAGGCCGCTGCAATGTCCGCCAGAGAGGCATCGAATCGTGCTCGGCGCCGCAACGCATCGATCGCCTTGAACCGCCCCGTCGACACCAGCCAGGCGCGTGGATTGCCCGGAATGCCTTCGCGCTGCCACTGCTCCACCGCCGCGGTGAAGGCTTCGTGCATGGCTTCCTCGGCGCGATCGAAGTCGCCCAGCAGGCGAATCAGGGTAGCGAGGACACGGCGCGAGTCGGCGCGATAGACCTGATCGACCGCCTGGCGCACGGCATCGGCCGGGCCCTCTCCCTCCCGAATCGGATCCACGCGATCAGCTGAACTCCTCGATCGGACGTACCTCGACGCTGCCGGTCCGCGCGGAAGGAATCTTGGCGGCCACCTGGAGCGCGTCGTTGAGGTCGCGGGCCTCGATCAGGTAGTACCCGCCTAGTTGCTCCTTCGTCTCCGCGAACGGACCGTCGGTCGTCGACACCTTGCCCGCGCGGCTCCGAATCGTCGTCGCGGTGCCGACCGGCTTCAGCGCATTGCCGCCGAGGTAGTGGCCGCTCTGCTTGATGCCCTCGGTGAACGCGAAATACTCACCCATGAACGCGTCACCTTCGTCTTTGGACATCGTCGCCAGCTTCTTCTCATCGTCGTAGATCAGGCACAGATACTTCATCGTCTCCTCCGAAAAGTGTCCCCGGCCGCCTTCGCGCGCCGCGCGCTACGGCGAGCCCCGCCGAAGCCTTTGGCGAAGGCGGGGGAATCGTCGCCAGGGTCTGAACACCGGGTAGTCGTCGGGGCGACCCGGAATTCGACATCGCGGGGCAAAAAATCTGTCAGGCGCTTTTCACCCTCGGGTAGCACATGCCTTTCAGCGGGCATTGCGAATCCCGCTGCGCCTTCCCGAAGCCACAGGCGCTCATCATGCCGACGTGACACAGCGAAAAGTCATACCGCACCGGGTCGGCCGGGTGCAGGGCGCGCAGCGACGACGTGATCTCCGCTGCCATCTTCCAGCCCGGGCTGGTGTAACGCGTCAGCCTCAAGCAGCGGCCGAGCCGTATTACGTGGGTGTCGAGCGGAACGATCAGCCGGGCAGGTGAGACGGTTTTCCAGACTCCCAGATCGATCGCATCGCGCCGGACCATCCACCTCAAGAAAAGGTTGAGGCGCTTACACGCGCTGCCGCTCGAGGGCCGCGGAAAGAAGTAGCACACGCCGCGTGTCTTCGGCAGCCGGCGGCCGTACGCGGGCCGGAGGTCGGTCTGCAGCGCACGGGTGGAAAACGCGTCGAGCGCCGGCCCGATGTGCGGCGACGACGGGTCGTCCCCGGCGCGAAAGAACGCCTCGATCGAGCCGGCGTCTCTCAGCATACGCTGCAGAATCAGCAACAACGCGACAAGATCCCGTCCTCGGATCCAGCGGTGAACGAGCGGTGCCAGGCGCGGCCGTTCGCGCTGTGGTTCGAAGTCGCGGACGAAGGCCGCCGGATGCGGGCCCATGACCCGCAGCAGCGCCTCGATCGACTGCAGCACGCTGGCCACCCGGCCAAACGCGAGGCCGGCCGCGCAAAACCCGACGATTTCGCGATCGTCTGCCGCTGAGAATCGCCGGACGATGTGCACGGGGTCGGTCGCCGAGGTGGTGTGATCGAAGGCGCGATAGAGCTCTTCGAACCGTTCCGTGGTGGTCATGCGTTGCGTGGACCGGCTTTCATGATGACCGTCGCAACCGCGGCCAGCGACGCCGCAACGCCGGCCCAGAATGTCAATGGGCTCCACGTGTAAATCGGATACGGGTTCGCATCGCTCACGTAGGCCTGCACGTCGCCGGCCTCACTCGCCTCGACGTTCGCGCGCTGCTCCTGCGGCCACCGCGCGCCGGACGGCGTCGAGTACGTCGGGAAGTCGAGCACCGGCTCGAAGAACCGCTCGAGGATCAAGTTTTCCTTCCACGTGTGGAGTCCCTTGCCTTCGTTCCGCCGTTGAATGTGCCACAGCCCTTCTGCCAGATAGTGGTCTTCGATCGACAGTCGATTCAACACGGCCGGAGGCGCATTGCGCCAGCGCACCGCGCGATCGCCTGCCGCTTGCGTCAGTTCGTCAGCGGTGAACCGCGAGAGAAAGCGGCCCGCGTCAGCTCCATCGATCTCGTGTCCAAGATGGACCGCATGAAAGAACGCCGCTGCAGCGATTATCGCAACCAACACGAAGGCGACGAGTTCTCGGCGCGTCCGGCTATTCAGCATCGTCTCGACCGACGCCGGTGGCTCGAGACCAACGGCAAAGACCAGACCACACGCGACCGCCGCCCCGTCGAGGAGCACGTCGCGCATTTCGCCGACGCGTGCGGGTACCAGCCACTGCAACGCCTCGTCGAAAGTGCCAATCATCATG
>DASRJR010000076.1:0-14129 GCA_035649395.1 Vicinamibacterales bacterium
CCCCTTTAGCCGTAAAGCAGTGATTCAGGGGCTTCGGGTGCCCGTGCACCTGACGACTCGTGACTCACTGCAGATGTTCGATCTCGCGGATGTGTGGGCGACCCGCACTGGTGAGGAGGTACGACTCGTGTCGGCCAACGACCACGTGCACACCCGCAATTCCGCGCATTACGACGGCGAGGCGCTCGACTTCCATTCGTCCGACCCGGACGGGTTGTCCGAGACCTTCAAGCTCGCCGGCTACCGCGTGCTGTGGCGAGTGCCGGGGCACTACACCCACGTGCACGTCGAGAAGTCGCAGCCCGGCGAGCGCGATGCTCCCGAGCCGTCGTTGCGTCAGTCGCGGCAAGCACTCAAGCACGCCAAGACGATGCGAGCGCGGACGGGCGGATAACCGAGGAATCAGGACTCAGTCGGGCCTGGCCCAAAAACTGAATCCTGATTCCTGATTCCTGATTCCTGATTCCTAGCTTTTCAGTACAGCCATCGGATCGACGCGGGCCGCGCGCAGCGCGGGCACGAGCGCGCCGATCATCGCGACCGCGCCAAGCAGCACCACCATCACGCCGAAGGTCATCGGGTCGGTCGGCGACGTCGCATAGAGCAGCGCGGCGATCGCACGCGACAGCGCGAGTGCGGCAACCCCACCGATCGTGATGCCCAACAGCGTCATCTTCAGCGTGTCGCGGAGGATGTGCGTCCGAACGTCGGCGCCGGTCGCACCGAGGGCCATCCGCAGGCCGAACTCGGTCATGCGCTGATTGACGCCGTACGACACGACGCCGTAAATGCCCAGACACGCGAGCACGACGGCAAGCAGCGAGAACCCACCGAGCAGCGACACGACGAGACGGCGTGGAGAGATCGATGTCTCGACCAGATCGCGAATCAGCCGGACGTCAGTCGCCAGTAGACGCGGGTCGACCTCTGCCATCGTCCGGCGCACCATCGGCACCACCGATGATTCCGGGAGCGACGAACGTACGACCAACTGGAGACCCGAGCCGCCACCCTGGGCCCAGGCAAGGTACATCTGGGGCTCGGGCGTCTCGTCCAGGCGGCTCTGCCGGACATCGGCGACCACGCCGACAATCGTCAGCGGTGAGTTGCCGGTCACCGCCGGGCGCCCCACTGGATCGACATCCGGATACAGCCTGCGTGCGAGCGTTTCGTTGACAATCGCGGCGCGTGGCGTCGTGGGTCCCGCGCCAGCGACGTCTTGCTCGGTGAAGTCGCGTCCCGCTTTCATCTGAATCCCCATCGCCGCGAGATAGCCTGGGCCGACCACGTACAGGAACGTTGCCGGACGCAGATTGTTGGGATACTGCACACCCGGCACGCCGACGTTCCAGGATCGATTCCGATCGAGCGGCAGCGCGTCGGTGACACCGGCGGCATCGACGCCTGGCCGCTCGCGCAGGCGCCGCGCTAATTCGCTCGTCAACGCCAGCACCTGCTGCTGCGTGACCCGGCTGGCAAACTCGATTCGCGCCGACACGACATGCTCGGGTCGAAAACCCGGATCGGCGCTGATCAATCTGATGAAGCTTTGCGACAGCAGGCCAGCGCCCACCAGCAGAACGGCTGCCAATGCGATCTCGGCGACGACCAGCCCTCGCCGCACGAGTGCCTGACGCTTGGAATCGACCGTGCCGCGGCCGTGTTCTTGTAGCGCATCCTGCGGCGCGCGCGCCGACACCCGCACGGCCGGCACGGCCGCAAACAGCAGTCCGGTCAACACGGCGAGTCCACCGACCACGGCAAACGCGGTGGCGTCCAGCTGGACGTACCGCAACAGCGGAAGACTGAGCCTGTCGTTGGTGGTCAGCCACCTCGTGACCATCCACGCCAGCGGAATCGACAACGCCGCACCCGCGAGCGCAAGCAGCACGCCTTCGGTCAGCACTTGTGTGACGAGGCGCGTGCGTTGAGCGCCGAGTGCCATTCGTACCGCAAACTCACGGCCGCGTGCCGAGGCCCGCGCCAACAGCAGGTTCGCCAGGTTGGCGCACACGATCAGGAGCACGAACCCGACCGAGGACCACAGCACCAGCAGCGGCCGCCGCAGTGAACCGCTCACGTGCGCTTGCAGCGAGCTGATCGACGACCCCCACGTCCGCCAGTCGCCATGTTCCTCGCGCAGCCGCGTCCACAGCGTTGCCATCTCTTCTCGTGCAACATCTATGGTCACATCGGGCCGCAGCCGTCCGACGACCGACAAGGTGTTGCCCATCCGACGCACGAAGTCGAGGTCGACGGGCGTGAAGAGATCCACGCGCGTCCCTGGCGTGAACACCGATGAGAAGTCGAAGTCGGCCGGAAGAACGCCGACGACCGTCACTGCCTCGCCGTTCAGCGTGAGCGTGGATCCGATGACGTCCGGCGCGGCAGCGAGCCGGCGCTGCCAGAAGGCGTGAGTGAGGATGGCCGCACGCGGTCCACCCACGTGGTGCTCGGCCTCGACGAACAGTCGCCCGCGCGCAGGGGGCACGCCGAGCACTTCGAAGAAACGTGGCGCGACGTCGACCCCGCTCAAGCGCTCGGGATCGCCTCGTCCAGTGAGCGTCGTGCTCAGAAAGTCGAAGAACGCGAAATAGCCACTGATCCCCTGGAACGAGCTCGCGTTGTCGCGCAGCGACGCGAAGACGTCCGAGCGGTACGCTTGCCCGCTCAAGCCAGTACCGCCGGTGTTTTCAATCCAGACGAGCTGCTTTGCGTCCGGGAACGGCAACGAGCGCAGCAGCAGCGGATTGACGATGCTGAAGACGGCGGTGTTGGCGCCGATGCCGAGCGCCAGGATGAGCACGGCGATCGCCGCGTGCGACGGTTCGCGACGAAAGCCCCGCACCGCATAGACGACATCCCGCGTGAACACGTCGAAGGTCATATCGAGCTCATTAGACGTGCTCGCGCAAGGCGACGTTGGCGCGGCTAGGTGATTCGCAGCAACCGGCTCGCGTTGCCGCCGAGCATCGCGGTCTTGTCGGCGTCGCTCAGGAACTTGGCGTTCAGCACGAAGTCGATCCCGACCGGCCAGTCGAACGGATAGTCCGTACCGTAGACGATCTGACCAACGCCGGCTTCCGCCACGAGGTGGCGCAGCCCATCCTCGCGGAAGATCATCGTGTCGACGAACAGCTCGTGCCTGAAGTACTCGCTCGGCTTCTTTTTCAGCGCCCTGCAGTCGTCGCCGTTGCCTCCTGCCCGGCCGCAGAGCGCATCGGACCGCCCCAGGTACGACGTGAGATAGCCGCCGGCATGTGCGGCACAAATCCGGAGACCCGGGAACCGATCGAGTGTGCCCTCGAAGATCAGATGCGACAGAAACACCGTCGTCTCGAGCGGGTTGCCGATGGTGTTGTTGAGGACGCCCTTGCCTTGAAGGCGCATGTTCTGCGTCGTGCCCGGCGCCGGCTGCGGGTGCATGAACAGCACGATGCCGAGCTCCTCCGCCTTGGCCCAGAACGGATCGAACTTGCGATCCGACAACTCCTGTCCCTCGACGCTGCCGCCGATGGCCGCGCCGCGAAGCCCCAGCTTCTTGACCGCGTGCTCGAGTTGTTCGGCGGCCAGCTCCGGATGCTGCAGTGCCAATGACGCCATGCCGACGAAGCGATCCGGATGCTTGGCGCACCACTGCGCGATCTTCTCGTTCTGAAGCGCGATCAGATCACGCGCCAGCGCGCGTTCGGCGTTATAGCCCCACGCGTTGATGTTGATCGCCTGGTAGTCGATCCCCTGGGCGTCCATGTCGATCAGCCGCTGCGGGTTGCCGAGCGCGAGGTTGCCGGTCAGGTTCGGCTTCGCGGCGGCCGCGAGCGGTGTGTCTTTGACGAGGTCCCAGACCTCAGGCACGAAACAATGCGCGTGGAGATCGACGGTTCTCACGCGACGGCCGCCGATGGACACTTCGCGACGTTTGCCTGGCTTGGCGCCGACCTGCCGAGCGAGCCCGGCAATGGCAGGCCGATAACCGCTCGTGAGCACCCCGACGGCCGCACCTGCGGTGTATGCGAGGAAGTCTCTGCGGTTGGGCATGTCTCCTCCTCCGCCGCTCCAGCGCGCGATCGTGCGTGGGGGGCGCGACGTCGAGTGCGGCCGATTATACGGCCGGCCGAGGCACGAGCGTTGCTCCTGCCTTGGATCGGAGGACATCGTATGAACCGCGACCGTACGGACGGCGAGTCGAGCGACCGCCAAATCCCGGAGTCTGATCCCGAAGCGACGCCGGAGCTCGAGGGGATCAGCCCGCTGAACCCACGTACGTTCCCGCGCGCCGAAGACGACGAGGACACGTTCGCCCACAGTCCGGAATTCCACGATCTGCCGGATCCTGGCCCGAACGTCGGGCGCGGCAACAAGCGACAGCCGATGTAGAAGGCCGTGCTATGAAATAGGAATGACTACCGGCGACACGACCACCAGGGAGACGCTCGGCTTTCAGGCCGAGGTCGCGCAGCTCCTCCACCTGATGATCCACTCCTTGTACGGCAACAAGGAGATCTTTCTGCGGGAATTGGTCTCGAATGCCTCTGATGCCGCCGACAAGCTCCGCTTCGAGGCGATGCGCGACCAGGCGCTCTTCGAAGCCGATCCCGACCCGAAGATTCGCGTCAGCTACGACGCGCACGCGCGGACGATCACGGTCTCGGACAACGGGATCGGCATGTCGCGGCAGGAGGTCATCGAGCAGATCGGCACCATCGCCAAGTCGGGCACGCGCGAGTTCCTCGCCCAGTTGACCTCTGACGATGCGAAGAACGCCGCGCTCATCGGCCAGTTTGGCGTCGGCTTCTACTCGTCGTTCATCGTGGCCGATCGCGTCACGCTGATCACGCGGCGCGGCGGGCTGACGGCCGAGCACGGTGTGCGATGGGAAAGCAGCGGCGAGGGCAATTACACCGTCGAGACCATCAACAAAGACACGCGCGGCACGGACGTGGTGCTGCATCTCCGGCCCGAGGAGGACGAGCTGCTGTCGGGCACGAGACTTCGCGAGATCCTGCGCAAATACTCCGATCACATCACCGTTCCGATCCTGATGAAGCAGGAACGTTGGGATTCGACCGCGCGCGCCAACGTCCTCACCGACGAAGACGAGCAGATCAATCAGGCCTCGGCGCTGTGGGCGCGCCCGAAGTCGGAGATCACCGAAGAGCAGTACCACGAATGCTACAAGCACGTGGCCCACGACTTCGAGCCGCCGCTCGCCTACGTGCACGCCAAGGTCGAGGGGCGGCAGGAATTCACGCAGCTCTTCTTCATTCCACGACAGGCGCCGTTCGACATCTGGGACCGCACGCATCGCCACGGCATCAAGCTCTATGTCCGTCGCGTCTTCATCATGGACGATGCCGAGCAGCTGATGCCGACCTACCTGCGCTTCGTGCGCGGCATCGTCGACTCGAACGATCTGCCGCTCAACGTCTCGCGCGAGATCCTGCAGCAGTCGCGCGACGTGCAGACCATTCGTGCTGCGTCGGTCAAGCGCGTGCTCGGTCTGCTCGAGGATCTCGCCGAGCACCACGCGGACAAGTACTCCACCTTCTGGAAAGAGTTCGGCCGCGTGCTCAAGGAAGGCGCGGCCGAGGACGCATCGAACCGCGAGCGGGTCGCGACACTGCTGCGGTTTTCGTCCACACACGCAGACACCGAAGAACAGACCGTCTCGCTGTCCGAGTACGTGTCACGGATGAAAGACGGTCAGGAGGCGATCTATTACCTCACCGCCGACAGCTTCGCCGCCGCCCGGAGCAGCCCGCACCTGGAAATCTTCCGGAAGCTTGGCGTCGAAGTGCTGCTGATGTTCGACCGCGTCGATGAATGGATCGTCTCGATGCTGACCGAATTCGACGGCAAGCCGCTTCGGTCGGTCACGAAGGGCGGCCTGGATCTGAGTAAGGTGGGCGGCCAGGCGGCAACCGAGCAGGAGACCGCATCGGACGCGCACAAGGGCCTCGTCGAGCGGATGCAGCGTGCTTTGTCGGACCGCGCCAGCTCGGTGCGCGTGACCAATCGACTCACCGACTCTCCCGCCTGCCTCGTCAGCGACGAGCACGGCATGAGCACCCACCTCGAGCGGATGCTCAAGGCCGCCGGTCAGAACGTCCCGACACCACGACCCGTGTTGGAGATCAACCCGAGCCATCCGCTGGTGCAGCGGCTTGGCGAAGAAACCGACGACGCACGCTTCTCCGATTGGACACGCATCCTGTTCGACCAGGCGACGCTCGCCGAAGGCGGTCAGCTCGACGATCCCGCTGCGTTCGTGCGGCGGCTCAATGAGGTGATGCTGGGTCTCGCAGGGAAGACGGCGTCACGCATCTGGACCCCGTGAGAACGGAGAAAGCGGAGATAACGGAGTAAGGATCAACACGGAGCAACGGCGATAACGGAGGACGAACCGAAACGCCACGCCGGTGGCAGTCCATTCGCGACGGGAATCACACGCGAATGGACTGCCACCGGTGTGGCGATCAGGATCCGATCACCGTTCCCACCGTTTCTCCGTGTTAACCCCACTCCGTTTCCTCCGTCCCCTCCGTTCCCCCAATTGCAATTTCGATAAACCCAACAGCAGATTCGTATCCTCCTTCCATCGCGACGCCGGGCCGAAGCGTTCCCTGGTGTGCACCTGTGCGCAGTTCATACCCCGTGGCCTGCCTGGTCATGGCTTTGCTCTGGCCCCGACGATCGGCGTGTCCGCTACCCCCCGGACGGTCCTCGCATGCGCACGCTTCTTCGTCATCCGGACGTTGTCACGGTCGCGTCAGTCGCGGTGGCGGCCGGCGTGTTGCTCGGCTTCGTCGGATGGCCCGCGGCCGATCGCAATTTCGAGTTCTTCGCCCTGATTCTCACCGCGGCCTTCGTGTCGGCCGTCGCCACACCACATCCGTCGATCGAGGACGCCGGCACGATGCCGCTGTCGTTCATCGTCGACTTCACCGCGCTGCTGCTGCTCGGGCCGCACGCGACGATGCTGGTGGCGGCGGCGAGCGCAGCGACCCGCGGACTGATCGACGCCCATCACCCCCAGCGCATTCTCGGAAGCGCGGCCGTCGCGATGCTCGCCATCCAGATGGCGGGTCTCGTGTTCCGGCTGCTGGGCGGCGCGTCCGGACAGTTCGGGTGGCCCTGGCAGGCCATCCCGATCGGTGCGGCGATCGTCGCCTATACGATCGTCTCGCGCTGGTCGACGAACGTCCTCGCCGCGCTGCTGATGCACAAGCGCGGCCCCAAGCTCGATCCGTTTTCGGGCTGGCCGGCGTACGTCGTCGGCGGGAGCATCGCCGCCGGACTGTCGCTGCTGCTCGAATACCGGCTGTGGCCGGCGCTGCCGGTCGTGGCGATTCCGCTGTTCATTGCGTCGAAGGCCTACGCGGACTACGCCACGCGACTCGAGGACGAACGGCGGCGCCACGAGGTGATCGAGTCGCTCGATCAGGGCATGGCGGTCGTCGACGGCACCGGCATCGTGACGCTGTGGAACGACGCGCTCGAGCGTATCGTCGCCTGCCCTCGGCACTACGCGATCGGCCGTCGGATCGTCGAGGTTCTGCCGGCGCTGCGCTCGACCGACCTCCCCGCCGCCATCCAGGAAGCGCTGCGCGACGCGAATCCACGAACACTGAGCCACCTCGGCCTCGCGACGGCCGATGGTCGGCGCGTGCTGCAGGTCAAGATCATTCCGGTCGTGGATGGCTTGACGCTGCTGTGGCAGGACGTTGCGGAACGCACGCGCGCGGAACAGGCGATGAAGCGCACCGAAGAGCGGCTGGCACTGGCGGCCGAGGGCGCCAATGACGGCCTCTGGGAATGGGATCTGCGCAGCAACGAGTTCTACTTCTCGAGCCGGTGGAAGGCGATGATCGGCCTGCGCACGCCGGCCGGCATCGGCCGCCCCGAAGAGTGGATCAACCGCGTCCACGACGACGACATCGTGTCGCTGCGCGAGGCGCTCGAGGCGTACGTGTCGGGCAAGACGGAACACTTCGAGCACGAGCACCGGATCCGGCACGAAGACGGCACCTATCGCCGCTTCCTCAGCCGCGGCGTCGCCGTCCGCGGCACCGACCGGCGTCCGATGCGAATCGCCGGCTCGCTGACGGACACGACCGACCGGGCCAAGGAACAGGAGCAGCTGCGGAGCGCCGGTTTCCGCGACCCTCTGACCGGACTCTGCAACCGCGTCGTGTTCGTCGAGCGGCTCGGGCGACGGCTCACGGAGTTCAAGCAGCGCCGAGGCGACCGCTTTGCGGTGCTCTACCTCGACCTCGATCGCTTCAAGATCGTCAATGACAGCCTGGGTCATCTCGTCGGCGACGAGCTGCTCATCGCGGTGTCGCGGCGCTTGGAGTCCTGTCTGCGTCCACGCGACTCGCTGGCCCGTCTGGGCGGCGACGAGTTCGCGATCCTGTTGAACGGCCTGGTGGACGAACAGCAGGCCAACGCGATCGCGTTCCGGATCCAGGAGGCGCTGAGCGCGCCGTTCTCGGTCGGCGGCCGCGAAGTGTTCAGCACCGCCAGCATCGGCATCGCCCCCGGGCTGCACGAGTACACGCACCCGGAAGAGATCATGCGCGACGCCGACACGGCGATGTACCACGCCAAGGGACGCGGCAAGGCGCGGCACGAGCTGTTCGATGCCGACATGCACGCGCGGGCGCGCGACCGTCTCGGCCTCGAGAACGACCTGCGCCACGCCGTCAGCAACCAGGACTTCGAGGTGCACTATCAGCCGATCGTGGCGCTGGGGTCGGGCATGTGCATCGGCTTCGAGTCGCTGGTGCGCTGGACGCGCAACGGCGAGCCGATTCCGCCGATCAGCTTCATCCCGATCGCCGAGGAGCTCGGACTGATCGAGGCGATCGGCACGTGGGTGATGCAGCAGGCGTGCCACAGCTTCGCTCTCTGGCAGCGGCGCTTCCCCCAGGCCGGTCTGCAGTGGATCACGGTCAACGTCTCGAGCCGTCAGTTGATGCAGCAGAATTTTCTGCGCATCGTCGAAGAGGCCGTCGAGGAGTCGGGGCTCAAGCCGGCCGACCTCCGCGTCGAGATCACGGAGACCGCGCTGATGGACAGCCCGCATGTCGTCGCCGAGGTGCTGCGAGAGCTGCGGAATTTCGGCGTGAAGATCTATCTCGACGACTTCGGCACCGGCTTCTCGTCGCTGAGCCACTTGCACAGGCTGCCGGTGGACGCGCTGAAGATCGATCGGTCGTTCGTGAAAAGCCTGCTCGTGCCGGATCGCCCTGCAACCGTCGAGAGCATCCTGGCGCTGGCCCGCACGCTGAACACCAGTGTCGTCGCCGAAGGAATCGAGACGGAGATGCAGGCGCGCGAGCTGGAGCGTCTGGGCTGCACACACGCGCAAGGATTCCTGTTCGCGCGGCCGATGTCGACGCAGGCGGTCGAGTCGATGCTGATCGCCAACAAGCCGCTCGGCCCGCGGCGCACGCAGGCGGTGTCGGCGTCCTCCTCGGTGCGCAAGGATCCCGATCTCTTCTTCGCATCGAAGCCATTCGAGTGGCCCGATGATTTGGCGGCGCGCCGCTAAAAACTGGCCATTCTGCCGAAAACCCACACCGTAGGACCTAGCGCCAAGGACCAAGCACGGACCAAGAACCAAGAACCAAGTACTAAGGACTACTTCTTCGGGTCCTTGAGTTCCTGCTGTCTCAGCTTCTCCAGTTCGACGAGCTCGAGGTTGTTCGTGCAGTAGAACTCGTACATCTCACCGTTGCCGAGCGTCCAGCGGCGCGGCGCCGACTTCCACGGCTTCTGCAGCACTTTCGGATCCTCGACCATGATCTCGACGATCAGATAGTTCATCGACGGCCGGGTATAACGCTCGGTCACACGCAGTTGGTCGCTGTGGAACCAGCCGTTCGGCTGGACATAGGTGCGATCGTCGAAGCCGATCGACTCGACGACCAGCGTGTCGCCGTCCCACCGCGCAGCGCTGTTGCCATGGAAGAACGGCTCCGGGTTCTTCGGCAGCGGCCGTCCATCGAGGTGAATCAGGCGCCAGTTGTTGAGCACTTCGTAGAGCTGCGCCATCACGCCGGGCTTGTGCATGATGTAAGTCGTGTAGGGGTTCTGCAACCAGATCGCCGGCAGGCCGCGCGGCATGCAGTTGACCGACGACTTCGACAGCTCGAGCTCGGTCGGCGTCATCGACTTGATCTTCTCGAGCGCCCATTGCTGAAACGCGGGCCGCTCCTCGGGTGTCACCTTGGGATCGAACTGACGCGTTGCCGCGGGATCGACGCCGAAGCGGCCCGAGACGCCCTGCCCGGCGCCGTTTGGAAACCAGTGGCCGCTGAAATCGGGATGCCCGTCAGGCAGCCGCGGCGTCGGCCCGCCCGGCGGCAGCAGGTTGATTTCGTACTTTTTCGGAGAGTTGCTTTGTGTCTGACCGAAGACATGGCTCGACAGGCCACCCGCCAAGCACAGGATCATTCCGCCGTAGAGCGCAGGCTTCAGCCAGCGCGACAATCGCGTCGCCATCGCCTTAGTCCTGCAGCTGCCCGACCTGGCGCAGCACTCCATCCGCGAACTTGAGCGTGCCCGCCGCGGCGGCGTGCGCCTTCCCGGTCTTCGAGAGGCAGCCGCGGATCCACACCTCTTTGTTGATGTTGTCGAGGAACACCTGCCGGTCGGTGCCGTTGCGCCTGAGTGTCACGGGCGAATACGCCTGGAACGACCATTCCTCGACTTTGCCGCCGGGCTCCTTGACGTCGACGAAGAAGTACGGATGTGGATTCTGCCAATCGAGCTTCTTCAACGTGCCGGTGAATTCACGGCACTTGGTCGAGTCCCATTCGGCCGCAAAAGAGTGATGCGCTGAGGCAACCGACGGGACGAGCGTCAACCCGCCGGCGACCGCGATTGCGCGAAAAAGCCGTCGTGTCGTCATGGCGCCAAGTGTAACCTTTCCCGCTTCCCACTGTTTTCTAGGGTGCTGACCGTGACCGACGAGGCCCTGATGACGGCTGTCCGCGACGGCGATCTCGCGAAACTGGGGCTCCTGTTCGAGCGCCACCACGCCGGGCTCTTCGATTTCCTCAGCTGGATGACCGGCGACCGCACCGCCGCAGAGGATCTCGTGCAGGACATCTTTGTTCGCATCCTGAAATACCGGTCGACGTATCGCGATGGTGGCAGCTTCGAGACGTGGCTCTACCGGATCGCTCGAAACGCCAGAGCCGACTACTTCCGCACGCGCCAGCCGCTGGAACCGCTCGCCGCCGAAGCGTTCGAGCGGCCGGAGCCGGGTGCCAATCCGATGCGCCTGCTCGAAGCCGATCGCGACCGGCTGCGGCTGAAGCGGGCGATGCTGCAGCTCCGTGAGGACAAGCGCGAACTGCTCGTCCTGACCCGCTTTCGCGGCATGTCACACGAGCAAATCGCTGGCCTGCTCGGCATCGAAATCGGCGCCGTCAAGGTTCGCATCCATCGCGCGGTCAAGGAACTGCGCGAGATCTTTCTGTGCCTCTCCGACGGGAACCCATCATGCGATGTGAAGAGATCCACCCGCACCTTGCAGATCATCTAGCCGGCACGCTGCTGCCGGACGTCGCCGAGCAGGTGGCTGAGCACCTCCGCACCTGCCGCGCGTGCGCGGCCGAGATCGAGGGCCTCGACGAGACCTGGCAGCTGCTCGGCACGATCCCGCCGCACGAGGCCGACTCCCCCGCGATGCGGGCGCGGTTCGATGCGGCGCTCGACGGATTTCGCAGCGGCTTCACCAACACCGCGAAGACCGGCCGCCCGGGCCTGCTGACCTATTCGTGGCTCGGCCTCGCCGCCGCGGCGGTGCTGGTGGCCGGCGTCGCCCTCGGACGGCAGACCGCGCCGACACCGGAGGTCGATCCGCAGTTGACGATGCTGCGCGACGAGCTCCGGGAGATGCGTCAGATGGTGACGCTGTCGCTGCTCCAGCAGCAGTCGGCGAGCGAACGCCTGCGCGGCGTCAGCTTCACGAGCCAGATCGACCAGCCGGACAGCGAAGTCACCGTTGCGCTGCTCGAGACGTTGATGCACGACCCGAACGTCAACGTCCGGCTCGCGACCATCGACGCGCTCAAACGCCTGTCGACACGTGACGTCGTGCGCCGCGGCGTCATCGACGCGTTGCCACGCCAGACATCTCCGCTCGTGCAGATCGCGCTCATCGACTTCATCGTCGAGAAGAGCGGCCGCGAAGCCGCCGAGACGCTGCGGCGGTTCTCGATGGACGAGATGCTCGATCAAGCCGTCCGGGCGCGGGCGGTTCAAGGGCTGCAGCAGATTGGGTGACGCGATGTGGGTATTTCTTCTGTCAGTCGTGTCGACCGCGGCGGTGGCCGCGCTCGTACTCCAGCCGACGGTGGCCACTCAGGACGAACGAGGCGTCCGCGAGTTTCACGTGCGCGATGAGAGCACCATCTCGCGCACACTCCGGTTCGACGGCACCGGCGAGCACGTCCTCGATGTGCGGGCGATCAATGGATCGATCCGTGTCATTGGCGCCGACCGGCCGGACGTCCAGTTCGACGTCCTCAGAGTCGTGCGAGCCGAGACCGACGAGGATCTCGAAACCGCCGCCGATCAGATCGTGCTCGACATCGCCGACGGCGCCGCCCGCATCGAGGCGATCGTTCGCGAACAGAATCAGGATGTGTGCGGGGAACCGACGACGCGCCGGCATGGTTCGTGGGAGCGCCCGCGCTATGTCGTGTCGCACGATTTCGCCATCCGGGTTCCGCGCGACACCCGACTGCGCCTGTGCACCATCAATGGACGCGAGGTGCTGGTCGACGGCACGAGCGGCGGCTTCGACGTCACGAACGTCAACGGCCGGATCACGATGCCGAATATGCGCGGCAGTGGACAGGCGCACACGGTGAACGGACCGATCGTCGCGTCGTTCGCCGAGCCGCCGCACGAGGCGTCGGTCTTCAAGACGACCAATGGCGACGTCATCGTCGGCTTCCCGATGGAGCTGGCGGCCAATCTCAAGATGAAGACCTTCAACGGCGGTCTGTTCACCGATTTCGACGTGCGGGCGCTGCCGCAGCCGGTGGCGGTCGCCGAGCGGCGTGACGGCCGATTCGTCTACCGCTCCAATCAGTTCGCCCTGGTGCGCGCCGGAAACGGCGGGCCCGAGCTGACCTTCGAAACGTTCAACGGAAGTGTGCGCGTGCTCCGAACCGCGCCCTGAAAGGATCCCATGCGAGCCATCAGAATCGTGTTGCCCGTGCTGACGCTGCCGGTGTTGTGCGCCTGCGCGATGAGCGTCGCCGAGGCCCGACAGAACACGGCGTCGAGTTCGGCGCAGGCGGCGACCCAGACCCCACAGCAGGTCACCGTGCCGCTGAGCGACCCGTCGCGCCCTGCCACGTTGAGGGTCAATCTGATGTGGGGCGGCGTCACCATCCGGGGGAGCAATCGCAAAGACGTGCTGATCGAGGCCCAGTCAGCGACCGAGCGGCGCGGTCGGGGCGTCGTCTACTCGGACGGGGGCGGAGTCATCGTGTTGGGACGCGGGCGCAGCGGACGTGGCGACAGCGGGCGCAGCGACAGCGACACGACCGGACTACGGAGGCTGACGCAACCGGGGGGATTCTCGATTGAAGAGAACAACAACGAGATCGTGTTGTCGTCCGGCTGGAACAATCGCGGCCTCGATTTCACGATCGAGATGCCCGCACGAGCGAACCTGAAGCTGTCGACGCTGAACGCGGGCCCCATTGTCGTCGAGAACATCGACGGCGAGATCGAAGTCAACAATCAGAACGAATCAATCACGATGACGAATGTTTCCGGTTCGGTGGTCGCCAACGCGCACAACGGACGGCTGAAGGTCGAGATGACGCGCGTCTCACCGGACAAGCCGATGGCGTTCACCACGTTCAACGGTCCCGTCGAGGTGACGTTGCCATCGACGCTCAAGGCCAATCTCAGGCTGCGCAGCGACCATGGCGAGATCTTGTCCGACTTCGACATCCAGGTTCGTCCGGTGAGTGCTTCGCCATCCCAGAACGTGCGCGGCCCCGACGGCAGAATCCGGATCGAGGTCAACCAATCGATTCAGGGCACGGTGAACGGCGGCGGCCCCGAATTCGAGTTCCGGTCGTTCAACGGCA
>DASRJR010000077.1:0-6685 GCA_035649395.1 Vicinamibacterales bacterium
TGTACGACCTCGGCGACGCCGACGGCCGCCGGTTCCTCACGATGGAGTACGTCGACGGCGAGGATTTGGGATCCTCGCTGCGGCGATTCGGACGGATGCCGCCGGACAAAGCGATTCAGATCGCCAGGCAGCTGTGCGCCGGTGTCGCAGCGGCGCACGACCGAGGCGTGCTGCACCGAGATCTGAAGCCGGCGAACGTGATGCTGGACGGCCACGGCGATGTGCGGATCACCGACTTCGGGATCGCCACCGCTGCGGCCGATGTCGGCACCGAGATCGCCGGCACGCCGCAATACATGGCGCCGGAGCTGCTCGCGGGAAAGGCGGCGTCGACCAAGAGCGACATCTACGCACTCGGGCTGATCCTCTTCGAAGTGTTCACCGGCAAGCGCGCCTACGATGGAAAGACGATCGCCGAGCTGCGGCAGCAGCACGACACGCACACGGTGACGACGCCTTCGGCGATCGTGCGCGATCTGGATCCGGCAATCGAGCGGGTGATCCTGCGCGCCCTCGAGAAGGATCCGGAGAAGCGCCCGGCGTCGGCGTTGGCCATCGCCGCATCGCTGCCGGGCGGCGATCCGCTCGCGGCGGCGCTTGCGGCCGGCGAAACACCCTCGCCGGAACTGCTCGTCGCCGCCGGTGAGAGCGAAGCGATGCCGGTTCGTCGCGCGCTGGCACTGGCCGCGGTCTTCGTTGTAATCGTCCTGTCGTCGATCGTTCCGATCAGTCGCGGCTCGGTCGTCGGACAGACGCCCATGCCGATCGCGCGAGATGCGCTCGCCGACCGCGCCGAGCAGATCATCCGCAAGCTCGGATACACGGAACCAATCGTCGATCGCGCCGCGGGGATCGGCATCGACCGGGACTATCTCCGCTGGGCGGAGCGCGTCGGATCGAACGATTGGTGGAGCGAGGTGAAAGCCGGCAGACCGTCGCCGATCACCTTCTGGTATCGCACCAGCGGTGAAGAGCTCGTGTCGACCAACGCGTCGAGCGGCCGCGTCGAGCGTGACGACCCGCCGATGACCGCCGCGGGGATGCATCGGGTGTCGCTCGACGCCAACGGGCGCGTGATCGAGTTCCGCTCGGTGCCTCCCGAAACCGTAGACTCGGGCAACGCCACCGCGCTGCCGTGGGAGACGACGATGTTCGAGGCGGCCGAACTGGACATGAATGCGTTCATGTCGGTGACGCCGAAGTGGGTGCCTCGAGCGTTTGCAGACACCACCGCCGCGTGGGAAGGGCCGATGCCGGGTCGCGCCAATCAGCGCATCAGGGTCGAGGCGGCGGCGTATCGGGGTCGTCTCGTGGCATTCACGATCATCTGGCCATGGACGGAGCCGGCGCGTCCCGACAGCGCGACGCGATCGACCCTCAAGAAGGCGAGCGACGCGCTCAATATCGTCGTCGGAATCGCGCTGATCGGCGGCGGCGTACTGTTGGCGCGCCGCAGCCTGCGACAGAACCGCGCCGATCGACGCGGCGCCGCGAGGTTCGGCATCTTCATGACGCTGGCGTCCTTGACCGCGCGCCTGGCGGGGGCGACGCATTCACCCGACCCGAACACGGAAATGGGAGCGCAGGTCTTCGCCGGTCTTGCGTTTGCCGCCTTCACCGGCGGGCTCTCGTGGGTGTACTACCTGGCGATCGAGCCGTACGCCCGCCGCTTCTGGCCCGACGCACTCCTGGCGTGGACCCGGCTCTGGTCCGGACGGCTGCGGGATCCCCGTGTCGGCCGCGACGTCCTCATCGGCCTGGCGTTTGGCGCCGTCTCCCTCGTGGTGGTGGAAGTC
This sequence comes from Vicinamibacterales bacterium, assembly GCA_035649395.1. GTDB lineage: Bacteria > Acidobacteriota > Vicinamibacteria > Vicinamibacterales > UBA2999 > Gp6-AA40. Next base: position 1,797 of record DASRJR010000077.1, read on the forward strand.
CCGAAGCTGCTGACGATCGAGCTGGGCTGGAAGATGCCGCAGTTCCCGTTCGGCAACGGCCTCTGGGTGACGACGGGTGTTCCGTCGCTGGTCACGCTGTGGCTCAACCATCTCATAGGCGGGCTGCAAAGCGCGCTGGCGGTTGCGATGATCTTCCTCGTGCTGCGGCTGGTGATCCGACAACCGCGCGTGGCATTGATCGCTGGCGTCGCCGTGCTGCTCCTGGCGATGAACGCTGGCCAGATCATCTCCGGCACATGGGTCGACCGCTTCAACGTCGTCGCGTTCACGACGCTGTTGACGTTCGTCATCCATCGCTTCGGCCTGTTGGCGGCCGCGATGGTGCTGTTCGTCGACAACGTCGTCACCGACGTGCCGTGGACGACGGATCTCTCGGTGTGGTGGGCGACGCCGACGCTGCTGACCGCGGCGCTGCTGATCGGTCTCGTGTCGTTTGCCTACTACGCCGCACGAGCCGGAGAGCCGCTGTTCGGCAACGTGCTCGCTGACTGAACGACTTCCAGTTGAGCCGCACGTCTAACGGGCGATCCCCATCTGCCACAGCGCGAACGCCCAGTTATACGCCGTCTCGTGCAGCGCGTCGTAGCGGCCCGAGGCGCCGCCGTGCCCGGCGCCGAAGTTCACTTTCAAGAGCAGCGGATTCGTGTCGGTCTTCAATGCGCGGAGCTTGGCGACGAACTTGCTCCCCTCCCAGTACGGCACCTGGCTGTCGTTGATCGACACCTTCACGAGCATCGCCGGATAGGCCTGCGCCTTGACGTTGTCGTACGGCGAGTACTTCGCCATGTAGTCGTACGCGGGTTTCTCGTTCGGATTACCCCACTCGATGTACTCACTCGTCGTCAACGGCAGCGAGGCGTCGAGCATCGAGTTGAGGACGTCGACGAACGGCACCTGCGCGATCACCGCCTTGAAGCGATCGGGCCGCATGTTCGACACCGCGGCCACCAGCATGCCGCCGGCGCTGCCACCCTGGATGACGAGCCGGTCCGGCGAGGTGTACTTCTGTGCGACGAGATACTCGGCCGACGCGATGAAGTCGGTGAAAGTGTTGATCTTGTTCGTCATCCTGCCGGCGTCGCGCCACGGCTCGCCCAGCTCGCCGCCGCCGCGGATGTGCGCAATCGCGTAGACGACGCCGCGATCGAGCAGCGGCAGACGGCTCGAGGCGAACGTCGGCGGCACTGAGACGCCGTACGAACCGTAGCCATACAGGAGCAGCGGGGCCGACCCGTCGCGCTTGGTGCCATTGCGATAGACGATCGAGATCGGGACCTTCGTGCCGTCGGACGCCGTCGCCTGCACGCGTTCGGACGCGTAGTTCGCGCGGTCGAATCCTCCCGGCACCTCGGTCTGCTTCACCAGCGTTGCTCGCCGCGTCGCCATGTCGTAATCGAAAACCGACGGCGGCGTGACCAGCGACTGGTAGTTGTAGCGGAGCGTCGTGGTCCCGAACACGTAGTTGTTCCCGACCGACGCGGAGTACACCGGCTCCGGGAACGGCACGCGATGGCGCTCGCGCGTCTCGAGATTGACGATCTCGATCTGCTGCAGCCCGTCCTGCCACTCTGACAGCACCAGGTGATCGGCGAACGGATCGATGCCTTCGATCTTCACGTCCGGCCGGTGTGCGATCAGCTCCGTCCAGTGGGACTCCGCCGGCGTCGCCACCGGTGCCGTCACCACGCGGAAGTTGTTCGCCCCCTTGTTGGTCCGGATATAGAACAGGTTGCCGCGATGCTCGACGTCGTACTCGTGCTCTGCGGCCCGCGGCGCAATCATCGTCAGCGGCCCGGCCGGACGGTCCGCCATCAGATAGCGGCATTCGGTCGACGTCTTCGCGATGCTGTGGAGCACGATGACCGCGCGGTCGCGCGTGCGATACACGTCGACGTCGAACAGCTCGTCCTTCTCCTCGAAGACCAGATCGCTTGCAGCCGAACCGATGGCGTGGCGGAAGAACTTGTCGCTCCGCTTCGTCACGGCATCTTCAGTGGTGAAGAAGATCGTGCGATTGTCGGTGGCCCAGACGACGCGGCCGACGCGTTCAGCGTGATCGGCCAGCGGCATTCCCGTCGAGAGGTCCTTCACGTGCAGCGTGTACTGACGGTAGCCGGTCGAATCGGTCGTGTAGGCCAGCAACCGTCCGTCATCGCTCGGCGCAAACGCGCCGATCGCCATGAACGCCTGCCCCTTCGCGAGTTCGTTCACATCCAGGAGGACTTCATCGGGGGCGGTGGTCGCGCCCTTCCGGCGCAGGTAGATCGGATACTGCTGGCCCTTCACCGTGCGAGTGAAATAGAAGTAGTCGCCACGGCGGTAGGGCGCAGTGTCGTCGTCTTCCTTGATGTGACCGACCATTTCCTTGAAGAGCGCGTCCTGCAGCGCCGTGGTCGGCTTCATGAGCGCGTCGGCGTAGGCATCCTCGGCGCGCAGATACGACGTCACCTTCGGATTGTTCTTCTCGCGCAGCCAGAAGTAGTCGTCGACACGTGAATCGCCGTGAACGCTGATCGTCTTTGGCTGTTTCTCGGCGACCGGCGGCGCGACTGCGGCGCCGGTCGCGCCGGCTTCAGGCGTGCCGCAACCTGTGGCTGCAAAAAGCGGAAGGATCATCAGCGCGAGCGCAGCGGGGGGTCGCATGCGGCAAATTGTATTCCCACCATATAGATTGTGACGCGCACTCGTTCACGGAGCGAACGCTATGTCTTTGAGTCCGTACCTGTATTTCAACGGTCAGTGCGAGGAGGCGTTTCGCTTTTACGCGAACTGCCTCGACGGCCAGATCACCGTCATGATGTCGTGGGAGAGTTCGCCAATGCCCAGTCAGGCGCCACCGGGCTGGGCCAAGAGAATCCTGCATGCCGGGCTCGCCGCGGGGGACGGCGTCTTGGAAGGCTGTGACGCCATGCCGGGGCAATACCAGAAGCCCGAGAGCTTCTGTGTGATGCTCAGACCGAAAGCGGCTTCCGAGGCCGATCGCATTTTCAAGGCGCTGGCGGAAGGGGGTTCGGTACAGATTCCTATCGCGGAGACCTTCTGGGCGCTGCGATTCGGCAAACTCGTCGATCGATTCGGCGTGCCGTGGTTGATCAACTGCGAGAAATCACCGGTGGACATCCGATGACGCGTCGGCACCACCCTGGGTGCCTCGTCAGGGACGCGGGTTGGCCTTTTCGAGGTGAACCCGGTCACGTTCGTTTTCGCAGAACGACTCGAAGATGTCGGCGTCGGCGAGCAGCGTATGCGTGATCTTGAGCGTAATCGGCTTCGTGTACATCGTCGGATCGGTCAGCGTGACCTCCATGTCCAGATGTCCGAAGTCGATCCGGCGGAAGCGCTCGGTGACACGCAGCTCTTCGCTGCGCGGGTGGCCGATGATATCGAGTTGGACCCGATCATTGAAGCCGGCCGTCTCGACGACGAAGACGTCGCGCTCCCAGCGCCCGATCGAGTAGCCGAGATACGCCGGGAAGTTGACCTCCTGCGGCAGTGCGCGGCCGTCGGTATAGATCTGTCGATGGAGATTGCCGGCCTCGTAAAGGACGAGCGTCAGGCGCGGTGCCTGGACGATCTTGATCGGCTCGGACAGGAGACCCGCCAGCGGGAATGGCGGCGGCTCCGCGCACACGCGCGCCGGGTCTCGCCCTTTGAGGTTCTGCAGGAACAACTTTCCACCCACTGGCGTCAGCGGCTGTTCATTCAGCTTGAAATCCGCCAGCAGGCTGACGGCGTACTTGTGCACGGTGTCGAGCTCCATGCCAGGCACGCTCGTCGCGATCTCGGCATCGACGGCCGCGCCGAACAGCCGCTTCATTTCCGCAATGGTCGTCGTCTCGTGCATCCACACGCCGGAGAGGTCCGGTTTGCCATCAGCCGTACGCGGCGTGGGGGCGGTGAGGTTGGGTTTGCCGTCGGGCGTTCGTGGCGTCCCTGGTGTGCGGAAGTTCAACCACTGTGCGTGCACACTGACCGAGAGCACGAGCATCCAGACGAACAGCCATGACCGGCGCATACAATCCTCCTCATCCGACTAACGCCGTGGGGTGAGATAGTGAACACCGCGGGCGCCGGACCCACGTAGAGGCTACCTGATCAGCAACTCGCGCTGCCGACATTTCGACGTCTCGACGGACTGATCTGGAGCTCTGACTGCGACGTATCCTGACCACATGGCCGTATCTTCCACGAGCGTCGACACACAGCGTCGAGCCTACTTCGCGTCGCTGTCGCCGCCGGCGCGCAAGCGACTGAAGGACGTCCGCGAGATTGTTCGCACGCTCGCTACGGACGCCGTCGAGGTCTTCAGCTACGGCATCCCCGGCTTCAAGCTGCATGGAAAGCCGCTGGTCTGGTACGCCGCGTTCAAGCACCACACGAGTCTCTATCCGATGACCGCGTCGATCAGACGTGCGCACGCGGCGGCGTTGAAGGGGTACAAGGTGTCCACGGGCACGGTACAGTTCCCGCTCGATAAACCGCTGCCCATCGCACTCGTGAAGCGTCTGGTCAAGGCGCGTCTCGCCGAGCTCACGTAACCCTCACACGCGGCGGGCGCCCGTGACACGAACCGTCGGACGTATCATCTGGCCATGAGCCTGCTCCGATACGTCACGTCTCCAATCACGGCACTCCTGTTCGCCTGTTGCATCTGCCCGCAACCTGCCTTCGGCCAGGATGCGCTCGCCGAGATCAGGCGAGAGCTCGCGGCGTTGCGCGCGGAGGTTCAGCAGCTCCGCAGCGAGCTCGACTCGGTGAAGAAAGGCGATGCGGCGAACACGACGCAGGCGTCGCTCCAGGTGCTGGAGACACAGGTCCGGGAGCTGGCACAGACGAAAGTCGAATCCACGTCGCGCTTCCCGGTCAAG
>DASRJR010000078.1:0-30943 GCA_035649395.1 Vicinamibacterales bacterium
GCTCGCGTCGCTCGCGGCGGCGCCCGCGTCCGGCGCTTCCTCGACCCGCGCGAGGCCGTGGCTCAGGTCGACGCCGTCTATACCGACGTGTGGACATCAATGGGCCAGGAGGCGGAAGGAGACGAGCGTCGTCGCATCTTCGCGCCGTATCAGGTGAACGTTGCCCTGATGTCGGGTGCGGCAGACGATGCGATGTTCATGCATTGCCTGCCGGCGCACCGTGGTGAGGAGGTCACCTCGGAGGTGGTCGATTCGCCGGCGTCGGTCGTCTTCGATCAGGCTGAGAACCGCCTCCACACGCAGAAAGCTCTATTATCGATTCTCATCGGGCGGTAGTCCTCGACTCACTTCGCTCGCTCGGGACTCGCTTCCCGCTCGCGCGAAGAGCAGGCTTGGGCCGTCTGCTTTGCTCACGCAGGCCAGGCTGCGCGACAATGACGCCGGCATGGCGCCGAAACCCTGGCTCGTGCATTACGACGACGACGTCAAACGGTCGCTGGCACCGTATCCCAGGACCACGCTCCTCGACTACCTCGGCGAGCACGCACGTAACAGCGGCACGAGAACAGCGTTGCTGTTCAAAGGCACGGCCGTCTCGTACCGGCAGCTCGAGGACGAAAGCACCGCGTGCGCGGCGGCGTTGCACGAGCTCGGCGTCCGTCAGGGCGATCGCGTGGCGTTGCTGCTGCCGAACTGCCCACAGTTCCTCCTCGCCGAGTTCGGCGTGTGGAAGGCGGGCGGCATCGTCGTCGCCCTCAACCCCACCTACAGCGAACGAGAGATCGAGCACGCGCTGGACTCGACTCGAGCCGAGACCGTCATCGTGCTCACGCCGTTCTACGAGCGGGTCAAACGGGTGCAGGGACGTGCCGGGGTGAAGCGAGTCATCGTCACGTCGATCAAGGAGTACCTCCCTTCCGCGTTGCGGGTGTTGTTCACACTGTTCAAGGAAAAGAAGGAAGGGCACCGCGTCTCGGTGCGTGCCGAGGATCATTGGCTGCAGCCACTTCTGCAAGCGCACGCGGGGGCCGCGCGTCCTTCCGTGCAGGTGAGTCCCGACGATCGCGCGGTGATCCTTTCGAGCGGCGGAACGACCGGGACGCCAAAGGGGGTCGTCGGGCTGCACCGTCACTACGTCGCGGCGGGGCTGCAGCTGTATGAGTGGACGAAATCCGCGAAGAAGCCATGGGACGACGTGATCATGCTGCCGCTGCCGTTGTTTCACGTCTACGCGAACGTGGGCGTGCAGACGATGGCCTTCGTCGGCCCCAATCCGTTATCGCTCGTGCCCAATCCGCGCGACATCGGTGATGTGCTGAAGACGATCCGCAGAGTCAAGCCGCGGTTCTTCAATGGCGTGCCAACGCTGTATGCGGCGATCTTGAATCATCCCGACGTCCAAGCGGGCAAAGTCGACCTGCGGTCGATCCGGTTGTGCATTTGCGGTGCATCGGCGCTGCTCGCCGAAACGCGCCGCCGCTTCGAGGAACAGACCGGCGCGACCATCCTCGAAGGCTACTCGCTCACCGAGGCGATGATGGCGTGCTGCGTGAACCCGGTGCGCGGCGCGAACAAACCTGGATCGATCGGGATGCCGCTGCCTGACGTCGACGCCCGCATCGTCGATGCCGAAGACAGCACGCGTGAGCTGAAGAGCGGCGAGGTCGGCGAGCTGCTGCTGCGCGCACCGCAGATCATGACGGAGTATTGGAACAACCAGCTGGAGACTGCCGAAGCGCTGCGAACCTATGACGGCGGCGCACCGTGGCTGCACACCGGAGATCTGGCGTACATGGACGAGGACGGCTACATCTTCCTCGTCGACCGCAAGAAGGACATGGTGAAGACCAGCGGTTTCCAGGTATGGCCGCGTGAAATCGAAGAAGTGATCGCGGCGCACCCGGCGGTGCAGGAAGTCGGCGTCGCCGGCGTGCCCGATCCGGTCAAGGGCGAGGTGGCCAAGGCCTGGGTGGTCTTGCGCCAGGGACGCAGCGCCACCGCAGACGAGCTGCGATCGTATTGTCGCGAGCGCCTTGCGCCCTACAAGGTTCCCGCGAGCGTCGAGTTCAGAAAGGAGCTGCCGAAGACGATGGTCGGCAAGGTGCTCCGCCGGATGCTCGCCGACCCGCCAAAGTAGAGCGGAGGCGTTCTACGGCATTCTCATCGCTGCGCCGAGCGCCGCGATATCGACGCCAGCCTGCGTCAGAGCCTCACGAATGCGCCGCGCAAGAGCCGCGGCCCCAGGAGTGTCGCCGTGCACGCAGATCGTGTCGACGTCGATTGGCACGCGAGTGCCATCGACGGCGATCACCACATGCTCGCGCGCCATCATGATGGCGCGGCTCACGACTGTATCCGCCTCTTCTATCACCGCACCGGATTGACTGCGCGGCACGAGCTCGCCGTTGGGCTGATAGGCGCGATCGGCGAACGCCTCCGATGCGGTGCGCAAGCCGGCTCGCCGCCCCGCCAGCACCAATTGCGATCCGGGAAGACCGAGCAGAATGAGCGACCGGTCTACTGATGCGGTAGCCTTCGCGATCGCGTCGGCGAGGGGAGCCTCGCGAACGGCCATGTTGTATAGCGCGCCGTGGGCCTTCACATGCTGAAGGCGCAGCCCTTCGGTGGCGGCGATTCCCGCAAGCGCCCCAATCTGGTACGCGACCGCGTCCTCGACCTCCCTTGGGGTGGCCCGCATTTCCCGCCTGCCGAACCCCACGAGGTCCGGAAACCCGGGATGCGCCCCTACAGCGACTCCGTGATGGCGAGCCAGCGCGACCGTGGCCCGCATGACACCCGGGTCTCCTGCATGGAAACCGCACGCTACATTCGCAGACGTTATGAGTGGAACCAGATCGGCGTCATGCCCTAATGAATAGGCGCCAAACGACTCGCCAACATCGGCGTTAAGGTCGATTCCCATGCTAGCGACCAGTTCAAGGACAGCCGTGTAATCCTTCCCACATTGTTGGAACGCCTGAAGGGGCCTATCTTGCGAATTTACGAGGAAAATGCGTCGGCACGCGCATTGCCTCTTAGGCGCGTGCCGGTCTGTGGTTTACGGCAGGGCGCCGTAAATGCTGGGGGGAGCCAGGCCGGCATTTCAGGATGGGGCACCTTAGGGAGTCCCATCCTGTATTTTTTTTGTACGGACCCCTTCGACTCGCTTCGCTCAGGGCGAGCCCGTTCGACTCGCCCTGCTCGCTCAGGGCAAGCGCTTCACACTCCTGCACCTTCCGGATACTCCAGAGCCAGCTTGAGTTCCCGGGCCAGCGAATCGACGGTCGTTCCTGCCCGCTTCCAGACGCCCTCGCTCTCGAACCGTACGTTCCCGATACGGCGGCCCCACGGCGCAATGACGCGTCCTATGGCGCGAAAATCTGCCCGGTCGGCGTGCTCCTGATCGAGCCGCCGCACGACGTCAGGAGCCACTCGGATAAAGGCGCGCAGCGCGGTCGCCGACTTGATGCTGTATTTGCGACCGGCCCACGCCGTGCCAAAGACGACGGAGACCTGCTTGAAGTAATTCACGAAGAACCGCCTCGCATCTTCGCGAAAATCTGCTGACTTGCGTGGCCCGCCGAACGCGTCGCTGGCAAAGAGACGCTTGAGCTCCTGCGCGATCGGGGCCTGTGCTACACGACCCCGTCCGACGCCAAGCAGCTTGATCTCTCCCTGCAGCGGTGAGTCGTCCTTATCGTTGAGGGCGCGAACGACATCGTGCGCGGCCGCGAGTGCATCGTCTTTGTACAGCTGACGTCCGGACAGGCTGACGAGATGCGACGCGTTCAGACGTGTGTGCTTCGCATTGATCGTGACAAACATCTGCACCACGTGATCTTCGGGCAGCCGGTCGAAGATGATCGCCGGCACCGTGAAGTCCTCGCGCTCGATGTTGTCGATATCGGCGTGCAACGCGAGTAACCGGTGCTGGCCATCGATCGCGCGCAGGATTCCCTCGCGTTCGGGAACCTTCAGACGGCCGATTGACATGCCGTCTTCGACCGGCTCGAACGTCAGCTTCTCGTCACACGAGATGATCACAGCGCCGGCAATCGACGGGAGATCGCGCGCCTGGCGGCATTGCTCGTAGTACTGCACCAGTTCGTCGATTTTTCGCCTGATGATCTGTCGCTGATATGCCTTCTCGCTGGATGCGATTCTTCGCTCGAGCAGGTCCCAATTGACTTTTGAGGGACTCTTCTTGTTCCCGCCTCTTACAGGCTGCCCCGCCTCGCCGTAACTGAGGACCTCGAAACGAACCAATTTGTCGATGTCTCCGGCGGTCAATGAAGCCTGATAGAACCGGACTCCAAACTGCTGCATCCTTATGGCGGCAACATTAATCATGCGATTGTGGTCCTGACGGAAGAGGCGAATTGTAGCGGGCCAGTCACCCCAATCTCAACCCGTTTCTCGCGATCGACGGTGAGTCGACGCGTGCTTCTTGCCCTCTCGAATCATTCTTAATCATTACGTCCCAATGGACTTATCCATTTCCGTGCATCCTCTCGCGTCGCGGATCGCTTTCGTGGGGTTTTGCTCGATTTTCGTGCAGGCTGGATTGATTAGGCGGATGTTCGACGCATTCGACTGACGACATGCGCCTTCAGGCGGACGAGCCCGAAGAGGAAGAGGACGAACAGCACGAACGCAACGAGCGCGCCGTCGAAGGTCAGCCGGCGATGGATCGCGAGGCTCGGGAGTCCGTAGACCATCTCCACGTGCACCCAGTAGACGAACAGCGACGCCACCCCGAATTCCACGATCGCCCCCCAGCCGGGTAACCACGACATGCAGGCATGCGCTAGCGGAACCGCCGCGATGAGGATGCCGAGTCGCAGGAAGAAGAAGGTCGGTGAGCTCGTCCAGAAACTCGTCTCCGCGTAAATCGGCGGCAGCAGCGCGCTGACGTATCCAAGCGCGGCGATCGCCACGCCGATGACGGCGAGCCAACTGACGACCCGACGCTCCGCCCGCGGGTCGGCTGTACGATCGAGCCAGAGTCCGATCGCGCAGCCGGCGAGCAGAAAGCCGGCCCACGGAAACAGCGTGAACGTGGTTCGACCGGGATCAGGTCGCCAGTACCACTCGAGCGGATCCGGCAGTGCGGCCAGCACAGGCGTCACGCGAACGATCGGCGTCAGCATCGCAGCCGCGATCGCGGCTGCCGTGAACAGCACCGCGCGCCATCGCGTGGTGCGCCCGATCCCCCACAGCACTGCCGCGCCCAGCATCGAAAGCCCCATGACGTTGAGGATGTCGACCTTCAGCAGCGATCGCAGTTGCCAACCGCCGCTGATCACGGCCGACTGGAGTCGGAACAGGAACGCGAACCCGAAGATCTGCCATCCGCGCCGGCGCGCACGTGCGGCCACCTCCGCATCGGCGAGACCCTTGCGCGACCGCGCTCCGGCCGCGAGCACCAGTGCCACGCCTGCGAGGAAAAGAAACAACGGAGCGCCAAAGCCGCCAATCACGAGCGCCCACCCGAACGCGTGCCCGCGATCCTCGGGGCGTGTCCATGAGTCGAGCGTGTGTGCCTCGATCATGATGAGCACCCCAATCCCGCGAAGCCAATCGAGATAGGACCGGCGGTTCACACCGTGATGTCGAAGCTGGTTGTGAGCTGAATGTCCTGTCGCAGGGAGTGCCAGACGGAGCAGTACTTGTCGCGGGAGAGCGCGATCGCGCGCTCGACCGCGGCAGGAGGCACGTCGCCGCGAATCTCGAAACGCAGCTGCGCGCTGACGACCCGCGTCGGTGGATCGGGAGCTCGTTGGGCGACGATCGAGGAGTGAAGGGCGGTCAGCGGGTGCCGGCCTTTGCGGATGATATCGACAAGGTCTGCCGACATGCAGCCGGCGAGCCCGATCACGAGCATCTGCACGGGCGACGCTCCGGCGTTGGCATCACCATCGAGCACCGTCGTGATGCGCGCGCTGGTGACGTCGAACCGAAGCGCGTCGATCCAGGTGAGCTCCGCCAGAACGGGTGGCTTGGGCATGCTGCTGGATTCTAGCGTGCCCTTCCGGAGTGGCGCGCGGGCTGACGTCCGCGCGCGTCGAGGAGTGACTGCGAGAGGACCAGCGGCGCTAGCCGCGCGTGCTGACGGTGTGCTGCTGCTGAATCGGCACTGCGGACCGACGCGGTCCGAACAGGACCGAGAAGGCAAGCCAAGCCACGGGCAGTGCGAGCAGCATGTAGCTCAGAAGCTGTCCCCACTTGCCGTCGGGTCCGTAGGGCTCGGTTGCCCAGTGCAGCGTCTCGGCGCCCGCCCAGAGATTCGCCTCGGTGAGCTCATGCAAGCCGTAGATCAACAACTGGACGACGAAGACGCCGAGGAACACGGCCGTGACCTGGAAGAACAGCGCCAGGTTCACACGATGCCCATAGCGCGACCACAGCCACGCGATGAATGCGGCGCTCAACGTTCCACCGAACGCCCCAATCACAATGCGTGAGCCGGACTCCTGGAACAGCAGCGAGCCCATCAACAACGCTGTTTCCATCCCTTCGCGCGTGATCATCAGTAGCGTGAAGAGGAACACGCCGGCCATCGCCTTGATCCCGACCTGCATCGCCGACGATTCCAGGTGCTGTTCGATCTCGCGCTTCATTCGCTTGGCATGCCGCCACATGTGCACGATCAGCGAGCCCACGAGCACCGCGGCCGTGAGCGCGAGAATTCCTTCCCAGAGCGCCTGATTGGAGGCCTGCTGAAACAGCATCGCCGCACCGATGCTGAGCAGCACGGCGACGCCGATGCCCCAATGCACCGCCGAGACGAGCTGCGGCCGACCGGTCTTGCGCAGATACGCAAGGCTGATGGCGACGATCAGAAAGGCTTCGAGCCCTTCACGGAGGGTAATGACGTAGGCCTGAGCCATGAGTGATCCAATCGAAGATGAGACAGAGTCTCAGTCTAGATCTGGCACGGGGCAAGGATCAACCCTGAGGAATCAGGAAACGGCTCCTGATTCCTCGAGGCGAACCCTAGGCTGAATCCTGAATCCTGATTCCTGCTTCCTGATTCCTGTCTTATTGGGCGGGCATCGGAATCGGAACCGTCCAGAAGTACACCGTCCGTCCGTTGACGTTCAGTGTCTCGATCGGTTTGGACGACCCCATGTCGAACGCGTGCGAGACGATGCGGGTGCCCGGTTTGAGCTCCTTGTTCAACTTGGGCAGCACCTTCAGGTTGAGCGACGGCAGCAGGTAGAGCGTCACGACCGTCGCCTCGCTGATGTCGGTCGTGAACAGATCCGCGTTCAGGAACTTGACGCGATCGCCAACGCCGGCGGCTTTCAGGTTCTCGGTCGCCTCCTTGATGCGCTGCGGATCGATATCGATTCCCACCCCGCGCGCGCCGTAGGTCTTCGCGGCCGTGATCGGAATGCGCCCGTCGCCCGAACCGAGGTCGTAGACCACGTCGTTCTTGGTGACCTTCGCCAGTTTCAGCATCGCGTCGACCACCTCTTGCGGAGTTGGAACGAAGATGACGTCGGGCGCGCGAAGCTGCGTCTGAGCCGATGCCGGCATGGCGACGGCCGCGATGAGCACCAGCAACAGGAACAAGCTGCGGACAGTCATGGGCCTCCTTGATCGTCGGCGCAGGCATCACGTCCGCGCCGTCGGTTAGGTCCCGCAGGCGCCAGCCTGCGTGGGGTGGGAGAAGCCGGATTATAACGTGCAACCCTGCGAACTCCGCTATGCTTGGCCAAGTCCATCCGACGGCGGGTTGTCATGGCGGTGATTGTTCAGAAGTACGGCGGCAGCAGCGTCGCTGACGTCAAGAAGCTCAAGGCGGTGGCCGCGCGCGTCCTGCGGACTCGGCAACTCGGGCACGATGTGGTCGTGGTCGTCTCGGCCATGGGCGACACCACCGACGAGCTGCTCACCCTCGCCAAGCAGATCTCGCCCAACCCAGACCGGCGCGAGCTCGACATGCTGCTCTCGGCGGGAGAACGCATCTCGATGGCCCTGCTCTCGATCGCCATCCGTGAGGGCGGCGCCGACGCGATCAGCTTCACCGGCAGCCAGTCGGGCATCATCACCAACGATCGTCACGTCGACGCGCGCATCATCGAAGTGCGTCCGTTCCGCGTGCAGGACGAGCTCGCTCGCGGCAAGATCGTCGTCATCGCCGGCTATCAGGGCGTGTCCTACAAGAAGGAAGTCACCACACTCGGCCGCGGCGGCAGTGACACCACGGCGGTCGCGATGGCGGCCGCGCTCGACGCCGAGTACTGCGAGATTTGCTCCGACGTCGACGGCGTCTATTCCGCCGACCCGCGTGTCGTGCCGGACGCGCGTCGGATCGGCACGCTCTCCTACGAAGAGACGCAGGAAATGGCGGAAGCCGGCGCCAAGGTGCTGAACGCGCAGGCGGTCGAGTTCGCGAAGGAGAAAGGCATCGCGATCTACGCCCGCGCGACCGAAGGGCCGCTCCCGGGGCCCGATCCCTCGAGGGACGGCACCGTCGTGCGCAAGAGCCCGCCGCGGATGCCGGGCACGGTCGTCGGCGTCGCAAGCGAGCAGGACATCATCATGCTCGACGGCGACGGGCCGGCCGGCGACCTGCTGGCGCTGCTCGCCGAGCGCGGCGTCGCCGGCAAGCAACTGCACGTCTTCGGCACGCACGCAACGGTGGCAATCTCGCGCGAGAACCTGCACGACGAAGACCGGCTTCGCGACGCGCTGCGCACGCGCCTCTCGAACCGCGCGCGTCTTGTCGACGGCCTCGGCGCGGTCAGCGTCGTCGGCGCCGGCATCAACGCGACCTACGCGAACGTGCGCGCCGGTCTGGACACGCTCGCCGGCCTCGCCATCGAGTCGGCCGGCATCGCGACCTCGTCATTCCGAATTACCTGGATGATTCCACGCGAACGACTGAAGGACGCCGTACGCGCCCTGCACGCGCGCTTCATCGACTCGCAGCGGCCGCTCGTACCGGTGGATTAAGTGGCGTAGAGCGCACGCTGCAGCGTGCGCGGAACGATGCGGGGGCTTACGCCCCCGCTCGGCGAGAGGCGCGGCGTTCCTCGAACTCGGGAGTGGCTCCAGTCAGACGGCTCCACAGCGCGCGACCGGGTTGGGTCAGGAACGCGTGCCATGGCTGCTTGCTTTCGACGGCGCGATCGGTCCGGCGGCGTCCGAGCGGATGGTCGAATTCGTCGCGGTATTCCGACGGTGAGGCCACGATCGACGCAATCCCTTGAATGGTTGAACCCGAACGGCGATCGCCGTGTGGAAACAGTCGGCAGAACTCGTTGACCGTCTCGATCGGATCGAGATCGACTGCGATCGCGTACGCGCGAACCCACGCACGTGAATACAGTCCACGCGGCCACTCGGAAAGGTCGTTGTTCTCGAAGGCGCCCACCAGCTGCGGCTTGATGCGCAGGCTCTCGGCAATCTGCTCCACCGACACGCGAGCCCGCATCCGCTGGCGCCGAAGGCGTGTGACGAACAGTTCCTGTTGGGTCATGTAGTCTCCGGAGGTGCCCAGAGACCCAGAGCAATTCCCGGGCCCCTATGACCCCGCCGGCGGCCGTCGCGGTTCTCGCTCAATCGGCGGCACTTAAGCCTGCTGACGGTTTCGTCAGGGCGCAGGTGTCCAGGAATGGCGCATGAAAGTTACGGAATTCCTAGAGTTTCGGCTGCCCTTTTCGCGTGCAGAAGCGGGAGTCCGCCTGGTCGTTGATCAGGCCACACGAGTGAATTTCCTCAGGATTACTCCAGTGGGGGCACCGTCCCTGACAGGAATCCCGAGAGCTGCGCCGGGGCGAACTGCAGGCCGGTGTAGAACGGACCGAACTCGGCGAACTTCGCGCTCGCCTCGTCGAAGCGCATCTCGTAGATCAACTTCTTGAACACCAGCGGATCCTGCGCGAACAGATCGACGCCCCATTCCCAATCGTCGTAGCCGATCGATCCCGAGATCACCTGTGTGACCTTGCCGGAGTAGTGACGGCCGATCATGCCGTGCTCGCGCATCATCGTGGCGCGCCGCTCGAACGGCTCCATGTACCAGTTCTGGGTTTCTCCGCGCCGCTTGTTCATCGGATAGAAGCAGACGTAGCGCGCCTTCGGGATCTCGATGAACAGCCGATTCATCACGCGCTGACGCTGCGTCTCCATTTCGGCGTCGAACGCGCGCTCGAACTCCTCGCTGCCAGGCGTGAATTTTGCCCCGAGCTGCTCGTGCAGCTTGCCGGTCATCTCGTACATGCCGAGCTCCACGATCGAGACGTACGACGTGGTCGGTTCGAGATGGTCGTGCAGCTCCGTGCGCGACAACGCCAGTTGCGCACTCGCCAGCTGTTCGAATCCTCGACGGAAGCAGATGAACATCAGATCGGCCTTGTGGCCGAGCATCTGTACCGCGGCTGTCGCGCCCGCGTCCGGCACTGCCAGCGCGTGGTTTGCTTCGTCAACCATCCGTTGCACGTCGCCAGCCGGCACGCGACGCATCCGGTCCCACCGCACGCGGTACATCAGATGGAGGATGCTCCATCCTTCGAGCGACTCGGGAACGAGCGGATTGTGCATGGGCGAATTCTAGAAGGAATCAGGAACCAGGAATCAGGAATCAGCGCGCCGATTGAGCCGCCCGCTTGAGCAGGACAATCTGGCCCGCATGATACAGGTCGTGCTGCGTGGTGCCAATGAACTGCACATACGCGGAATACGGCGGCTGCTCGACGATCGGCTCATCCAACCGATCGTAGCGAAAATTCGAGACCACGCGCCGAAGCTGTGCGTTCACACGACCGAGCTCCTCGACAGCCGCGCGCCAGTTCGTCTCGGTGGGGCTCGGAATGTCGGGCCAGTCTTCATCGGCGCGCAGCGGCCGAGCGTCTCCGTTCAGTCGTCGGAGGACGAGACGGTAAGTGCCGGTGAGGTGCAGCACCAGCTCCCAGATGCTGTGCGCGCCGGCGATCGGATGGGCGCTGGCGACGTCGGCGGTGACGCCGTCGAGCGCGTCCAAGACGCTCGGTCCATGCCACGCCTCTCCTTCGAATGAGAGCCGCAGCTGCTCTTCGAGGCGTTCGAGCTCTGTCCTCACGTTGACACCCTGGCGCTATGGTTCTGTCGCCGGTCTCCTCGCCGGCGCGTGCGGTCTCGGCTGATGCGCCGCCAGGGCTGGACTCTTCGCTCCCCACAGCTTCGCCGCCAGCCAGTCGCGCGAGTCGGCGAGGATTTCGTACACGGTCGGGATCACGAGCAGCGTCAGCAGCGTCGACGTCACGACCCCGCCGATCACGGTGATGCCAAGCGGCGCGCGGAAGTCGCCGCCCTCGCCGCGGCCCAGCGCCACCGGCACCATCCCGGCGACGAGCGCGAACGTCGTCATCAGGATGGGGCGCAACCGCACCCGGCCGGCCTGAATGAGCGCGTCGCGCCGGGTCATCCCCGCCTCCTCCGACCACTTCGCGAAGTCGATCAGCAGGATCGCGTTCTTGGCGACGATGCCGACGAGCAGGATCACGCCGATCATGCTCATGATGTTCAGCGTCTCGCGCGTCAGCAGCAGCGCCAGCATCACGCCGATGAGCGACAGCGGCAGCGACAGCATGATCGACAGCGGCTCGAGGAACGAGCCGAACTGCACCACCAGCACGAAGTACATCAGCATGATCGCGACGCCAATGGCGACGAAGATCTGCTGGAAGATTCGCTGCTGGTCGCGCGTCTCTCCGCCTTGGCTCAGACCGTATCCGGGAGGGAACTTCACGTTCTGCTCGACCCGCGTCATCAGGTCGCCGATGACCTCCGACAGCGCGCGGTTCTCGGTGTTTGCCTCGACGTTGATCACGCGTTCCCGGTCGAGGTGGTCGATTCGCGCCGGGCCGATCGACGGCGTCACGCGCGCGACCTGACCGAGCGGGATGCTCGTGCTCGAATTCCCATCACCGACCGGCAGCGGCAACGACTCGAGATCGGCAACGACCGTTCTCGACTCCGGGGCCAGGCGAATCGTCACGTCGCGCGTTTCACCCGACGGATCGATCCAGTCGCCCACATCGATCCCGGCAAACGCCGGCCGCAGCGCTTGCGCCACCTGCCCAACCGTCACGCCGAGCGAGCCGGCGAGGCCGCGATCGAGCTGGACGTCCAGTTCCGGCTTTTGTCCCTTGGTGGAGAGCCCGATGTCGACCGCGCCCGGAACCTTGCCGAGCTCGGAGGCGACCTGCTGCGCCAGCCGCGTCAGCTCGCCGGCATCGGTCCCGTGCAGTTGCAGCTGAATCTGCTTCTCTCCAGGGTTGAATCCGGTACTGATCGATGCTGTCACGCCGACGAGCTTCTGCTGCACGTCACGCCGGATGTCGTTGACGATCGCCGACTGAACGCGCGTCCGTTCGTGCTTCGGCTTCAGCTTGACGTAGATGATGCCTTCGTCCACCGCGTCGCCCTGTCCGCCGATGGCGCTATACGTGTAGAGCACCTCGGGGTGTGCCTGCACCAGCCGCGCGATTTCCTCAGCCTTCACCCGCGTGTAATCGAGATTCGATCCCGCTGGCGTCTCGATGTCGATCCGGAACTCCGAGTTGTCCATCTCCGGAACGAATCCGGCGCCAACCAGGCCCATCGCGGGCAGCGCCAGCGCCGCCACGAAGGTGGCCACCGCCAGGCCGACCATCGCGAACCGGTGGTCGAGCGCCCAGGCGATCACCCGCTTGTAGCCTTCAGCGCGCCGATCGAACCAGAGATTGAATCGCCCCAGGAGCCGCGACAGCCACCACCGCTGCTCGAGCGGAGCATGCGGATCGGGCCAGTACGCCGACAGCATCGGGTCGAGCGAAAACGACACGAACAGCGAGACCAGCACCGAGCAGGCGATCGTCAGCGCGAACGGCTTGAACCACTGCCCGGCGACGTCGCCGAGAAACGCAATCGGGATGAACACGACGACGATCGACAGCGTCGTCGCGGTCACGGCGAGGCCGATCTCATCGGTGCCTGAGAACGACGCCTGGTAATGGGTCTTTCCCATCTCGACGTGGCGCACGATGTTCTCGCGCACCACAATCGCATCGTCGATGAGGATGCCGATGGCGAGCGACAGACCCAGCAGCGACATCGTGTTCAGCGTGAAGCCGAACGCCCAGACGGCGACGAACGACGCCAGCACGGACACCGGCAGGGCCAATCCCGTGATGACGGTCGAACGCCACGAGTTGAGAAACAGGAAGACGACCGCGACCGTGAGCGCCGCGCCTTCGAGCAGCGCCTCTTCGACGCTCATCACCGAGTTGTCGACGCGCGTGCCGGCATCGACCACGACGCGGAGCGCCACGCCGGCCGGCAGTGTCGATTGAATCTCGGCGACGCGGCGCCGGATCTCGTCGGCGACGCCGGTCGTGCTGAAGCCGCTCGACTTCAGTACGTCGATGCCGACCGCTTTCTCGTCGTTGTAGGCGGCAAACGACCGCGGCTCCTCGGTGGCATCGCGCACCTCGGCGACGTCGCCGAGGCGGACGATGCGGCCCGCCGACTGCAACACCGTCAGCTGCTTGAAGTCCTCCGGCGCGTCGAGCCGCCCTTTGAGTCGAATCGTCCGTTCGTCGAGCTTCCCCTCGAGCCGGCCGACGGGCGACGCCAGGTTCTGCGTCTGCAGCGCTTGCACGACCTGACCGACGCCGACGCCCGACGCCTGCATCGCGCGCGGTCGGATCTCCACGACCAGCTCGCGCTCGACCGCCCCCTTCAAATTCACGGACGCGACGCCAGGAATCGCGCGCAGCCGTCGGGTGATATCGGGGTCGACCATGCGTGTCAGCTCGGCGCTCGTCAACCCGGGCGACGACAGCGTCAGCGACATGATCGGCCGATCCGCCGGATCGAACTGCGTCAGGATCGGCTCCTCCATCTCGGGCGGCAGGTCGTTGCGGATGGCGGAGATCTTGTCGCGAATCTCCTGCGTCGCCACGCGCGGGTCCTTCGCGAACACGAACTCGATCATGATGTTGGCGTAGCCGTCGAACGAGTTCGACTGCATCCGATCGATCCCGCTGATGCCGGAGATCTCTTCTTCGATCGGGTCGATGACCTCGCGTTCGACGACATCGGGCGAGGCGCCGGGATACGGAATGGCGACGACGACGATCGGTGCGTCGATCTCCGGATACTCGTCGGTGTCGAGCTGCAGCAACGCCACCAGCCCGAACACGACGAGGATAATCATCGCGACGGCCGTCAGCGTGGGTTTCTTGATCGCGTTATCTGAAATGAACATGACGGCCTACTTCGTGGCGTTCACCTGCACCCGCGTGCCAGGCGTGATGCCCTGCGCGGCGCCACGCAGCAGCGTGTCGCCCTCCGACAAACCTGACGCAACCTGCACGCGCTCCGACCGCGGATCCTGAAGACCGAGCGAGACGTCCACCTTCTCGGTTTTCCCTTCGGCGACGCGCAGCACCCATGGCTGCGACGGGTTCGTGGTGTTCACCGCATTCACCGGCACGATCAGACCCGCGGCCGATTGACTGACCACGCGTCCTTCGGCGAACAGTCCGGCCAGCAGCCGACCACCCTCGTTTGGAATCGACACGTAGATGGGCACCTGCCGGGTCGTGGCGTCAGCCTGCGGTGCGATTCGCTCGATCCGTCCCAGGAACGGCTTGTCGTAACCGCGGACCATGAACTCGACGACCACGCCGACACGAAGCGCTTGCAGGTCCTCCGAGGGCACCGAGGCCTCGAGACGCATGGACGAGGGATCGATGATCGTGAAGAGCTCCGTGCCGGGGCTGACGACGTCGCCGACGTTGACGGTGCGCTTCGACACGATGCCGCTGAACGGCGCTCTGATCACCGTGTCGCCGAGCGATCGTTCGGCGGTGGCCAGCCGCGACTTCGCGTCGGCCAGCTGCGCGTCGGCGGCCGCGACCGCGTTGCGCGCGGCGTCCACGTCGCGCGCGGCCAGTGCGCCGGCGGCGGCGAGCTTCTCGGTACGCTCCGCCTCACGCCGTGCAACAGCCAACTGGTTCTCGGCGGACCGCACCGCCGACGCAGCCGACTGCCGCGCCTCATCCAGCGTGCGCGTTTCGATGCGTCCGAGCACGGCGCCGGTCTTGACCGCTTCTGCCTCCATGATCGACACGGCGAGCATCGAGCCGCCCACCTCGGCGCGAAGCGTGGCTTCGCGTTCCGGCTTCAACTCACCTGACACGATTGGGCCGACGACGACCGTATTCTTCTCCACCATTACGACGTTCTCGGATCCGACCTGCACGGCTGGTGCCGACGCCGCCGCCGGCCTCTCCGCTTCAGCCTTGCAACTCGAGAGCACGCTGAGAAGACCGAGCACCCCAAACGCGACCGTATGTCTCATTGAACGCCTGCCTGCGATCCCTGTGTTGCAAACGACGCCGACCTGATCTGGCTGCCCGCCTGTGGTTGTGCCGGCGCGGGCGTCGCCGGCTGACTCTGGCCGAGAGCTCGGACGGTGGCCGCGGCTGCCGCGAAGGCACCGGTACCGCCACCGACGGGAAGATCGGGGAGCAACGCGACACGCGCGCGGGCGACTTGGAGGTCGCGCGCGGCCTGCACACGATTGGCTTCTGCCTGCTGTAAGAGCAGACGCGAATCCGAAAGCTCCAGTTGCGTCGATACCCCCGCAGTGAACCGGACCGTCGCGATCTGAAACGCGCGCTGCGCTTGCTCAATGGTGCCGGAGGTCGCCTCCCATGTCGCGCGCGCGGCCAGGAGCTCGGCCCAGGCCGATCGCGTGTCGAGCGCGGCCAGCTCGACGACCTGCCGCCGCTCCGCTTGCGCCTGGATCAGATCCGCCTGTGCCACGGCCTCATCGCCTCGCTGACGGCCGCCCGTCAGGATCGGAACGGTCATGGCCGCGCCGACCGACCAGTTCGTGCGATTGAAGTTCGGCAACACGTCCTCCGGATACGCGATGCGGCTGTAGGTCGAGGTCAACGAGACGCTCGGCATCTTTTGCGCGGTCGCCAATTTCAACGACGCCTCTCGCAGCCGGACGGTCGCTTCGGCCTGGGTGATGGCGGTCCGCTCCGGCAACGCCGCGTTGACCTGCAGCGACACGGGCGTCTGACCCTGAGGGCGCAGCAGGCTTTCGACCGAGGCAACCCGCTCGGCGAACACGGGGGGCGGCGCCAACCTGTCGGCACCGAGCGCGTCGGCGAGCTGCAACGGATAGTCGACCGGCAGCTCCAGCAACTGCTTGAGACGCAGCATGGCGATGTCGCGATTGACCTGCTGACGCATCATGATGGGGGTCTGGTTGTCCCGGTTGACGCGCGCGCGCAACACTTCGAATTCAGGCTGCGTGCCCGCCTCGTAACCCGCCTGCGTCTGTTTCAGCGTGGCGCCCGCCTGATCGAACGTCGCGGCTGCGATCGTCACGAGGCTTTCACTCAGCACCGCGTCGTAATACGCCTGTGTGACCTCGTAGAGCAGCTGCGCGCGCGCGGTCGTGAGCGCAAGCGTCGCCGATTCGTGTCCCGCCGCCGCGACGGTCGCCTGCGCACCGAGCCGGCCCCCTGAATAGAGGTTCTGAGAGAAGGACAGACTCGCGCGCCAGGTATTCTTTCGTCCGAACGGGAGGTCGGCCAGACCGCCGCTGTCGGATCCGGAGCCGCTCCCGAAGAAGCCCCCGCCCACAGCGCCGCAATCGATCGCACGCTCGATCTCGGCGACGCGCGCGTCGATCGAAGCGAGCGGATTGAGCGCGAACGGCGGACAGCTCGGCCCTTGTACGTCGAAAACGCCCTCGAACTCCGAGGCCAGCGCACGGTCGTAGCTCGCCGATGCCGAGAGCTGCGGTAGCTTGCCGCTGCGCGCGCGCACCTGCTCGCCCTCGGCGCGCCGCACGCCCTGCTGGGCGATCTGCACCGCCTCGCTGCGCGGTTCCGCGAGCGTCAGTACCTGATCGAGCGTCAACGGGCCAGACGGCACTGGCGGCGGCGTTTGCGCGCCCGCTGGCGCGCCGATCAACATGAGCAGTCCGATTGCTGCGGCAGTTCGCATAACACTCCACGTCCGATCTCGCATCGTGGCGCCAGTCGGTACAGAAGACGGTCCAGGGTGTGCGTTCGTGACAGGGCAGGCCCCACACCGTGTGACGGAGAACGAGACCAATGCGGATCAACTCCGCATCGGCTGAAGGGTCGACGCCGGCCGCGCGCGCGTCGCGCGACGACGACGTTGACGCGTCGCGGGCCGGCGCGACAGCGGCGGCTGTGTCTGCAGCCACACCAGATGCTCGGCCGCGAGAGTCACGGCTCGTGACAGGTAATCGACGATCACGGCGAGCTGCCGGTCGCCGTAATCCTCGTTCAGTCGCGCCACCGCGGCGATGAGCGGACGGTACAACTGCTCGATCTGCCGGATGCGCTCGGGCCGCGCTTCGACGACGACACAACGCCGATCGTCGGCGTGACGCATCCGTCGCGCGAAGCCGGCGCGCTCGAGCCGATCGATCACCGCAGTCATCGCGCCGGTGGTCAACCCGGCGTGGCTCGCCAGCCGCCCGGCGGTGGTGGCACCGGCCAGGCCGAGCAGATCGAGACACTCGAGGTCGGTGGAATTCAGGCCAACGAGCTTCGCGACCGCGTCGCTCATGAGCACCGACTGGGCGCTGACGTTGCGCAGCGTCTCGTCGAGCGTCTTCAGCAGCTCTTCGCGTGGACGCGACGGCTTGGGCACAAACACCTCATCCAACAAGTATCTTGTACATCAAGATACTTGCCACAAGAGGGGTCTATGGTGTAAGGAGCCGCGCCACGTCGGCAAGCACCTGTTCGGCCGGGCCGTGCAGCGCGACGTCGACCAGCATCGAGGCCGGCGTCGGCTCGAGGTTGATCTCGACGGTGAACGCCTCGTGGCGCTTCGCCTCGTGGACCAAACCGGCGGCTGGATAGACGAGCGCCGACGTCCCTACCGTGAGAAACACGTCGCACGCGCACGCGTCGTGGGCGGCGGCCACGTCCTCGGCCGCCAGCGACTCGCCGAACCAGACGACCGCCGGTCGCGCCAGGCCGCCGCACCGCGGGCATCGTGGCGGCATTGTCGGCAGTGGATGCGACTGATCGCGCCAGCGCGGCGCTCCGCACTGCTCCCAGCAGGCCAGCTCCCAGATCGACCCGTGAAGCCGGACGACACCCGACGTGCTCGCGCGGAGATGGAGGTCGTCGACATTCTGCGTGAGGACGTAACAGCGCGGGAACGTGTGCGACCAGCGCGCGATCACGTCGTGGGCGGCATTGGGCTGGCACGACGCGATCAACCCGCGGCGCCAGGCGTACCACTCCCAGACGAGTGCCGGATCGCGGGCGAACGCGCCGGGCGTCGCGAGCTCCTCGGCGCGAAACGTCCGCCAGAGCCCGTCGGCGCCTCTGAACGTCGGCACCCCGCTCGCGGCCGACACGCCCGCGCCGGTGAGAATCGTGACCCGACGGGCGGCGCGCAGCCGCCCTGCGACCCGTTCAATCTGGTTCATCGACTGTCGTGTCCGCCTGGAGGCGGAGCAAGCTAGAATCCCCTCGCCACCAGGAGGACGTCCATGCGTGCAACGTTCGCCATGTTCGCGGTCGCGGCCGCCGTCATCATCGGTTCCTTCAGCACTCGCGTGAGCGGCTCGACCGGACCGATTCCGCTCAACTGCGATCGCGGCTGTCTCGAAAACCTCATCGATCAGTACTTGAAAGCACTCGTCGCGCACGACCCGTCAAAGCTGCCGCTCTCCAAGGACGTGAAATATACGGAGAACTATCAGGTGGTCGACGTCGGCGACGGCTTCTGGAAGACCGCCGAAGGGACCGGCAACTACCGGCACGTCTTCGCCGACCCCGAGTTCGGTCAGGTCGCGATGATGGGAACGATGCGCGAGGCGGGGACGCTCATTCTCATGAGCCTGCGGCTGCGCGTCGAGCTCGGTCGCATCACCGAGATCGAGTCGGTCTACTTCAAGCCTGGGGGCGGCGGCCCGAACAACATCGATGCGGTCGACAAGGGCAAGCCGGAGGACATGTGGTTCAAGTCGATTCCGCCGGCGCAGCGTCCCTCGCGCCAGCAGATGATCGCGATCGCCGACGGCTACTTCACTGGATTGCAGAAGAACGACGGCAAGGGCATCAACGGCACCGGCACGTATCCCTTCACCAACGACTGTCACCGCATCGAGAACGGCGCGCCGACGACGAACGTGAAGCCAGCGCCCAATGCGCCGACGGACAACATCAGCCCGTTCACGATGGACTGTCTGACTCAGTTCAAGAAGGGCTTGTACTACGTCGTCCAGAGCATCCACGGCCGCCGCTACCCGCTCGTCGACGCCGAGCGCGGCGTGGTGTGGGCGCACGTGGTCTTCGATCAGGGCACGGTGAACTCCGGCGTGCTCTCCGACGGCACGAAGCACAGTTATCGCGGCTTCAACCGCCCGAGCAGCATCCTCGTGACTGAAGCGTTCCTGATCGAGAACGGCTTGATTCGCCGCGTCGAGATGATCGGTCCGTCGGCGGTGTATCACATGAACTCGCCGTGGCCCGGAGGGCTGAGTGGAAACTAGCAATGCAGAATTCAGAATGCAGACAGCGCGCAGTGTAGGGCGGGTCTTTAGACCCGCCGTTATCGGCGTCGCGAGCTACGCAATCCTCGCCGTCGTCTCCGCACAGCCGCGTCAGCAGATGCCGACGTTCGAACCGGATCCGCTGTGGTCGCAGGCACTGCCGAACAAGTGGGTCACCGGTCAGGTCGGCGGCGTCGCCGTCGACTCACACGACAACGTGTGGGTCTTCCATCGGCCCGACACGATCCCCGACGGCGAGAAAGCCGCCTCGCTCAATCCACCGCAAGCGGAGTGCTGCATTCCCGCCCCCGCGGTGCTGCAGTTCGATTCGAGCGGAAAGTTCCTGCAGGCATGGGGCGCGCCGGGCGCTGGCTACGAGTGGTTCCGATCGCAGCACGGCATCTTCGTCGATCACAACGACAACGTCTGGCTGAGCGGCAACGCGCAGGAAGACAACCACATTCTGAAGTTCACCACGAAGGGGCAGTTCCTCCTGCAGATCGGCCACGCCGGCAAGAACAAGGGGAGCAACGACACTGAGAACCTGGGCGGACCCGCAGGGCTGTTCGTCGACCGCGGCACGAACGAGCTCTACGTCGCCGATGGCTACTTCAATCACCGCGTCATCGTCTTCGATGCCGGAAGCGGAAAGTACAAACGCCACTGGGGCGCCTACGGCAAGCGGCCCGACGATGCGATCAAGTTCCCGGCGCGCGCGCAACTCATTCAAGGCCCGCCGCCGGAAGGGTTCAACAATCCGGTGCACGCCGTGCTCGTGAGCAACGACGGTCTCGTCTACGTGGGCGACCGGACCAACAATCGCCTGCAGGTATTCAAGACCGACGGCACCTTCATGAAAGAGGTCTTCATCGCCAGGAACACGCTCCAGGCGGAAGGGACGGTGCACGCGTTCGCGACGTCACCGGATAAAGAACAGCGGTTCCTGTATATCGTCGACGGATCGAACAAAGCGGTGCGGGTGCTGAACCGTCAAACGCTCGAGATTCTGGGGTCAGTCGGTGGCCATGCCGGCCATAACGCCCGGGAGTTCTTCCATATCCACGGGATCGCCGCCGATTCGAAGGGCAACCTCTTCCTGGGCGAAGTAAACAACGGCCAGCGTTACTATAGATACGCCTTCAAAGGCGCCCGTTAGCGGGGCAGTGTAGGGCGGGCCTTCCAGGCCCGCCAGAGGGGACACGTTGACGAGAAGGGCGGTTCTCGCGCTTGCCCTGAGCGGCTGGATGGCCGCGTTGCTATCCGTCCAGACTTCCGCATCGTCGTCACAGTCTTCGTCCACTCCCGCGGCGACACCAAGCCCAATTAAGTCGGTCGTCGACACCTACTGCGTCTCCTGCCACAACGACAAGCTCCGCACCAGTGGCCTGTCGCTCGAGGGCGTCGACACCACGCGTCCGGCGGCCAACGCGGAAGTGTGGGAGCGCGTCGTGACGAAGCTGCGCGCCGGCGCGATGCCGCCCGCGGGTCGTCCGCGTCCAGATGCGAAGACGTATCAAACGACGACGAGCTGGCTCGAGAACGAGCTCGATCGGGCCTGGCTCGCGACGCCAAATCCGGGCCGCATCAGCGCAGTGCAGCGGCTCAATCGCACCGAATACAACAACGCCATTCGGGATCTGCTCGCACTCGACGTCGATGTCAAACCGCTGCTGCCCGGCGACGACACTGCTGACGGCAGCTTCGACAACGTCGCCGACGTGCTGAACATCTCGACGGCGCATCTCGAACGATACCTGTCGGTGGCGCGTCAGGTCACGCGGCTCGCGGTCGGTCTGCCGCCGAGCAACCCTCCGGTCGAGTCATTCGAGATTCCGCTGCACATCGTCCAGGACGATCGACAGAGCGAGGATCTGCCGTTCGGCTCGCGCGGCGGCATCGCCGTGCGTCACACGTTCCCGGCCAATGGCGAGTTCCTGATCAAGGTTCGACTCCGCCGCCAGTACCAGGACTACATCATGGGCATGGGCTGGCCGCAGCAGCTCGACGTGCGGCTCGACGGCAAGCTGCTGAAGCGATTCACGGTCGGCGGCAACGCCAAAGGACGCCCTGCCGCTGCGAGCTACGCCGGCGACGGTGAGCCTGGGTTTGCCGGCGATCCCGAGTGGGAAAAGTACATGCAGAGCGAGGGCGACGCCGGACTCGAGGTGCGTCTCCCGATCGATGCGGGACCGCACGTCGTCGGCGTCTCGTTCGTGCGCGAGATGTTCGAGCCGGAAGGCCTGCCCCAGCCGCTGCAGCGCGGACGCGTCATCACCAACGATCAGATCTACATGGACCATGCCGCGGTCGGTTTGGTGCAGATCGGCGGTCCGTACCAGGTGACGCGCGCGCCGATCGACACGCCGAGCCGGCGTGCCGTGTTCGTCTGCCAGCCGCAACGCGGCGCCGACGAGCGTGCGTGTGCGACGAAGATCCTGACGCGGATGGCACGGCTGGCGTATCGGCGACCGGTGACGAAGACCGATCAGCAGACGCTGCTCGCGTTCTTCGATCGCGGGCGGCAGGAGATCGCCGGCAGCTTCGACACCGGCATCCAGTTCGCATTGGAACGCATGCTGGTCGATCCCGATTTCCTGCTGCGAGTGCATCGCGATCCCAGCGGGCCGCCTAAAGGCGGCCCCTACAAACTCGGCGACCTCGAGGTTGCGTCGCGGCTGTCGTTCTTCCTGTGGAACAGCGTTCCCGACGAGCGTCTGCTCGACGTCGCCGAGCGCGGCGAACTGACGAAGCCCGTGGTGCTGGAGCGGGAGACGCGCCGCATGCTCGCCGACGCGCGTGCCGTGTCGGCGCTGGTCGACGGGTTCGCGGCACAGTGGCTGAACCTGCGGCGGGTGAGCGAGGTCGTCGTTCACCCCGACTTCTATCCCAACTACGACGAGAGCCTGCTCGAAGCCTTCAAGACCGAGACCGAAATGTTCGTCGGCAGCACCGTGCGCGAGGACCGCAGCGTGCTCGATCTACTGCGCGCCGACTACACCTTCGTCAACGAGCGTCTGGCCCGGCACTACGGCTTGAAAGGCATATCGGGCAGCCGCTTCCGTCGCGTCACGCTGCCGGACCTCGAACAGCGCGGCGGGCTGCTGGCGCACGGGTCGCTACTGTCGACGACGTCGTATCCAGACCGCACGTCACCGGTGCTCCGCGGGAAATGGCTGCTGACGAACATCTTCGGTGTCGACGTTCCGCAGCCACCGCCGGGTGTCAACACCAGCCTCGAGGATCCAAAGCCCGGCGCACAGCCGGTGTCGATTCGCGAGCGTCTGTCACGGCATCGCACCAGCCCCACATGCGCGAGCTGTCACGCGGTGATCGATCCGATGGGGTTTGCGCTGGAACATTTCGACGCGATCGGCGGATGGAGAACCGCGGATGAATCGGGGCGGCCCGTCGATGCGACAGGGACGACGCCAAACGGCGCCAAGGTCGACGGCCTGGCCAGCTTGCGCGCGCTGCTGCTGGCCGATCCGAATCAGTTTCCGCGAACGGTCACCGAGAAGCTGCTCGCGTACGCGCTCGGCCGCAGGCTCGAGTACTCGGACCGACCGGCGGTGCGCACGATCGTTCGCGACGCGGCGGCTCAGGACTATCGCTGGTCGGCGATCGTGCTCGGCATCGTCAAGAATCCGACGTTCCTGATGAGGGCCTCAGAAGGGCCCAGGGCTCAGGCCACAGGCCCCAGAAAGGCCGCAGGAGACTTATGAGCTTCGTCTTCGCGAAATCGATTCCGCGGCGAACGGCGTTGAGAGGCATCGGCGCCACGCTGGCGCTGCCGTTGCTCGACGCCATGGTTCCGGCGTTCGCGCTTCGCGCCAAAGCGGCCGGCGCACCGGCCCATCGCTTCCAGGCGTTCTACACGCCGAACGGCATGGCGATGGAGTACTGGACGCCGAAGTCCGAGAAGGGTACGGCGGACAAGGTCGAACAAGAGACGGCGCTCGGGACGTCGCCGATCCTCGAGCCACTGGCTCCGTACCGGAATCAGATGCTGCTGCTCTCCGGCATCAAGGCGAACTGGAACTACATCCACGCCGGCGCATCGGGATCGTTCCTCACCGGCACGGCGCGCGGCGGCCGGAACGAGGTCGAGGTCATCGCCGACGTCTCGATCGACCAGCTGCTCGCGCGGCACTTCGCTCGGCAGACGCAGGTCGCCTCGCTCGAGCTGTCGATGGACGGTCCGGCCAACGCCGGCGCGTGCACTGGCAATTTGAGCTGTGCCTACACGCACACCATCTCCTGGCGAAGCGCCACCCAGCCGCTGCCGATGGAGCACAATCCGCGCGCGGTGTTCGAGCGGCTGTTCGGCGACAGCGGCAGCACCGAACGGGCGGTGCGCGAAGCGAGAATGCGGCAGCACAAGAGCATCCTCGACTCGGTCAACGAGAAGCTGACGCAGCTCAAACAGCAGCTCGGGCCGCAGGATCAGCTGCGGGTGAACGAGTACACCGACGCGATCCGCGACGTCGAACGGCGTATTCAACGCGCCGAGGAGCAGCGCGACCTGGAGCTGCCGTCGTTCGATCAGCCGCAGGGGATCCCGCCGGTGTTCGAAGATCACCTGTCGCTGATGCTGGAGCTGCAGCGGCTCGCGCTGCAGGCGGACCTGACGCGCGTGATCGCCTTCATGATCAGCAAGGAGCAGAGCGCGCGGCCGTATCCGCAGATTGGCGTGCCCGAAGCGCATCACCCGCTGTCGCACCACAACGACATCCCCGAGATCATCGAGCGGATGTCGCTGATCAACCGGTATCACACGACGCTGTTCTCGAACTATCTCGCCAAGCTCAGGGCCACGCCCGATGGTGACGGCACGCTGCTCGACCACATGACGATCCTCTACGGATCGGGCATCTCGAACAGCAACAAGCACTCGGGCGACAACCTCCCGCTGCTCCTCGTCGGCGGCGGCGCCGGGCGCTGGCGCGGCGGTCGGCACCTCACGTTTGCGGAGAAGGACAAGGACAAGCAGCCAACGATCGCTGACTTGCTCGTCACGCTGATGGACAAGCTGGACGTGCCTGTGGAGAAGGTCGGCGGGAGCAAAGGCCGGCTCCCGATTGACACGCTGTCGGGAGTCTAGCCAAAGGCCAAAGGGTAAGGTCAGAGGTGAGCATGCGTCTGACGTCGATTGTGCTGGCGGTGTTGCTGATGGGCGCGGCCGAACCGCCCTCGCTCATCACCTCGGTCAAGAGCGGCGACGCTGCTGTTGTGCGCGCGCTGATTCAGCAAGGTGCCAATGTCAACGCGACCGAACCTGACGGCGCGACGGCGTTGCACTGGGCCAGCTATCGCGACGACCTGGCGTCGGCCGAGGCCCTGCTCCGCGCCGGCGCGAACGTCAACGCCGCCAACGATCTCGGCGCGACGCCGCTCTGGACGGCGAGCCTCAACGGCAGCGCCGCGATGGTCCGCCGACTGCTCGAGGCGGGCGCCGACGCGAATGCGAAGCTGCTGCTCGGCGAGACGCCGCTGATGGTCGCCGCCCGTTCGGGCCACACCGAGGTGGTCCGTCTGCTCGTCGATCGACGCGCCGATGTCAACGCGCGTGCGGCGCGCAAGCAAACGGCGCTGATGTGGGCGGTGGCGCAGAAACATCCCGAGGTCGTTTCCGTCCTGCTGTCGCACGGCGCCGACGTGCACGCGCGATCGGACGTCTGGACCAACGTCGAGGCGGTGCCGCCGCACGGTCAGCTCGAATACAACCGCGCCATCCCGCACGGCGCCGACACCGCGCTCATGTTTGCCGCACGCGTGGGCGACCTCGCGTCGGCCAAGCTGCTCATCGCGGCGGGAGCGAACGTGAACGACGAAGACGCGTGGGGTATCAGCGCGACGACGCTGGCGGCCCACTCCGGATTCGGCGAGCTGGTCGATTTCCTGCTGGAGGCGGGCGCCGACCCGAACGCATCGAAGGCCGGCTTCGCCGCGCTGCACGAGGCGATTCTGCGCCGCGACGTGCGCATGGCCGGCGCGCTGCTCGCGCACGGCGCCGATCCCAACGCGCCGCTGCGCACGTGGACGCCGACGCGCCGCTCCTCACGCGACTGGAATTTCTATCCCGAGCTCGTCGGCGCAACGCCGCTGTGGCTGGCATCGCGCTTCAACGTCACCGACCTCATGCGCCAGCTCGTCGCACGCGGCGCGGATCCGAAGTTCGTGCACCGCGCCGAGTACATCCCGGACGGCCCCAACCTCAAACGCAAGACTGAAATGACGACGACGCTGATGGCCGCGACCGGCATGGGGGGCGGCGGACAAGCGTGGGTGCCGCCGGCTCGGGGCGATCGTGAGCGGCTGATGCTCGAAGCGGTGAAGTTCCTGGTCGATGCGGGCGTCGACGTGAATGCCGAGAATCCCGAAGGGCGCCGCGCGCTCGACGCGGCCACCACGCTCAAGTTCGAGAGCGTCGTCGCGTTTCTCAAGGAGCACGGCGCCACGCCGGGGAAACAGCAGAAACCAGATTCGCCCACTCCTCGTTCCTGAGTCCTGCTTCCTTGCCCAGGGCTGAATCCTGATTCCAGATTCCTGATTCCTATGGCAGGCGGGCACTCACTGCGCGCCCGTAGTAGATGGCATTGAACAGGAACTTGAACGTCCCGTGTGACTGCGCGCGGAAGGTGATCTCGGGACCGAACAGCAGCACGCGCCCACGGCCGAGCGGCGCATCGACCACCGCCACGCCGCCATCGAGGTAGCGCTGGCCCCACGCCCAGCCGCTGCGCAGCGGCGTCGCACTCCCATACCACGCCACGCGATGGACGTTCTTCGTACCGGCATCCGCATGCAGACGGAACACCGGACTGCGGTCGAAGAAGACATCGACCTCCGGCTCGAAGCCATAGCCGAGCGGCGACGTGTTGTCGACGCGCACGCGCAGCAGCGAGCCGGGAATGTAGAATTGGTCGCGCGTCAACGGGCGGGCGCCCTGCTCGCCGGCGATCTCGAGCGCGCTCGATACGGGGAGCCCGAGCGCGATGGCGAGCTCAGTGCCGTCACCGATCGCGATCAACGTGCCGCCGGACTCGACGAACTGCTTCAGTGACGGCAGTGTGCGCGAAGTCGACAGCTTTCCGGTCTGGGCGCGGTACTCCTGCGGCACCGCTGGCGGCGCCTCGTCGGTGTCGCTCACCGTGGCTTCGTCGGTCAAGATGATCGCGTCGTAGCGCGCCGCGAGATTGCCGGAGTCGAGTGTCTGGGCGTATGTCACCTCGAAGGGAAATTCGAAGCGCTCGAGAATCCAACGCGTCCATCCACTCGAGCTCGAACCGCCGTAGCGATCCCACAGGCCGATTCGGACCGGCCGCAGCTTCAGCGCCTCACCAGCAGGTCGTCGGTCCGCCGCCGTGAACGTCAACCCGAGATCGCCGGCGGCCTTCTCGAGAATCGCCCGCGTCGTCGGACGCGCCGGCACGTACATCGCGCCAGTCGTCGATTGGCCCGAGACACGTCGATCGCGCGGCCAGTAGACGTCCTCACCCGCTTTCAGGAGCCGGTTGACCGCGATGAACGAGTCGTTCTGATGGTGGCTGACGAGATACCCGGCGGCATCGGGCTTTCCCGTGACCCGTCCAGGTTGATGAATCGACGAGGCGACGACCTCGAACGGACCGTCGAAGCCGTCGAGGATTCGATCGAACTTGACGCCCATCTGGAACGCCAGCGTCCAGCCCGCGTTGTCGTACGGCGGCGTCGGCGGTCCGCCTGCGTACGGGATGTCGTCTGGATGGTCCTGCGGCTCGAACATATCGAGTACGTGGGCGCGAAACGCCTGCGCCGTCTTCACCACGAACGAGCCGTTTGGATAGCTCTTCCCCGCCACGACGAATGGGGCAGTCGCACGGTGCACGGTGATCCCGGAGCGACGCAGTGCGCCGACGAACTTCGTCGCGGTGAGGAAGTCGGGTTGATCGGAGGGGAGGATGTAGCCACGCGGGTCGCGCGATTGCGGTGCGTGCAGCTGGTCGTAGCTGGCGGCAACCGAACCAGCCGACCGCCCGCCGGTCAATCTCCGTGGAGTAATCGTCCAGGAATCCTGACTGCCCTTCTGGATGGCATTCCTGGCCATCTTGAACGCGTTGAACAAGAGCGTCTCGCGATAGCGTGACGCGAAATCGAGCACCGCCCAGTTGGCGGTCATCGAGTACTCGATCGACTGGCGGAAGCGCCACCGTTGCGGGGCGATCGGAAACGGCAGGTCGGCGCTCGGCAGCTGTCGTTCTGCGACGTACGGAATCTCGGTCGGCGTCGGGCTCCCGATGGTCTCGGTCAGCAGTCCAATCTGATTGTGGAAGTACGCCGTCGTGCGAAGCCCGCCGTTCCACCACGTCGAATAGGTCGAGGCGCCTCTCATCGTCACACCGGGTTTGCCTTCGGCGGCAAACCGCGTGTGCATCGCCCCGCCAACCAGATCGATCGTGACCGGAATCAGCGGATCCAGGACGTAGTTGAACGGATCGCGGAACGGCGGCGCGAACATCACCGTGCCTCGAGGCCCGGTCTGGTGATGGTCGTAGACGATCTGCGGGAACCACTCCGTGTAGAGCACGCGGCTCATGTTGATCGTCTCGGCCTGGCTGTTCAGATAGAAGTCGCGGTTGTTGTCGTGCCCGACGTACTTCTGATACGCCCGCGGCACGCCGGAAAGCGAGCGCTGGAGCGGATCACGCTCGCGCATGTACCAGCTGGCGACGAGCTCGTGGCCGTCGGGGTTGGCGTGCACGGCCAGCACGATCACGTCGCGCAGGATGCGTCGTGTCTCGTCGTCCGATCGGCTCACCAGCCGATAGACGGTTTCGATCAGCTGATGCGAGCCGAGCACTTCATTCGCGTGCAGGCCGCCGTCGATCCAGACGACCGCCTTGCCTTCGATCGCCAGCGCGCGTGCCTGTTCCTCGGTCAGTCCCTCACCGAGCGCCAGGCGACGTGAGATATCACGATAGCGGTCGAGCATCTTCAGATTCTCCGGCGCCGAGATGACCGCCATCCACTGCGTCCGGCCCTCCTCGGTGCGGCCGATGTCCACCAGCTGCATCCGATCCGACTGCTCATCGAGCGTCTTCCAGTACGTTTCGAGCTGCGAGTACGTCGCGAGAAAGTAATCGTCACCGATGGCCGCGCCGAACTGCTCGAGCGGCGACGTGACCGGCGGCGCCGGCGGCTGGGTGCGCGCTTGCGGCGCGGGCAGCAGCAGGAGCGCCGCGAGCAGGACGATTCGGGGACGTTGGAGCACAGGCAGGAGAATGATAGCGAGTAATGCAGAATTCAGAATGCAGAAAACCCGGCTGCGCGATGGAGCATTCTGCATTACGGCCTGACCAGGATCGCCCTCGTATAGAGCAGCCGAAAACCGAGCCGCTCGAAGGTCCGCTGCGAAGTGCTCCCTGCCTCGGTGGTCGCAATTGCGAGATCGATATCGGGCCGCGCATCCGTCAACGCACGCGAGACGAGCGCCGTTTGGACGCCGCGGCGCCGGTATTGCGGCAGCGTCGCCGTCCCGAAGATGCCGAGCACGCCGTCAGCCTGGAAGGTCGCGCATCCTCCGGCGGCGTCGCCGTCGGCGAACGCGAGGTAGCGAGCGATGCCCGCGTGAACGAAACCGCGCATGATGGCGGACGTCGCTTCGAAGACGTCCTTGGGCGGCGGAACGGTCGGCGGCTCCTCCGCAGCGATGAAACCTTCGGAGACGACCCGATTCCAAACCTCCTCGTCGTGCGCGTTGCTCGTGCGTTCGATCCGAATCGCACGCACGTCGCGGGTATCGATCGGATCGAACGGGGCCGCGCG
This sequence comes from Vicinamibacterales bacterium, assembly GCA_035649395.1. Lineage (GTDB taxonomy): Bacteria > Acidobacteriota > Vicinamibacteria > Vicinamibacterales > UBA2999 > Gp6-AA40. Next base: position 29,351 of record DASRJR010000078.1, read on the forward strand.
TCCCATCTCGCTCTCGAACCCGAGCAGCTCGTATCCCCGTCTGCTGAGGCGTGCACTGAGGCCTCGGATGGCCAGCGGGCACAGCTCGATCTGGATCGGCGAGCCGCGCTCCTCGTAAAAAGCCTCGAGCGCATCGAGCTCTTCTTCCGTCACCTCGACGCCCAGCCCGAGACCGAGCACCTTGTTCATGGGCAGTCCCGGGTCGCCGCAGACCGCTCGGCCGCCACCGACCTCGAGCGCGCCGGCGTTCGATTCGCCGACACGGGCGAGCACGGCGCAGAAGTCGATCTCGGCTCGCTCGACGCGCCGCGCCAGCGCCAGTGTTGTCAACACGGTCCCCATGTTAGTCATACACACGGGGGAACGACCACCATCGTCGATTGAATCGATCTTTGATTAGTGATTGGTTGTTGATTGGTGAGTGTTGATCGTTGATTGACAAAGCAGCGAGCTGGTTCAGACCACCGCGCCTCCTTTTCAATCAACAAATCAACCCTCACCAATCAACAACGAATCACGAATCAAAGATCAACAAATCAACAATCCCAGTGCGATCTCCCGTTCCCCCCGTGTGAAATACTCGACGTCGAAGATGAAAGTAGCCACCTGGAATGTGAACGGTATCCGCAAGCGCCAAGCGGAGCTGCAGGAGTTCATCGACCGCGAGCAGCCCGACGTCCTCTGCCTGCAGGAAATCAAGGCGTCGCCGGACCAATTGCCGATCTGGTTGTGCGAGCTCGAGGGTTACTGGTGCCGCTGGCACGGTGAGACCGGCTACTCGGGCGTGGCGCTGCACATCCGCCACACCGCGACGAGCGAGCGTCCGGCCTTCTTTCATCCCGTCTTCGACTACGAGCAGCGCATCGTCACCGCGCGGCTCCCGCACGCCACCGTCGCTTCCATCTACGTCCCCAACGGCGGCAAGGACTTTCCCGCGAAGATGCGTTTCCTCGAGGCGCTGGATGCGTATGCCGCCGAGTTCCAGGCGGCGTCGCTGCCGCTGGTGCTCTGCGGCGACATGAACGTCGCGCGCACGGATCGTGATGTCCACGCGAAGGAGCGCAAGCCCGGCATCATCGGGCAGCGGCAGGACGAGCGCGATCTCATCGAGCGCATCTTGAGCCGCGGCCTCATCGACGTGCACCGGAAGATCGACCCCGACAACAACGACCTCTTCACGTGGTGGGCGCCATGGCGCAACCTGCGCGCGCGCAACATCGGCTGGCGGCTCGACCACGTCTTCGCCAGCGACGCGCTCGCCGCGCGCGCGACCTCATGCGTCGTGCAGCGGGAGTTCGGCACGAGCGATCACGGGCCGGTGATCGCGACGTTCGAGATCTGAATCGCGTCAGGAATCAGGAATCAGGGTACCAGGCGTTTCAGCTCTTCGAACCAATTCACGACCACCACGAGGCTCGTCGCCGTGGCGTTCGACGTCCGGTCAGCTCGTTCAGTGGTCCGGATAAAGAGGAACTGCTGGCCGTCGGGGGCGATGTCATAGGTGCGGCCAGGACCAGCGGTGAAGTAGCGCGCGTCGAGTGTGTCGAGAATCGTCACCGGCGTGCCCGCGCTGAATGACGGCACGGTCGTGAC
>DASRJR010000079.1:0-26302 GCA_035649395.1 Vicinamibacterales bacterium
CGTCTGATCGCCGCGTGAGCCGCGCAGCCGCGCGCCGAGCGCGACGGCCACGGCGGCGAACCCGCCGACCCACAGCAACGCGCTGAACCCGATCACCACCGGTATCGCCGCGAGCAGCGGGATCCCGATTACCGAAATCACCAGGGCGATGCACACCAGTACGATCGCCGGCACGAACAGGACCTCGGCGACCGCCCCCAGGAATCCGGCGCTGGCCGTGGACGAGGCGCGGCCGGCCATCGAGCGAATCCATCCGGGCGCGATCACCGTGAGGAGCAGCGCGATGGTGAGCACGGCACCAAGCCGTAACACCGTGGCGCCCAACGAGGCGAACCGCCACCACCCGACCGGCATGTGCATGTCGCCCCAGTCCACATTCATCGCCGGCAGATCGACGACGGCCTGATCGATCTTGCCTTTGACCTGTGCCTTGGGATCGATGATCGGATCCTGGCCCGCTGTGAAGACATCGCCATCGACAACGGCAGTCGGCCCAAGGCGCAGCCGCCCGCCAATGACCACGACGTCGTCTTCGACATGACCGTCGATGCTCGCGCTGCCGCCCACGACCACGACCGGCTCGCGGGCGGTTGCGCCCGATTCAAGGCGGTAATCACGCAGGATGCGCAGGTGAACGCCGTCGCGATCGCGCCGCGAGGGCCAATCGTCCCAGTCGCGCCAGTCCCGGTCGCGGCGGATGTCGCGATCTCGATCGGGCTCAGGTAATCGCTCGTAGGGCTGCGCGAAGGCGGTGGCGGCGCTGAGCACGAGCCCAACGGCCAGCAAGAATCGCGTCACAGCTGGTCCTCGGGGGTTGGGACGGAGGACGCCGGTTGGAAGTTCCGCCGGGTATAGGGTTCTCTCCAGAAACGTCGACGCACACTCGCTCATTCAGCGCAGCGATTGCCAGACGACGAGGGAGATCTGGACGAAGGCGATACAGCCGGCGCCGACGACACCGTGCCACACCAGAGAGGCCTTTCGGCGCTGCCGGGCACGGCGCTTCCTGCGCTCGCCAGCCGCTTCAGCGAGGGCCGCGTCTCCGAGGTGCTCCTGCGCATCGAGTCGAATCCGCTCGACATCGTCGAGCGACACTCGGGCGTTCCGAATGACGTCTTCCATCCAGGCCGCCCGACAACTGGCCGACAACTGCGTCAGCCGCTCCGAAGCGGGATCTCTGCGTGAGTCGAGATCGCCGTGGCCACGCGTGTGCGACCGCTCCGACCGCCGCCGAAGGCGCACCCTGGCGCGGTCGATCAGCCGCTCGAGTCGATGATGGTTGCCGTCGAACGGCCCGACGGCATCGCGGTAAAGTGCCGAGACGTCAGCCGTCGTCTGCAGCGAGCCGTCATGCGCGCGGTCGATGAGTTGCGACACGAAGCGCGCGTCTCGCCACGCGTGACGCCGGCGACGTCTGGCAACGACACGCTGCAACACGATTGACGTCGTCGCGTAACTGCCGGTCGCGACCGCCGCGACTGCCAACTGCGGCCAATCGAGTCCGGTGAGCACACTTGGAAGAGGCACTAGCGAACAGCCTCGTTGAGGCGTTCGTTGATCGCCTTGCGGACCGCGTAACCGATGGTGGCGCCGATCACTCCCATCACGAGACCAATCGTCGACGCGACCATGATCTTGAACGGTGCTTCCGACAGGTAGTGATAGTTGATGTAGGTGCGAAGACTCGTGAAGCCGCTCGCCGGAAACCGCGACATCAGCGTCTGCCAGTCGTTGCGCGCCGTCAATTCGTTCAGAAACAGGTTGACGCGAAGGATCACGAGCACGTCCAGCACACAGAACGTCACGAACGCGGCGATGACGGCAGCACGAAGGCCGTCTTTGATCTGGCCGGTCCGGCGCGCATCAACGAATGCGATGACCCCCCAGGCGATAAACATCGGGCCATAGAACGCAAGCAGCGCGCCTTCGGTGTCCTCGGCGAGCGGATACAGCCGCGTCCACAGCAGGTTCCACAGCCCGAAGCCGAGACCGAGCCACAGTCCGATCGCAGGCGGGCGTGACCACCACGTGCGGGGCGCCGCAGCCGCTACGGTCGGCATGAAACTGACCATCCTGCTTTCGCTTTGGATGCGTCACACGATAACACTTGTCGTTGCTATATGTCGGCCGCAGGAAGCGAAATCGTGAATCCCTGAAATGAGAGCCGGTCCGGCTGAAGCCGGACACTACATCGGCACCTCGATGACCATCGCGATCCCCATACCGCCGCCGATGCAGAGGGACGCCACGCCCCGGCCGCCACCCTTCGCGCGCAGCGCGTAGATCAACGTCGTCAGAATGCGCGCACCGCTGGCGCCGATCGGATGACCGAGCGCGATGGCGCCGCCACGGATGTTGACCTTCGCCGAATCGAGCCCGAGCTGGCGCATCACCGCGAGCGATTGGGCGGCGAACGCCTCGTTCAACTCGAACAGATCGATGTCCTTCAGCGCGAGGCCCGCGCGGCGGACCGCCAGACGCACGGCGTCGACTGGGCCCATCCCCATGACGATCGGCGCGACGCCGGTCGCCGCGAACGACAGGATTCTTGCGAGCGGTTGGCGCCCGAGTTGTCGCGCCCGCGCCGGCGACGCCACCACGAGCGCGGCGGCACCGTCGTTGATCCCTGACGCGTTCCCCGCCGTTACGGTGCCGTCGGTTTTGAACGCAGCCTTCAGCCCGGCGAGTTTGGCTGCGGTCGTCCCGGCGCGTGGGTGCTCGTCGGTGTCGACTCGAACCGGGTCGCCCTTCTTTTGGGGAAGCTCGATCGCGACGATCTCCTGCTTGAACAACCCGCCGCCGATCGCGTCCGCCGCGCGCCGTTGGCTCTCGGCGGCGAAGTTGTCCTGATCCTCACGCGAGATGTGAAAGCGGCTGACGACCTCCTCCGCGGTCATGCCCATGTGGCATCGCTCGATCGCGCAGGTCAACCCCTCGGCGACCATCGAGTCGACGATCTCTGCATTCCCCATCTGATAGCCCCAGCGCGCGCCCTTCAACAGGTACGGGGCGTTGGACATCGACTCGGTGCCACCCGCGACGACAAGATCGACGTAGCCGGTATTGATCGCCTCGGCCGCATGCACGACCGCCTGAAGCCCGGACCCGCACACGCGGTTCACCGTCTCGCTCGGCACCGTCTCGGGCACACCGGCCTCGAGGGCTGCCTGCCGCGCGACGTTCATCCCCGCGCCAGCTTGAAGCACGCACCCGAGCACGACGTCGCCGACGTCGCCGGCCTGCACGTCCGCACGCGAGATCGCCTCCCGGATCGCCATCGCTCCCAAACGGGGCGCTGAAAACTCCTTCAGGGCTCCGCCAAACGAACCGATCGGCGTGCGACAGGCGCTGAGGATGACGGCGGGGTCATAAGCCATGCGCTTCATTCTCGTCGATCGTGAACCGCTCGGTGGCGGCGATACCGCTGCGATCAGGGAGAATACCGACGTGCCCTCCGAGCACTTCGAATTCGGCGGCGACATCGCCTGGCGTCCGTCGCGGGAGTACATCGATCGCAGCCGGCTGATGGCGTTCATGCGGCGGCACGAGTTGCGCGACTACGGCGAGCTGATGCAGCGGTCAACCACCGACTTGGAGTGGTTCTGGCGTGCCGTGCTCGACGATCTCGGAATCGAGTTCTACGAACCGTATCGAGACGTCATCGACCTGTCCGCAGGTCCGCCGCATCCGAAGTGGTGCGTCGGCGGTCGCATGAACATCGTCCACAACTGTCTCGACAAATGGTTTGGCACGCCGACCGACCACCGCGACGCGGTGCGCTGGGAAGGCGAAGAGGGCGTCACGCGCACGCTGACCTACGCCGAGCTGCGCCGGGAGGTCAACCGCTGTGCCAATGGCCTGCGCGCGCTCGGCGTCGCCAGCGGCGATCGGGTCGCGCTGTTCATGCCGATGTGCCCGGAGCTCGTCATCGCGTTCTTTGCGGTGATCAAGATTGGCGGCATCGTCCTGCCGCTGTTCTCCGGCTATGGCGCCGATGCGATCGCCACTCGTCTCGTCGACGCCGGCGCCGTCGCGATGTTCACCGCTGACGGCTTCTGGCGTCGCGGGCAGCAGGTACGCATGAAGGCGACCGCCAGCGAAGCGCTCCGCCTGGCTCCGTCGGTCCGTCATCTGATAGTCGTGCCACGTCTCGGCATCGACGTGCCAGGAGGGCCTGGTGATCGCGCGTGGTCGGATCTGGTGTCGCCGCAGCCGGACTCGAGCCCGACTGAACGCACCGGCGCCGACGAGCCCTTCATGATCATCTACACGTCGGGAACGACGGGCCGTCCCAAGGGCGCCGTCCACACCCACTGCGGCTTTCCGATCAAGACAGCGCAGGACATGGTGCACTGCTTCGACGCGCAGTCCGGCGAGACCATGTACTGGGTCAGCGACATGGGCTGGATGATGGGCCCATGGGAAGTGCTCGGAATGACGATGCTCGCGGGGACGATGGTGCTTTACGACGGGGCGCTCGATCACCCCGGCCCCGATCGCCTCTGGTCGCTCGTCGCCCGCCATCGCGTGAACATCCTCGGCATCTCACCGACGTTGATCCGGGCGTTGATGCGTCACGGCGACGAACCGGTTCGTGCGCACGACGTGTCCTCGCTGCGGATTCTCGGGTCGACCGGTGAGCCGTGGAACCTCGAACCCTGGCGGTGGTTCTTCGATGTCGTCGGCGGCGGCCGGCTGCCGATCATCAATTACTCGGGCGGCACCGAGGTGTCCGGGGGGCTCGTCGGCGGCAACGTCATTACGCCGCTCAAGCCCGCGGCCTTTGCTGGACCGCCGCCGGGCGTCGCCGCAGATGTCGTCGATGACAAAGGTCAGCCCGTTCGCAATCAGGTCGGCGAGCTGGTCGTGCGAGCGCCCTGGATCGGCATGACGCGCGGCTTCTGGAACGACCCGGAGCGGTATCTGCAGACCTATTGGTCGCGCTTCCCCGGCGTGTGGGTGCACGGCGACTGGGCCGCGATCGACGAGGACGGCTTGTGGTACATCCTCGGGCGGTCCGACGACACGATCAAGATCGCCGGTAAGCGCCTTGGGCCCGCGGAGGTCGAGTCGGTGCTCGTCGAAGACGCCGCCGTTGCCGAGGCCGCAGCGATCGGTATTCCCGATCCGCTGAAAGGCCAGGCGCTCGTGTGCTTCTGCGTGCTCCGGCCTGGACACGAAGGAAGCACCCCACTCGCTGATCGCCTGAAGAATCTCGTCGCCACCCGCCTTGGCAAGCCGCTGCGGCCGGAGACGATCGAATTCGTGAAAGAGCTGCCCAAGACCCGCAACGCCAAAGTCATGCGACGCGTGATCCGGGCGGCCTATCTCGGCGAGCCGCCTGGCGATCTCACAGCGCTCGAAAATCCCCAGGCCGTCGCCGGCATTGCGGCCTCACGCCCTCAACGTTGATCGTTGCCTCATCGTCCATCGAAACGGAGGCAAACGGAGCAACGGTCCACAGGAGAAACGGAGAAACAGAGGCCGAACAGAGGAACGTTCTGTGCACAGATTCTGAGCGGGTTGGGCTCATGGACGAGAGGTACGCGCATTCACGCAAGCAGCACATGAAACGAAAGCTGCTTGTGTGAACGCGCGAACCTCTCGTCCTACGCGCGACAGCGCGTGCCGGCCTGCGGCCGGCCGCCCAACCCGCAGGGCGAAGGTCGAAGCAGTGAGCTCTGTTCGTGCTCTGTTGCTCCGTTTCTCCTGTTAAACCGTTTCTCTGTCACCTCTGGTGCTTTCTAGTGAAAGTTCAAGACAGAACATACCGTCCTTGGATGGCAGAAATGGCGTCACGTCGACGACGGCCGAAACAGGAATGGGACCGTAGACGTGCGGGAAGAGCTGCTCGCCGCCTTCGAGGTTTTCGTAGACGACCTTCGCATCCAGGCGCGACGGGTCGATGTGCAGCAGCACGAGATCCGTTCTCCCACGGAATCGCTGATTCGCCACCCACACGACCTGATCTGCCTTCGAGCAGTGAATGAAACCCTCGGTCGCGAGCGAGTCCGCCGTGTAGGCGTGTTGCGCGTTGGCCTCGGCCCATGCGCGCTCGGTCGTAATGTGGAAGATGCGTTCACTCACAAACGTTCTATTCGCGCCCCTTCATCAATTCGGCGCGCCAGCGTGCGGCCTCGTCGAAGACCTGTTCCACCGCGCCACCCTCCTTCAGATCGGCGCGCAGCTTCGTCAGGGTCGCGATCAGCGCATCGAGCGCGGTGCTCAGCACGTCGGCATTGGTCGCGCAGACCTCGCGCCAGACGTTCGCGGGGCTCGACGCGAGCCGGGTGGTGTCGGTGAGTCCTCGCCCCGCGATGCGAAGGCCATCACTGCCTGCGGCGTGGCCGACGACCTCCATCAAGGCGCTCGCCGTCAGCTGCGGCAGGTGGCTCACGAACGCCATCAGCCGATCGTGATCCGCCGCGTCCATCGTCATCGGCCTGGCGCCGAAACCACGGACGAGCCGCGAGAGCCGATCGAGCGCCTCCGAGGTCATCGATCGATCGGGCGTGAAGATCCACGGCTTGCCGCGGAACAGGTCGGGCCGCGCGAAGCCGAAGCCGCCGTGCTCCGCTCCACCAATGGGATGGCCGCCGACGAATGGCAGCCCCTGCGGCAGGGCCTTCGCCGCTTCGACGATGTCGCGCTTGGTGCCGCCGACGTCGGTGACGAGCGTCGAGCCGTTCAGCATCTGCGCGGCCTGCGTGAGCAGCTGCACATTCTGCCGGACGGGCGCGGCCAGCACGAGCAGATCGGGTCGCCCGACGTCGGCAAGGCTGCCGGCGGCGCGATCAATCGCACCGCTCCCCGCCGCGTGCGCAAGCACTGGCGGCCGATCGACGGCAACGACGCGGACCGACGGCCATCGTTCGCGGACGGCCAAGGCGATGGAGCCGCCGATCAGCCCGAGGCCGACGATGGCGATGGTTTCAAAGGGAGGATCGTCTAAGGACATCGATCACGGCTCCCGCGCGGTGCTCCAGCCTGGCTCGCCGAAGCGCACCGCGCGGAGGCGGCGAGTTTGGTCTGCAGCAGCTATCGAGCCCACCCGCGCCGCGCCACCGGCTCGAGGCAGATGCTGCGGCCGATCGCCGGCGCGATGATGCGCAGCTCCGCCATCAACCGATCGAACTGCGCCGGGAACATCGACTGCGCGCCGTCGCTCAACGCGCGGTCGGGATCGTTGTGCACCTCGATGATCAGGCCATCCGCTCCGGCGGCGACCGCCGCACGCGCCAGCTGCGCGACCATGTCGCGACGGCCGGCGCCGTGGCTCGGGTCGGCGACGATCGGCAGGTGACTGAGCTTCTTGACGACGGGGATCGCAGAGATGTCAAAGGTGTTGCGCGTCGCGGTCTCGAACGTGCGGATGCCGCGCTCGCACAGAATGACGTCGTTGTTGCCACCCGCGAGGATGTACTCCGCCGACAGCAGCCATTCCTCGATCGTGGCCGAGATGCCGCGCTTCAACAGCACCGGCTTGCGCACGTGCCCGAGCTCACGCAGCAGCGTGAAGTTCTGCATGTTGCGCGCGCCGACTTGAAAAATGTCGCAGTACTTGGCGATCAGTTCGATCTGGCTGATGTCCATCACCTCGGAGATCAGCTTCAGGTTGTGCGCATCGGCCGCGCGCCGAAGCATCTGCAGCCCCGGTTCGCCCAGCCCCTGAAAGCTGTACGGCGAGCTGCGCGGCTTGAACGCGCCGCCACGCAGGATCTTGGCGCCGGCGCGCTTGACGGCCGCGGCGCTGGCCATGACCTGCTCTTCGGTCTCCGCGGAGCACGGACCGGCCATGACGATCACTTCGTCGCCGCCGACCCGCACATCGTCGAGCGTGACGATGGTGTCCTCGGGCTTGAAGGCACGGCTGGCGCGCTTGTAGGGCTCGGTGATCCGCAGCACCTCGTGCACGCCGTCGAGGATTCCGATCAGCTCGGAGTCGATCTTGTGTGCGCCGACCACGCCGAGCACGGTGCGCGTCGCACCAGACGATCGGTGCACGTCCATGCCCAGCTCGATGAGACGCGCGATCACCGCATCGATCTGCGCCTCGGTGGCCCGTTCCTTCATCACCACGACCATGGCTTCATTCCTCGCTTATAGAACCGTATCAACGAAACGACAGGCGCGATGTCCAACAACGACCTTGCCACCGGGTGTCTTGCGGCCAACCAACGGGCGGCCGCAGCCGAGGTCACAACGACGTTTCACTTGGACTGTCGCGGCGTTCGCTTGCCGCCCGCTCCGCTCGTCTCGCCTCGTCGATGATTCGCTCGAAGATCCGCACCACTGCCTCCGCCGTCAGCGGCCCCGCCAGCTCCGTCGCCGACTTCCTGACGCTGCTCAAGACCTGGGCCTCGCGGTCGGGCTGATAGATCGGCAGGCCCGCCTCGTGTTTCAACCGCCCGACTTCCACCGCGCAGGCGACGCGCACGTTCAGCAGCCGCACCAGCTGCTCGTCGATCACGTCGATACGGGTCCGCAGCTCCTCGATGGTCAGGACTTCAGCCAACGCACGTACTCCTCTACCCGGGTGTTGAGATCCGCCGCTGCTCCGGCCTCGGCAATCACGCTCACGAGCGAGCTTCCGACGACGGCGGCATCCGCCCACCGGCCAACTTCACGCACATGCTCGGGTCGGGATATGCCAAACCCGAGCGCCACCGGCAGGTCGCTGACGCAACGGATGCGTTCCACCATGCCCTGCGCCCCCTCGGCGAGGTGATCGCGGGCGCCGGTGACGCCCAGACGGGAAATCGCATAGAGGAAGCCGGAGCCAAGGGCGGCCGCCTTCCGCACGCGCTCGTCTTTCGTCGTCGGGCTGAGCAGGAGAATTGTATCAATCCCTCGTGTGCTCAGCATGTTCCGCGAATCGTCGGCCTCCTCGATGGGCAGGTCGAGTATGAGGACGCCGTCAACACCCACCTCGCGCGCCCGGTCTGCGAACCGCTCGGCACCCATGCGCAGAATCGGGTTCGCGTAGCTGAAGATGACGAGGGGCGCCCGAAGCTCAGTGCGGACGCAGCCGATCAGATCGAGCACCTGCGACAGCGTCGTCCCCGACGCGAGCGCGCGCTCGGTCGCCCGTTGAATCACCGGACCGTCCGCGAGGGGATCGGAGAACGGCACACCCACTTCGATCACGTCGGCGCCTGCCCCATCCAGCGCCCGCAGGATGCCCGCTGTCCGCGGCACGTCAGGGTCGCCCGCCGTGACGTAGGTCACGAGCCCGGGCTTTCCGTTCTGACGAATGCGAGCGAACGTCTCGGCGATACGGCTCATTTCGGCAGCGCCTCAATCACGCTCTGCACGTCCTTGTCGCCGCGCCCCGACAGATTGATCAGAATGATCGTTCCCTCGTCCACCTCGTTCGCGAGGCGCATCACGTAGGCGACGGCATGCGCCGATTCGAGTGCCGGGAGAATGCCTTCGTATCGCGCGAGCGTCTGAAACCCGTCGAGCGCTTCGGCGTCGGTGACGTAGCCATATTCGGTACGCCCGAGGTCGCGGAGCCACGCGTGCTCGGGACCAACCGCGGCGTAGTCGAGACCGGCCGAAATCGAGTGCGTCGGCTCGATGTTGCCGGCTTCATCCTGGAGCACGAACGTCCTCGTTCCCTGCAGCACACCGGTGCTGCCGCCCGCGAACCGCGCGGCATGCCGCCCCGGCGCGATGCGCTCGCCGCCCGCCTCGACGCCGATGAGCCGCACGCCGCGATCGTCCATGAACCCGTCGAAGATGCCGATCGCGTTGCTGCCGCCGCCAACACAGGCGACGACCATGTGTGGCAGCCGACCGACCTGATCGAGCATCTGCTGGCGCGCTTCGCGGCCGATCACCGACTGGAACTCGCGTACCATCAGCGGGTACGGATGCGGCCCCAGCGCGGAGCCGAGCAAGTAGTAGGTGTCGCCGACGTTCGTCACCCAGTCGCGCATCGCCTCGTTGATCGCGTCCTTCAGCGTCCGACTGCCGGCATCGACACGGCGGACGGTCGCGCCGAGCAACTGCATCCGCACGACGTTGAGCGCCTGTCGGCGCATGTCCTCGGCGCCCATGTAGACGTGACATTCGAGGCCGAGCAGCGCGCACGCTGTGGCCGTTGCGACGCCGTGCTGGCCGGCACCGGTTTCAGCGACGATGCGCCGCTTCCCCATCCGGTTGGCGAGCAGCGCCTGCCCGAGCGCGTTGTTGATCTTGTGCGCGCCCGTGTGCGTGAGGTCCTCGCGCTTCAGCAGGATGCGCAGCCCCTTCTTGCCGGTCGACTCGGCGAGCCGCCGCGTCTCATACAGCGGCGTCGGGCGACCGACGTAGTGCTTCAGCAGGCGATCGAGCTCGTCGGCGAACGAGGCGTCCGCGCGCGCGGCCAGGTAGCCCGCGGTGAGCTCTTCGATCGGCGCCACGAGCGTTTCAGGAACGAAGCGGCCGCCGTAGGCACCAAAGTAGCCGCGGGCGTCGGGATCGCGTCGCCCGAAGAGGGATTCAAATGTAGCGTCCGGCTTTAGCCGGACCTTCGAAGAACTACTCACAAGAGTCACCGTTGCGCGTACGCCGCACGCGCGTTCTTGAGAAACAGCGAGACCTTCGCGAAGTCCTTGACACCGGGCGAGGCTTCCACGCCCGACGACACATCGACGCCAAACGGCCGCACGGTCGCGATCGCCTCCTCGATGTTGGCGGGCGTCAGGCCGCCGGCGAGGATCGTTTTTCGATCGCGCGCGACGATCGCCGCGCGCGACCAGTCGACCACTTCGCCCGTGCCGCCGCGACGAACCGGGTCAGCCTTGTCGAGCAGCAGCATCGTCTCGGGTGGCCACTCCGCCGCGACCTCGGCGACGTTGTCGAGCGTCACTGAGCGGATGATCGGCCGGTCGAGCGCATCGGCATACGACACCGGCTCGTCGCCATGCAGTTGCACCGTCGCGATGCCGGTCTCACGCACTGTGGCGCGAATCTCGTCGGCCGTCGCGTTCACGAAGACCCCGACCGTCGTCACCTTGTGCGGCAGCGCCGCCACGATCTCGGCAGCGACATCTCGACTGACCTGACGCGGACTCGTCGGCACGAACACGAATCCGATGGCCGTCGCACCTTCGCGCACCGCGTGCAGCGCATCGTTCAGCCGAGTGATGCCGCAGATCTTGAAAATGGGGTCGGGAGTCATTTTACGGATCTCGAAAAATGACTCCCGACCCCATTTTCCGCCGCAGTCAATTCTTGGATCGCCTGTGCGGGCTGCGGCGCCGTCATGAACCGCTCACCGATGAGGAACGCTTTGTAGCCCGCAGCGGCGAGCCGCTCGAGATCCGCCCTCGTCTGCAGGCCGCTCTCGCTGACGCCGATCACGCTCGACGGCATCCGCGCGGCGAGCCGATCGGAGGCGTCGACATCGACGGCCAGCGTCCGCAGGTTGCGGTTGTTGACGCCCACGAGCCGCGCTCCGCAGTCGACGGCCCGCGACAGCTCCTCGTCGTCGTGCACCTCGACGAGCGCCGCGAGGCCCAGTGCGTCCGCGCGTTGGCGCAGGTCGATCAGGTCGCGCTGCTCGAGTGCGGCCACGATCAGCAGCACGGCATCAGCCCCGGCGGCGCGTGCCTCGAGCAGTTGGTATTCGTCGACGATGAAGTCCTTGCGCAGCACCGGCAGCCCGACGTGCTCACGCACGGCGGTCAGATGCGCGAGTGCGCCGTCAAAGAACGTTGGCTCGGTCAGGACCGAGACGGCAACGGCGCCGCCGGCCTCGTACTGCGTGGCGATCGCCACCGGATCGTATTGCGCCGCCAGCACGCCACGCGACGGCGACCGTCGCTTGCACTCCGCGATGATGTTGACGCGATCGGGCATGCCCAGCGCCGCTTCGAACGCCGCGCCGCGGGGCGACTTCTCCGCCGCGCTCCGCTCGAGCGATGACGAGGGCAGCTGGGCGCGCCGCACCTCGGTGATGCGTCGCGTCGCAGCCACGATGGCCAGCAGGAGATCCGGTGCCGCCGTCACGCGACGACCTCCGCATTCGACAGGCGCACCATCGCGGCAAGCGTGGCGCTCGCGGCGCCCGACTCGATCGCCGCTTCGGCCGCGCGAATCCCGTCGTCGACCGACGACACCTTACCCGCGACGAACAGCGCCGCGCCGGCGTTGAACACGACGACGTCGCGATGGGCCCCGCGCTGCCCACTGAACACATGACGGATGATCCCGGCGTTCTGCACGGCGTCGCCACCACGCAGCTCGTCGGGCGACGCCTTCGACACCCCGAAATCAGACGGGTGGATATAAAACGTATTCACGGCACCGTCGCGGCACTCCGACACCTTGGTGTGACCCGTGGTCGAGATCTCGTCGATGCCGTCGGCGCCGTGCACGACCCACGCGCGGGCCGATCCAAGGAGCATCAGCGCGCGCGCGATCGGTTCGGTCAACTCCGAGCGGGGGACGCCCACGATCTGTCGTGTCGCGCCGGCCGGGTTGGTCAGCGGCCCGAGCAGATTGAAGACCGTCCGAATCCCCAGCTCGCGTCGCGTCGGCCCCGCATGCTTCATCGCAGGATGGAACGTCGGCGCGAAGAAGAACGCGATGTTGGCGTCCGAGAGCGTGCGCTCGACGACGGCGGGTGACGCGGCGATGTTGACCCCGAGCTGCTCGAACACGTCGGCGCTGCCGCAGCGGCTCGAGACGGATCGGTTCCCGTGCTTGGCGACCTTGACGCCGCAGGCGGCGACGACGACCGCGGCCGCCGACGAGATGTTGAACGTGCCCGATCGATCGCCGCCGGTGCCGCACGTATCGAACACGTCGCTGGCAGGCGCCGACAGCTTCACCGCGTGCGCGCGCATCGTCCGCGCGAAACCGACGATCTCGGCGGGCCGCTCTCCCTTCATCGCCATCGCGGCAAGAATCCCGGCGAGCGCGGTCGGCGTGGCGCGGCCTTCCATGACCTCGTTCATCACCGCGGACGCTTCCTCCGTGGTCAGGTCTTCGTGCCGAACGAGCTTCTCGAGCAGCGGGGTGAGCATCACAGATCCAAGAAATTCCGGAGGATCCGTCGTCCTTCTTCGGTCAGGATCGACTCGGGATGAAACTGCACGCCGTGGACCTGGTACGCGCGATGGCGGACGGCCATGACGGTGCCGTCCTCTTTCGTGCGCGCGGCGACCTCGAGATCGGCCGGCACCGTGTCGGCGGCGATCACGAGCGAGTGGTATCTGCCGGCGAGAAACGGCTCGTTGATGCCGGAGAACACGCCCTTGCGGTCGTGCACGACGGTTGACGTCTTCCCGTGCATCGGGACTTTCGCGCGGCAGATGGTGCCGCCGTAGACCATGCCGATCGCTTGATGGCCCAGGCACACACCCAGAATCGGCGTTCGCGGACCGAATCGCCGAATCACATCGGGAGTGATGCCGGCATCTTCCGGACGACCCGGACCGGGCGAGATCAGGATCTGGTCCGGCGCCATCGCCTCGATCTCGCCGAGCGTCACCTGGTTGTTGCGCCGGACGCGGACGTCGGCGCCGAGCTCGCCCAGATACTGCACGAGGTTGTAAGTGAACGAGTCGTAGTTGTCGATGACGAGAACCATGTTTCTCTCAGGCGGACCTAGCGGTCCGCCGTGTAATGCAAAATTCAGAATGCAAAATGCAAAGTGCGAGATGCAGGATGCACAAGCGGGAAGTCGGTAGCGGTCCCGCCGTCTTGCATTTTGAATTCTGCATTTTGCATTACAGCGTCAGTCATAAACCTGCCTGCGCGAGCTCCAAGGCGCGAATCACGGCGCGCGCCTTGTCGCGCGTTTCCTCGTACTCGGCCGTGGGATTCGAGTCGGCGACGATGCCCGCGCCTGCCTGGACGTAGGCCCGCCCCTTTTCGATCAAGACGGTCCGGATTGTGATGCAGAAATCGAGGTTGCCGGCGAAGTCGAGATACCCGACCGCGCCGGCATACACACCGCGCCGTCTGTTCTCCAGCTCTGCGACGATTTCCATCGCACGCACCTTTGGCGCACCTG
Source organism: Vicinamibacterales bacterium (assembly GCA_035649395.1). Taxonomy (GTDB): domain Bacteria; phylum Acidobacteriota; class Vicinamibacteria; order Vicinamibacterales; family UBA2999; genus Gp6-AA40. The sequence goes on from DASRJR010000079.1 coordinate 14,009, forward strand.
ACACGGTGCCGGCGGGAAAACACGCCACGAGCGCATCGAGGCGATCGTGCTGCTGGTCGAGCTTACCTTCGACGACCGATACGAGGTGCATGACGTGCGAGTAGCGCTCGAGCGCCATGTAGGTCGGCACGCGCACGGTGCCGTATTCGGCGACGCGGCCCACGTCGTTGCGGCCGAGGTCGACGAGCATGACGTGCTCGGCGCGCTCCTTCTCGTTGCGCTTCAGCTCCTCGGCCAGCCGCACGTCTTCGTCCTCGGTGCGGCCGCGCGGACGCGTGCCGGCAATCGGATGCGTCTCGACGCGACGTCCCTCCACGCGCACGAGCATCTCTGGCGACGAGCCGACGATCGACCGTCCGCCCACGCGAAGAAAATACATGTACGGGGACGGGTTCACGTGGCGCAGCGCGCGATACACCGTGAACGGGTCGGCGGCGAGCGGCGCCTCGAATCGCTGGGACAGGACGACCTGATAGATGTCGCCGGCGGCAATGTATTCCTTCGCCGTCCGCACCATCTGCTCGAACTCCGCTCGACTGACGTTCGAGGTCACCTCGAACGCCTCGGCCTCGGTGCGCTGAGGCTTGGACAGTGTGCGATCGAGCTCGCGTTCGACGAAGTCGATCTTGGCGCACGCGAACTGATAGAGCGACTCGAGGTCTTCGTCGCCGGTGATGCGCGCGTTGGCGATGATCAGAATCCGGTGCCGCACGTGATCGAATGCGAGCACGGTGTCGAAGAGCATGAAGCCGGCTTCCTCGTCGCTGGCAGTGGTGTCCTGCAGGCGGACCGGTTCGAACCAGGCGGCAGCGTCGTAGCCGAGGTATCCGACCGCGCCGCCGGTGAAGCGCGGCAAACCAGGCACGAACGGCGCGTGGAACCCGGCCATCAATTCGCGGAGGGCGGAGACGAACGACTGATCCGACTCCTCGGTCTGACCGGCGCGATCGATGATGGTCTTGCCGCTCTTCGATCGCAGGATGAGGAACGGGTCCTTGCCGAGGAACGAGTAGCGGCCGACGTGCTCGCCGCCTTCCACGGACTCGAGCAGGAACGCGTAGTCGGAGTGCTCGGCGATCTTCAGAAACGCTGAGACAGGCGTGAGCATGTCGGCGACGATTTCCTTGTAGACGGGCACGAACGTGCCGCGCTGCGCCAGCTCCTTGAACTCGTCGAAGCTCGTAATCTTCATTCGTTCCGCCGTTGCCAACATGTTGTTCTCCGCGCGGGCTGAAGCCCGCGCTCTACCTGTCTCCGCCCGCGCTCTGCCTGTCTCCGCGCAGGCTAAAGCCCGCGCGCTACGTGTGTGCGAATCGCGTCGGCCATGACGCCGGGCATCGGCCGCTGTCCCGTCCACCACTCGAACTGTCGCTCCGCTTGCGCCACCAGCATCGGCAGTCCGTCCAGCGTGCGACAGCCCATCTCACGCGCGTCACGAATCAACGCCGATTCCGCCGCGCCATAGGTCAGGTCGTACACGAACCCACCCGTGAGTTGATCGCGTCCGAGTGGTGACTCCTCGCGCTTCCCCACGCCACCCAGCGGTGTGCAATTGACGAGCAGGTCCCACGAACCAGCCGGCGGTGGCCACTCGCCTGCGCGCACGCCGAGCGACGAGGCCAGCCCGCGCGCCGGCTCGGCCCGTCGCGCGTGCACGGTCACCTGCACCCCTCGCGAGCACAGCGCGACTATCACGGCGCGAGATGAGCCACCGGCACCGAGCACCGACGCGCGCACGCCAGCGAGCGGAGCGCCGTAGGCAGCTTCCAGCGGCACCAGAAACCCGGCGACGTCGGTGTTGGTTGCCTCCCAGACTTCGCCGCACCGTCGCATCGTGTTGGCGGCGCCAACCGAGCGCGTGAGATCGTCCGCGCGGCCCGCCGCACGCAGCGCGTCCAGTTTGTATGGAATCGTGATGCTGGCGCCCTCGATGCGCATCGCCGCCGCATAGGCGAGGAAGTCGTCGAAGTCAGCCGCTCGCAGCGGAATGTAAACGGCATCGATTCCCGATGCACAAAACGCCGCGTTGTGCATCGCCGGCGAAAACGAGTGCAGCGCGTTCGTGCTGACGACACCGAACAGCCGAGTCGCCGGCCCGACCCGCCGATACCCGAGCCCGATCATCTGCGACGACGGCAGCTGTCCGGGAGCGACGCCATCGCCCGAATAGGTCCACGCCGACCCGTAGCGCGACGCGAGCAGACGTGACGGAACGCCGGCTTCGCCCATGCCGATCACGGCCGCATTGCCACCCTTGGCGATACCCGGCAACGCGAGCGTGTCGCTCAGGCGCGACGCCGTCACGGCGATCTTGATGAAGCCCGTTCCGACGCCGCGCATCTGTCGAGCGCGGTCGACGAGGTCGGCGGGCACGCCATCGAAGTCGTGAGACGAAAGGACGATACGCGACGGCGAATGCCCGATCACGTCGTCGAACCCCGCCCGCCATTCCACGTCCACGAAGTCGGCACCAAGCGTCAGCGCCTGCATCAGAATCCGGCGACGCTCCTCCTCGCTGCCATCGAAGGCGCCGCCTTCCCAGGTCGGCCGGCAGGTCACGATCACGCGGCGAGATCGGCCGTGGAGCGCCGCGGCCACGTCGAGATCGGCGACGCCGTCGAGGCGCAGCTCGACCAGGTCGCCGGCCGTCGCGTTGTCGCGTGCGGTCGTCAGCTCGGCCATTGAACGGCCGGTCACGGTCTCGCAGAGAAGTGACATAAAGAAAAACGCCTCTTCAACCGGTCTGGCTGAAGAGGCGTTTGGGGTCTTGCTCGAACGCTCGCTGCGCGTGTCTCAGACGGCAGTCGCCTCCTCAGTCGCAGTCCCATACCACCACCAGTAGCTGGCGTAGGCGGGACGGCCGAAGAAGCTAAACGAATGCCGCATCGGAGACAAACTCGTGCATCGACGGTAGCGCAGCGGCCGATACACTGTCAAGACAGGATCGGGGCACGTTCACAGGATTTCCTGGAGACGGACCACCGCTCGCGCGCGTGATCCTAGCAGTTTCAGAGATTTGCCCGTATCATCAACGTGAGCGATTCCCCCATGAAGATGCGTTCCGGCGTTCTGGTCATAGCCGTCCTCCTGGCCCTGGCTGTCGGGCTTCCTGCACAAACACGAACCTTCCCCATCGACGAAGTCCGGCCTGGCATGACCGGCGTCGGCCGCACCGTCTTCGAAGGCGATCGCCTCGACGAGTTCAAGGTCCACATCATCGGCGTTCTGCGCAATAGCGTCGGCACCCGGCGAAATCTGATTCTCGCGCGCCTCGAAGGGGGCCCGCTTGCCAACACCGGCGTCATCGCTGGCATGAGTGGCAGCCCGGTCTACATCGATGGGCGGCTCGTCGGCGCAGTGTCGTATTCGTTGGGGCAATTCCCGAAAGAGCCGATTGCGGGCATCACCCCGATCGACGAGATGCGTGAGGACGCGACGCTGCCGACCGCGCGACGGCAAGTGGCTCGTGTCGACCTGCCGTTGCCGCTGACGCAAGAGGGTCTGCGCGCCTCGCTGCGACAGGCATTTGCCTGGATGCGCCCGTTCGCCGACAGCCCATCAGACGTGCAGGTGCTCGGCAGCGAAGGCTCGGTCACGGCGGGCATGGGCACGCTGCTGCGTCCGATTGCGACGCCACTGTCCTTCGGCGGGTTCGAGCCGACGATCATCGACCCGATTGCCACGGCCTTCCGCGATCAGGGCTTCCTGCCGATCCAGACTGGATCGCTCCAGCTGGCACCGGACGCGCGGGCGGCGGCATCGGCACCGTTGCGGCCGGGCGATCCGATCGGTGTCGCGCTGCTCAACGGCGACCTCGAAGTTGGCGCCACCGGCACGGTCACGCACATCGACGGCGATCACGTCTACGCGTTCGGTCACCCCTTCTACGGTCTCGGGCCGACGCGGTTCCCGATGACGCGCGCGCACGTCTTCGGCATCCTTCCAAGTCTCGCCGCGTCGCAGAAAATCGCCAGCACCGGCGATGTCATCGGCATCATCCAGCAGGATCGCGCCACCACGATTGCCGGGACGCTCGGCCCGGGGCCGTCGATGATTCCGATCAAGCTGACGCTGAACTCGGAGCGCGGCGCGCGCAAGACGTTCAACATCAGCATGGTGCGCGATCAGCTCTTGACACCGCTGCTGGCCTACGTGTCGATCCTCAACACGCTGACATCGTACGAGCGGCAGAATGGCGTCGGCACGTATGCGCTACGCGGTTCGGCCACGCTGAAGAAGTACGGCGATCTGTCGTTCGAGGATCTGTTCACCGGCGATCAGCCGTCGGTCGGCGCCGCCGCGTCGGTGGTCGGGCCAATCAACCTGCTGCTGAGGAACGCGTTCGAGGACGTCGAGTTCTCGGGATTGAACCTCGAGATCGACGCCAGCGAACAGCCGCGCAGCGCGACGATCGAGCGCGTCTGGGTTGGCGCGACACGGATCAAGCCCGGATCGACGGTCGACGTGAACGTCTCGCTGCGCACGTATCGCGGCGAGCAGGTGACGCGGTCGGTCCCGATCCAGGTCCCCGCCAACGCGCGCGGCAGCGTCACCGTGATGGTGGCCGACGGCGCGCAGCTGGGAACGTTCGAGCGACGCGAGCTGCAGGTCCAGCCGATGCAGACGCGGGGGCTGCCGCAGATGATTCGCGTCCTCAACGGCGCGCGGAAGAACAATCGTCTCTACGTCCGCCTGGTCACGCGTGACGATGGCGCCGTCGTGAGAGGCGAGCCGCTGGCAGCGCTGCCCGGCTCGGTGCTCGCCGTCATGGAAGCCGATCGCAACGGCGGCAGCTTCCGCCCGCTCCAGAGCGCGCTCGTCGGCGAGTGGGAGATCGCGCCGGGTTTTGCGGTCACCGGCACGCGCACGCTGACCGTTCCGCTCGAGGAGTGATCGTCAACTCAAAGCTCGAAACTCAAAAAGTTTTGAGGTTTGAGTTTCGAGTTCCCATGTACAAACGCATTTCGCTTCTGCTCACGCTCATCCTCGTCCTGCTCACAGCAGCCACGCAGGCCGCATTACCGACTTTCTGGCAAGTCTCGACTGAGGCCGACTTCCTTCGCGGCGAAGTTGAAAATCTCGCCATCGATTCGTTCGGCCGCCTGATGCTCGGGCCGACGGCCACCAACGTCTACGACTCGACCGCGCCGTTCGTCTGGACGGTCGTGACCGGGCCAGATGGGTCGATCTACGCCGGCAGCGGCAACGAAGGAGTCGTCTATCGGATCGATCCGTCGGGCAGGGGCTCGACGTTCTTCGACGCCGAGGAGCTCGAAGTGCACGCGCTCGCGATTGCGCCCGGCGGCGGGGTGTATGTCGGGACGTCCCCCGACGGGAAGATCTACCGAGTCGATGCAGCCGGCAAGAGCAGTGTGCTGTTCGATCCGCCCGATCGCTACATCTGGAGCCTGGTCGTCGATCGCACCGGCAACGTGTTCGCCGCGACGGGCGACAAGGGGGTCGTCTACAAGATCACGCCGGACGGCAAGGGCACGCCGTTCTACGAGACCAAGGCCACGCATGCGATGGCGTTGGCCATCGACCGCGACGGCCGGCTCCTCGCCGGAACCGAATCCCCCGGTCGCGTGTTCCGCATCGACGCGACTGGCAAGGCGTTCGTGCTGCTCGATTCGAGCTACAACGAGGTGCGTGCGCTGCGTGTCGATAGCGAAGGACGCATCTACGTTGCCGCCGTCAGCGGGCGTCCCCCGGGCGCAGGGTCCGATCGCACCTCGCCGTCGTCGGCGCCCGAGCCACCGCCGCCCGCGCTCACGCCAAACGTCACGACCGAGATCACGGTGGTCGCCGTCGCTGACAGCGCGCCCGCGCCCCTTCAAACCGGCGGTGCACCTCCGGCGCGAGGCGGTCCGACGGCCGGCGGCGTCTTCCGCATTCTCCCTGATGGCGCGTGGGACCAGATCTGGGAATCGCGAGAGGACCTGCCGTACGACGTCGCGTTCGAACCTGGCGGCACTGTGCTCGTGGCGACGGGCAACAAAGGGAAGATCTACCGTCTCTCGGGCGATCCATTCCAACCGACGCTCATCGCGCGCGCCAACGCGCAGCAGATCACGAGCATCGTGGCCGAGCGCGAAGGCCGGATTCTGCTCGCCACGTCGAATCCGGGCAAACTCATTCGGCTGGGCGGCGCCCGCGCCGATCGCGGCACGTATACGTCCGACGTCCGCGATGCGCAGACAGTTGCGCTCTGGGGAACGATCAAGTGGCAAGACGCGCCGGTACTCGGCGGCCGCGTCGAGATTTCTACACGCTCCGGCAACACGAGAACGCCCGACGACACGTGGAGCGACTGGTCCGCACCGTACACCGATCGCGATGGCAGTCAGATCGCGAGCCCGCGGGCGCGCTATCTGCAGTGGCGCGCCGTGCTGGGCGCAGCACGGGGAGAATCGCCGGCGCTCACCTCGGTGACGGCGGCCTACCTGCCGCGCAATCTGCGGCCGAAGGTGACGTCGATCACGGTTCAGCCTCCAGGCACGGTCTTTCAGCGGCCCTTCCCCACCGATCCCGAGATCGCCGGGTTCGAGGGCGATCCACCCGAGCGTCGTGCGGTCGCCACCGGAGGCGGCAACCAGTCTTCGTCGCCGACGCTCGGACGCCGCACGTATCAGAAGGGCCTGCTCACCTTCATCTGGCGCGCTGAAGACGAGAACCGCGACGAGTTGAACTACGACGTGTCCTACCGCCGCGAAGGCGAGACGGCGTGGAAGCCGTTGAAGACGGGGCTCAGCGAAGGCATCCTCGTGTGGGACACGACCTCAGTGCCCAATGGCCGATACCTGATCCGCGTCGTCGCCACAGACGCACCGTCGAACTCGCCCGGCACGGCGCTCACCGGGGCGATGGAGAGCACGACGTTCGAGGTCGACAACTCGCCGCCGTCGATCACCGTGTCGGCCACGCGGCGCGACAACAATCGGGTGACGATTGCCTTCGACGCACGCGACACGAACTCCGCGATTCAGAAGGCCGAGTACTCGCTCGACGGCGATCGCTGGCAGGCGATCTACCCGAAGGACGGAATCGCCGATTCGAAGTACGAACAGTTTGAACTGGTCCTGGAAGGGACGGCACCGGGCCGCGGCGTGATGTTGCGGGTCATCGACGCGCTGAACAACCTGGCGGGCACCGAGGTGCAGGCGCCCGCCGCGGCGGCAGGTTCAGGCCGTCGTTGAGTCGACGGCGCGCTGCGAGCGCTTGATCGGCGGCTGCTCGAGCGACGCGGGCGGCGTGATCTCCGCCGGCGGGTGCACGGTTGGCGTCACTCGAACGGTGGTCGTCGCACGCGGAGCCGGCGGCGTCTGCACGGTGGTGACGACCATCAGCCACACCATGTTTACGGCGACCGTACGCCCGAGCGACGTCTGAGCCGGCTCGAAGCGCGACTGGCGCACGGCGTCGAGCATCTTCGCCATGTCGTTGGCATGGACCGGCTTCTCGCGCTCGCCCATGCGCTCCGACGACAGCACTTCGTAGTTGGACACGCGTCCATCGCGCGTCACCACGGCTGCCACGGCGAACATCGCATCCTCATTCCCGATGCCCTCGAAGCCGGCGCCGTCGTCGAGCACGCGCGGAATTGAAATTCCGCCGGCGCGATTGCTGTCGATATAGCACTCGCACAGTGAATTGTGGCGAGCGGTATTGCCGGGTCGCAGCGGGTTGCGCTCCGAACCTGGATTCGACAAGCTGTCGATCATCGCGGCGAGCGACTCCGGACGCTCGCGTGTGGCGAGCAGCAGCACGCTGAAGGCCACGCCGACACACAGCGCCACCGCGGCGGTTGCGCCGACGGCAGGCCAGAACAGACGCATGTCGGCGAACATGTCGCGCATCCGGGAGGCCAGCGACAGCTCCTGCTCAGTGCGGATCCGCATCAGCACGTCCGCATGGAGATCGTTGATGACCTGCGTCTCCTCGCGATCGAGCGGCTGTGCGGAACCGGTTCGAATCGAGTCGCCGATGAGCCGCACGTCCTCGACACGCGCCGCACACGTCCGGCACCAGCGCAGATGCGACTCGACCGCCACCTGCTCGGCCACCGCGAGCTCGCCGTCGACAAACGCACCGAGGTGCTCGCGCGCGTACTCGCAGCCGACGTAGGGGATCATGACCGCAACCCCAGGAGTTCGGCGCGAAGCGCCTGCCGCGCCCGCGTGAGCCTCGACTTCACGGTGCCCACGGCGACGCCCAGTGAAAAGGCGATCTCGTCGTAGCGCAGACCGTCGACTTCACGCAGGATCAGCGCTGTGCGCTGGTCGAACGGAAGCAGATCGAGTGCGCGCCAGATCCGCGAAGCGGTCTCCTTGCTGGCGAGCAGCCGATCGGGCAGCATCTCGCCCTTGGACTCGAGGTCGCCAAACTGCTGCAAGTGCTCGTCAAGAGAGACCTGGCTCGACCGGTGGCGCCGCCGCCACCACCGCTGCCGATTACGCGCCTGATTGATGACGATGCGATAGATCCAGGTACGGAGACTGGACTGACCGCGGAAGCTCGAGAGAGTGCGGAAGACCCGAAGGAAGACCTCCTGGGAGAGGTCCAAGGCCTCATCCCGGTCTTGCAGGAGGTGCAGTGCAAGGGTGTAAACCATGCGCTGGTGGGTCGCCACCAGGTCCGCGCACGCGACCTCATCTCCGGTGGTGCAGCGCTCGATGAGCGCGGCCTCGCGAGTGTCGACCTCAGACCAGCCAATTGCGCCGGCGTTCTTCACCAGGCCTCCAGAAGTGGGCGTCTGCATGAAGTGTAACACCGTCCCTTCGAGCAGATTAGACCCCGCGACCGGCCGGAAGTTCCGCTGCACAGAAGATGGGGTCGGGAAATGGGGTCGGGAGTCATTTCGAATTTCGTAAAATGACTCCCGACCCCATTTCCCCTCATCCCTCATGAAACCGTCTCTGATCCTGTCGGTCGGCGTGGCGGTCGCGATTGTCGCGGCCGTGCTGGTCTGGGCTGACGTGCGGAAGGAGCGGGAATTCCGTCGCCTGCTGGTCGTCGGCGACGAGGCGCTCGCCGCCGGGCAGACCTTCAATGCTATCGAGGCGTTCAGCGGCGCCCTCGTCTTGAAGCCCTCGTCGATGCTCGCGCACCTCAAGCGCGGTGACACGTATCGCCGGCGCGGCGACTACACCACCGCCGTGCGGGACCTCCGCCGAGCCGAATCGCTCGATCCGACGGCGCTGCGGCCGATCGAGCTGCTGGGCGACGTGAGTGCCGCGAGCGGGCAACACGGCACCGCGGCGACGTACTACCAGCGGTATCTCAGCATCGACGATCGCGCCGCCCCGATCCTCTACAAGCTCGCGCTCGCCTACTACCGCGGCGGCATGAGCCAGCGCGCCATCGAGCCACTTCGCAAGGCGGTCTCGATCGACGATCGCCTCGCCGAAGCGCACCTGCTGCTCGGCCTGTGCCTGCGCGATCGCGGCGAGCGTCAGCCCGCGCTCCGCGCGATGGCGCGCGCGCTGGACATCAGTCCGACGTTCGCCGCCGCCCGCCAGGAGCTCGCGGCCACGTACTTCGAGTTCGGTCGTCACGAAGAAGCGATCGATCAACTCAACGCGCTCGCGGCACTCGAACCATCCCGCCCCGAACGCCTCGTCAGCCTCGGTCTCACGTACGCGCGACTCGGCCGCCATGATGAGGCCGTACTGACCTTGGGCCGGGCGGTCGAGCGCCATCCCAACGCGCAGATGGTCCACGTCGCGCTCGGACGTGTCTGGTTGCAGACGGCCGATCGTCAGGATGATCCCGCGGCGCTGAGGAAGGCACTGGCCGCGCTCAAGCCAGCCGCCGATGACGGCAACGCCACCAGCGAAGCCTTGGCGCTGTACGGACGCGCCCTTTACCTCTCGGGCGACGTGACCCGGGCGGAGCGAACGCTGCAGCGCGCCACGACGCGAATGCCAATCGACCCGAGCGCGTTCCGCTATCTGGGCGACGCCGCCCGTCGCCTCGGCCACCTCACCGCGGCCCGCGCCGCCGACCGAAGTTATGCGGCCCTCACCGGACCATAGGGCCGCCCAGCTATTTGCGAATTGTGATCTTTGATTAGTGATTCGTTGTTGATTGGTGATCTTTGATCGTTGATTGAAAGAAGAGAAACGGAGGCGCGCCGCAGGCGATTCCGCAATCATCGATAAATCAACCATCAGCAATCAACAATCACCAACGAATCACGAATCAAAGATCACTAATCACCTATGGTTTTTGGGTCGAGCCGATCGCGCAGCCCGTCTCCGAGGAAGTTGAACCCGAGGACCAGCACAGCGATCGCCAGCCCCGGAAAGATCGTGACGTGTGGCGCGTCGAGCAGGTGCGCGCGTCCGTAGCTCAACATCGTTCCCCAACTTGGCGTCGGCGGCTGCACGCCCAATCCCAGAAAGCTCAGCGCCGCTTCCGAGAGAATCGCGCCGCCCATTCCGAGCGTCGCCTGCACCGATACAGCTGGCAGGACGGCGGGGATCACGTGTCGTGTGACGATTCGCACCCTCGTCGCTCCTGCCGCGCGTGCGGCGAGCACGTACTCCAGCTCTCGCACCTGAAGCGACTGGCCACGCACCAATCGCGCGTACCCGACCCACCCGATCGACGACAATGCCAGCACGACGTTGGTCAGGTTCGGACCGAGCACGGCCACCAGTGCAATCGCCAGCAGCAGCCCTGGAAACGCCAGCAGAATGTCGATCAGACGGCTGATCATCTCGTCGAGACGTCCACCGAAGTAGCCCGCCACCGAACCGAGTACGGTCCCCACGCTCGCCGACACTCCGACGACGACGATGCCTACCATCAACGAGATCCGAGCACCCGCGAGCACCCGAGCGAGGACGTCGCGTCCGAGCTCGTCCAGCCCGAACCAGTGCACCGCCGTCGGCCCCTCGAGGCGCAGCGCGAGGTACTGCGTGGCAGGGTCGAACGGCACGAGCAGCGGACCCGCCAGCGCCATCAGCACCGCCACGGCCACGATGATGCCGCCCGCCCTCGTCATTCGAGACGAATCCTTGGATCGAGGACGCTGTAGAGCAGGTCGGTCGCGAGGTTGACCGCGACATACGTCACCGCGATCAGCAGGATGCAGCCTTGCACCACCGGATAGTCGCGAAACGAGATCGACTGAATCAGCAGCCGGCCAACACCCGGCCACGAAAAAATCGTCTCGGTGATGACTGCACCCGTGAGCACGGCGCCGAACTGCAGGCCGACGATGGTGACGACCGGAACGAGGCTGTTCCGGAACGCGTGACCGATCACGGCCCACGTCCGCGACGCACCGCGCGCGCGCGCCGCCTGCACGTACGGCTGCCGCAATTCCTCGAGGAGTGTCGCCCGCGTCATACGCGCCACGATCGCGGCCAGCGCACCGCCCAGCGACACCGCCGGCAGCACGAGGTGCTCGAGCCCGCCGCTGCCGGAGACCGGCAACCATCCGAGCTCGACGCCGAACACAATCGCAAGCAGCGGCCCGAGCCAGAAATTGGGAATGGCGACGCCGGCCATGGCCGCGGTCATCGCCACGTGGTCGACGAGGGTGCGCCGCCAGACGGCCGCCGCGATACCGAGCGGAAGCGCCACGCCGACCGCAACGATCATCGCTGCGATCGCCAGCTCGAAGGTCGCTGGGATGCGCTCGGCGATCTGGGTCGAAACCGGCTCTCCGGTCCGCAGCGACCTGCCCAGATCGCCTCTGAGCAGCCCGCCCAGGAACGCGGCGTATTGCACCGGCAGCGGCCGGTCGAGCCCGAGACGCTGACGCAGGTCGGCGACGTCCGACGACGACGCCGTCTCGCCGAGCATGGCTTGTGCCGGATCGCCCGGAATCACGTGAATCAGCGAGAAGACGAGCGTCGCCACGCCAAGGAGCACCGGAACGGTCAGCAGGAGGCGACGCGCGAGAAAGGCGCCCACGGCGGCCCATTGTGTCCCAATCGTTGACGAGCGCGGACCGGTGCGGCTGTAGAATCGGAGCGCGATGCGGACATGCACCGCGTGCGGCGAGCACCTTCCAGACGGCGCCACGCAATGTCCGCTCTGTCTCGTCGCCGTTCAAGACGACGAGGTCTACGTGCTGTCATCGACGGCGGAGAGCATCCCGCCTGAATGGGAGGGCGGCGCGGTCTACACGCTCGAACTCCCCGCCCGCTGCCCGCACTGCAAGGAGGTCGTGCGGAGCCTGCGGGTCCTCCGGCTCAGACGCACGCAGGTCAGCTTCACGTCCCCGCTCCCCCGCGGCGGCCGCGCGATCGTCTGCACGTCGTGCCAGACGATCATCTCGGC